>JAKDMQ010000079.1 GCA_030452265.1 Nitrococcus sp.
CATGGCGAGTGTTCGTTGAAAATCCAATGAGGCTTTTTTAGCGTATTCCTTAGTAGCAGGCGCAAGGCGTAGGATACGCCTTGCGCCTCAATAGACCATTCGAATTGTGGCTGGATCCGTCACATGGCCGAGGCGCTCGAGTAGCTCATCCGTGGGCCGAACACGCCAGTCTTGCCCCAAGCACAATGTCACCCATGCACTCTGGCACTGATACTCGAGCCATACCGGGCATCGGCCTTGACGAAATGGCTGCAAGACCTCGCGCAATGCTTGGACAAAACCGTTCCCCGCCTGCTCGGCGCTGACACCGACGACGAGATGGCGGGCATACGCCTCGCGTGCCTCGCCAATATCGAGCACGCGCTCAGCGGCGACGCGATAGCCGTCCGTGAACTCGTCGTAGCCGAGCAGCCCTTCCACCACCAGCAGCTCGTCCTTGACCAAGCGATGCTGAACGCGCTTGAAAGCCTCGGGAAAGATGATAACGTCCAGCCTCCCGGTGCGATCGTCCAGCGAGATAAACCCCATTCGGCCGCCGTTTTGCGTTTGGCGCGCACGCAGCGCCACCACGAGCCCGGCAACGACCACTTTTTGCTCATCCTCCCGCTTGCGCCCGACGCCTCGGCGCGGCGCGCCCAAGCCGCCCGCACTCACCCGGTTCAAGCGTGCGCTGACGATGCCGCCAAGCTCGGCTTCGTAGTAATCGATCGGATGGCCCGTAAGATAGAGCCCGAGCGTTGCTTTCTCGGCTGCTAGACGCTCTCGCTCCTCCCATTCGGGCACATTCGGGCGGCGCAGCGCAGCCGGCGCGCGCTCGAGCGACGTTGCCCCCAGCCCGAACAGGTCGACCTGTCCGCTATCCCGGTTACGGCACTGCTGCTCGGCCGATTGCAGCGCCTCCGGCAGGTGCGCGAGCAACGTGGCACGATTGGCGCCCAGGCTGTCCAGGCTGCCCGAGCGGATCAAGGCCTCGAGGACGCGCTTGTTGACCCGGCGCGGGTCGACCCGGCGACAAAGGTCGAATAGGTCGGCATACGGCTCACCAGCCTGGCGCTCCTCCACGAGCGCCTCGATGGCGGAAAGCCCCACACCCTTCACGGCGCCCAGGCCGTAGACAACGCGGTGAGAATCGAGAGCCTGGAACTTGTAATCCGAGCGGTTAACGTCCGGCGGCTCCACGGCGAGCTTCATGCTGCGACACTCATCGATCAGAGCCACGACCTTGTCCGTGTTGTCGAGGTCGGAGGAGAGCACCGCCGCCATGAACGGCGCCGGATAGTGCGCCTTGAGCCAGGCGGTTTGGTAGGCGAGCAGCGCATAGGCGGCGGAATGCGATTTATTGAAGCCATAACCGGCGAACTTCTCCATCAAGTCAAAGAGTCCCTCGGCTTGGCGGGCGCCCAAACCATTTTCGGTCGCGCCTTGGAGAAAAATATCCCGCTGCGCCGCCATCTCCTGCGGTTTTTTCTTACCCATCGCCCGGCGCAGCAGATCGGCGCCACCGAGGCTATATCCCGCTAGGGTTTGCGCGATCTGCATCACCTGCTCCTGATAGAGGATGACACCGTAGGTGGGCTTGAGGATGGGCTCCAACGCTTCCTGATGGAGCTCGCGGCTCGGGTAGGCAACGGCGGCACGGCCGTGCTTGCGGGCAATGAAGTCATCGACCATGCCCGACTGCAGCGGTCCAGGGCGAAACAGCGCCACCAACGCAATGATGTCCTCGAAACTATCCGGCTGCAGGCGCCGGATCAGATCCTTCATACCGCGCGATTCGAGCTGAAATACCGCCGTGGTGGCACAGCGCTTGAGCAGCTCGAACGCTTTGGGATCATCCAGCGGGATGGCCGTGATGTCGAGCGCCGGCTCATCACGCACGCCCTCGAGCGTATTCACCGCCTTGACTGTCCAGTCGATGATCGTCAACGTGCGCAGGCCGAGAAAATCGAATTTCACCAGGCCTACCGCTTCGATGTCATCCTTGTCGTATTGCGTTGCCAGTCCTTGCCCACCCGGCTCGCAGCACAATGGGGTGAAATCAGTGAGATCGGAGGGAGCAATCACTACCCCGCCGGCGTGTCGGCCCACGTTGCGCGCCAACCCCTCGAGCTTGCGCGCCATATCCAGCAGGGTACCGATCTCTTCATCCTCCTGGTAAAGCCGACGCAGCTCCTCCTCCTGCTCCAGCGCTTTGTCCAAGGTTATACCTAGCTCGAAGGGAATCATTTTGGCGATGCGATCCACGTAGCCGTAGCGATGGCCAAGGACCCGGCCGACATCCCGTACCACGGCGCGCGCGGCCATCGTGCCGTGCGTAACGATTTGCGCGACCTTGTCACGCCCGTAGCGGGCAGCAACGTAATCGATGACCCGGTCGCGGCCTTCCATGCAGAAGTCGACATCGAAGTCGGGCATGGAAACCCGCTCCGGGTTGAGGAACCGCTCAAAAAGCAAATCGTAGCGCAAGGGATCCAAATCCGTGATCTGCAGCGCATAGGCCACCAACGAACCGGCACCCGAGCCGCGCCCCGGCCCGACCGGAATTGCCTGATCTTTGGCCCAGCGGATGAAATCCGCCACGATCAGAAAATAGCTGGGGAACCCCATCTGGATGATTACCGCGAGCTCCCGCTCGAGGCGATCGCAGTAGCGGCGTCTGATCACATCGCTCTGCGGGTGATCCGCTGCCAAGGATTGCTGCAGCCGTCCTTGCAACCCTTGCTCGGCCTCCTGGCGCAGAACGCCATCGATGCTCGACCCGGTAGGAATTGGGAACACGGGTAATGCACCCTGAGTCATGGTCAGGTGCAGGTTGCAGCGACGCGCGATCTCGATCGTGTTCTCCAACGCCTCAGGGATATCCGCGAAAAGCTCCGCCATCTCCGCTGGAGTGCGCAGGTACTGCTGCTCGCTATAGCTTCGCGGGCGGTGCTTATCATCCAAGGTGCGGCCCTCCTGGATGCACACCCGCACCTCGTGCGCGGCAAAATCCTCGGGGCGCAGGAAGCGCACGTCGTTGGTTGCGACAACCGCCACGCCTCGCCTTGCGGCAAGGTCGACCGCCGCGTGCAGGTGCTCCTCGTCTCCCGCTCGCCCGGTACGCTGGATCTCCAAGTAGAAGCGATCGGCGAGCTGCTCGCGCCAGAAGTCAAGCCTCTGCCCGGCGAGCGTGCAATCGCCTGCCAGCAGCGCTCGCCCGACATCGCCTGCGCGCGCCCCCGACAAGCCGATGAGCCCGGCGCACTGCCCGCGCAGCCAATCCCGATGAACAACCGGCACACCCCGCTGCTGGCCCTCGAGGTAGCTGCGCGTGAGCAAGCGGCTAAGACTGCGGTAGCCATTGGCATCCGTACAGAGCAAAACGAGACGGCTATGCGTCTCAGGCGAGCCGGCGTCCACTAACCGGATATCGGCGCCGATGATGGGTTTGACACCCGCCTCCATGGCCGCCCGATAGAATTTCACCGCGCCGAACAGATTGCCCTGGTCAGTGAGTGCCACGGCAGGCATTTGCGCCTCGGCCACGGCTTGCATCAGGGATTTTACCCGAACCAGGCCATCCTGAAGCGAGAACTCGCTGTGTAGGTGCAGGTGAGCGAACAAAGCCGACATAGCCGCGCGGTTTACCAGAATGATTTAAAGGTATTGTCATCTCGGGGCGCTGCGCTCTGGCGGGGCAGTCGGCGGCATGGAGGCCGCCGTCGAGCCTACATGGACGTATTCACGGCGTGTCCCGCCAGAGCGCAGCGTCTCGAGCCTCGCAACGACACCGCCCTCTTGGCATGTTATTCCAAGTGCAGCAGCAGGCGTACCGGGCGAAACGAGCGGCGATGAATGGGCGCCGGGCCGAGCCGGCGTAACGCCGCCAGGTGCTCTCGCGTGCCATATCCTTTGTGCCGAGCAAAGCCATAGCCCGGATGATGCTGTTCCAGCGCCTCCATTTCGGCATCGCGCGCGACCTTTGCCAAAATGGACGCTGCACTGATCGCCTGCACGCAAGCATCCCCACCTACGATGCACTCCACGTGGCAGGGCAGCAACGGTTTATCACGACCGTCCACCAGGGCAAGGTCCGGCTTGGGAGCGAGTGCAGCGACCGCGCGCTGCATCGCGAGCAGGCTCGCCTGAAGAATATTGAGGCGGTCGATCTCCTCGACCTCCGCCCGGCCAATCGCCCAGCCCAGGGCGCGATCCCGGATGATGGCCGCCAACGCGCTGCGCCGCGCGGCCGCTAGTCGCTTCGAATCGGCGATGCCTGCAATCGGTGTCGGTGGCAACACCACCGCCGCGGCATATACAGGTCCGGCAAGCGGGCCTCGACCGGCCTCATCGATGCCCGCGACCCGAACCGTCTGGGCGGGGAACCTCGCCGTGAGCCGCCTCACGGACTCACCAGTTGTTCTAGCGCATCCGCTGCCCGTTCATCTGCATTGCAGCGCAGTGCGCAATGCAGTTGCCGAAAGCGCTGCCGCAGGTAGTGGGCTTGGGCCGGGTCGTTAAGCAGGTCTTCGACCGCACGCGCTAATCTCCGCGGAGTCGCACGCCTTTGAATGTACTCCGGCACGAGCGTTTCACCCGCAAGCAGATTGGGGAGCGCGAAATGGCGCGTCTTGATCAGCCTCAGCGCGGACACTACAGCGGCGGTGAGCGGTGCGACGCGATAGGCGACGACCATAGGGCGCTGCAGCAGCATGGCCTCCAAGGTAGCGGTGCCGGAGGCTGTGAGCACGACATCCGCCGCGCCCATGACGGCCTCGGATCTCCCCTCTAGCAGGCGGCACCCGGTCAAGCCAACCGCCTCTAGCTGGCGCTGAAACGCTCGGCGCAGCGGAGCCGTCGCCATGGCCGCTATTAGCTGCAGGTCCGGCCGCTGGCGAGCAAGGAGAGCCGCCGTCGCCGCGAATAGAGGACCGATACGTGATACCTCGCCCTGCCGGCTACCCGGCAGCAAAGCAACTATAGAGCCTTCGCCCACAAGCCCCAGCTCAGCGCGAAAACACGAAGAATCGGGATCAAGCCGGTAACGATCGGCCGTGGGGTGGCCGACGAACACCACCGGCACGCCCCGCGCTTGGTAGTAGCGGGCTTCAAACGGCAACAAGGTAAGCATCAAATCCACCGACTGCGCAATACGCTTGATACGGCCCTCGCGCCAGGCCCACACGGACGGGCTCACGTAATGGGCCGTGCGCATCCCGAGCATGCGCAACTGCCGCTCGAGCCCCAAGTTGAAATCGGGGGCGTCGATGCCGATGAACACCTCGGGAGGATTGTCTCTGAAGTGGCGCACGAGGCGTCGGCGCAAAGCGATCAGCCGGGGCAGATGGCGCAGCACTTCCACCAGGCCCATGACCGAGAGCCGCTCCAGCGGGTAGAGGCTGCGCAGGCCGGCCATTAACATCGCCGGCCCGCCGATCCCCTCGACACGCAGCCCCGCATGGCGGCGCTTCAGCTCCCGGATCAACCCGGCTCCGAGCAAATCACCCGAGAGCTCACCGGCCACCATGGCGATACGTTGCATATCCGCTCCAAAGCGCGCGATCGGCTACCCAGGCACTTGGCAAGCCCCGCTGCATCAACAGGTCGCAGCGTTGGCGCGGGCGCGCAGACAGGAAAGCAATCGGCGCCCGCGGGTGCGCCACCGCCGCCCTCAGGCAAGAGGCCGATCTAACGAATAATGCCGCGCTGACTGCCACGAATGAAGGCGCTGAAAGTGGCCACCTCGGGAACTTCGCGGCCGATCTCATCTAATGCCGCCAAGGCCTCGTCCAACCGCAGCCCGGAGCCATACAGCGCCTTGTACGCCCGCTTCAACGCCTGCACCGTCTCCTTTGCGAAGCCGTGACGCTGCAATCCGTTGACGTTGATCCCCCGGGGTGTGGCCCTCTGGCCTGCGGCCATGACATACGGGGGTACGTCGCGATCGACGTGGGCCCCGAACGCCAGGAAGCAATGTTGCCCCAAGCGACTGAACTGATGCACCAGGGAAAACCCACTCAGGATCGAATAATCGTGCACCACGACATGGCCCGCTAAGGAGGCGTTGTTGGCGAACACCGTCGCGTTGCCTACCCGACAATCATGCGCGATATGGCAGTAAGCCATGATCCAATTATCATTGCCAACCTTGGTAATCCCGCCGCCGGCTTCGGTACCGCGGTTGATGGAGACATATTCGCGGATGGTGTTACCCGCGCCGATTTCTAGGTAGCTGCGCTCACCCTGAAATTTTTTATCCTGAGGTATATCGCCGATCGAGGCGAATTGAAAAATCCGATTGTTACAGCCGATCCGTGTCGGCCCCTGAATGACCGCATGCGGTCCAATCCAGGTTCCATTCTCAATCGTTACCTCAGGGCCAATTACCGCATACGGGCCGACCACGACGTCGCTTGCAAGCTCGGCTGCAGGGTCGATGACGGCGCGGGGATGGATCACCTCAGATTTCCCGCATCGTGCAACGGATTTGTGCCTTCGCGACAAGGGTTTGCTGCACTCGTGACTCGGCGGCGAACATCCACACGCCACGCATGCTGCGCTCAAAGCGCGCCAGCAACAGCAGCTGATCGCCGGGCTCTACCGGTCGCTTGAACTTTGCCTTCTCGATTCCGACCAGGTAGAAAACCTTTCTGGCATCGGGCTGCTCCTCGTCTGGTTGCTGTTCCCGCGTCTTGAACGCGAGCAAGCCGCAAGCCTGCGCCATAGCCTCTAGAATGAGCACGCCCGGCATTATCGCCCGCTGCGGAAAGTGTCCGCTGAAATAAGGCTCATTGATAGAGACATTCTTGACACCCACAAGCATCTCTCCGGGCACGCACTCCAGCACGCGATCGATCATCAGAAACGGAAACCGCTGCGGTAGGTAACCGAGAATTTCGTGAATATCCATGATCTTGCCGCGCGCTCTTGTAATCTGGGATGGCGAAAACTCTTACTCCTGCGCGTTCCTTGCCTGCAGCTCGAAGAGCTGCCGTTCCAAGCGCCGAAGACGGCGCGCCATCTCGTCGAGCTCGTTGAAGCGCACCGCGTTGCGTCGCCACAAACGCGTCGCCGTCATCTGAGTCCCTGAGGAGTAGGAACCGGGCTCTCTTATGTCATGCGTGATCATCGTCATGCCGGTCACCTGGGTTCCGTCGCTGATACGCAAGTGACCGGTCAGCCCCGCACCGCCGGCAATCCTACAGTATTTCCCGACTCGCGTGCCGCCGGATATGGCGGAGCAGCCCGCCATGGCGGTATGAGCTCCGACGCGGGCGTTGTGCGCAACCTGAACCAGGTTGTCGATCTTGACGCCCTCCTCGATTACGGTATCACCGAGCGCCCCCCGATCCACTGCCGTATTGGCCCCAATCTCCACGTCATCACCGATGATTACGCGCCCTAGTTGCGGCACCTTGACCCACCGCCCAGCGTCATTGGCATAACCGAAGCCATCGCAGCCCAGCACAGCCCCGGAATGAATAATAACCCGCCGGCCGATGATCGTATTCGGATAAATCGTGACATTGGCCAGCAAACAAGTGTCTTCGCCGATCTCGACCGCCGCACCGATTACGCAGCCCCCGGCCACACTGACCCGGCGCGCGAGGTAGGCCCCTGCATCGATGCTCGCATGCGGGCCAACAGCCACCCCTGCCTCCAAGGTCGCCTCGGGATGGACCCAGGCCGTGGGATGAATTCCCGCCCTGGGGCGGGTTGCCACAGTAAGATGCTGCGCGGCCCGCGCGAACGCCAAGTGAGGATCGTCGCAGACCAATGCCGCCACCGGCGCCGCCGCCAGATCCCGCTCGCGCAGGATCACCGCGCCTGCACGGGTGTGCGCGAGATAACGACGCTGGCGAGCCGTGGCAAGGAAGCTCAATGAATCCGCTAGAGCATCTTCGAGCGATGCAACGCGCAGGAGGCGTTTGGCGCCATCCCCTCTCTCGAGCCGCGCCCCAATGAGATCCGCCAACTCTGCGAGGCTCACGCCCTCCACCATAGCGCTTGCGTCCATCCTGCGGGAGCGCCCTAGTTATTCTAATCCCTGTTGATAGTCCTCGCGCAGACGCTCTATTATCTGCTGCGTGACGTCGACCTGCTGACTCGCGTACAAGACGCCGCCGGCGATGATGAGATCAAAACCCTGCTCCTTAGCAAAACCACTTACGGCCTCGAAAATCCGCCGCTGCAGATTGGCGAGCGCCTCATTGCGGCGCATGTTGAAATCCTCACTAAACGCCTCTTGCGTGCGCTCAATGTCCCGGCGGCGCGCAATGATTTCCCGCTGCAGCTCCAAGCGCTTCTCATCGCTCATCACCGCGGCGTCGCGTTGCAGCCTATCTTGGAGCTCGCTCAGATCCTTCTGCAGAGCCACAATTTCCCTATCGCGCGGAGCGAACTCCTTTTCCAGCTTTTGCCGCACGGCTTCCGCCTGCGGTGCCTGTGCCGACACCTGGGCCGGGTTGACAAACCCGATCTTGAGCTCTGCGGCCCCAACCGTTCCCGTCAACACCACCAGGAGCACGGTGGCGCCAAGCATCGCGAGTAAGTTTCGAATGTTCATAAGGCCCTGATCATCTATCCTAAGAAGCTCAAAAGAACGAGCCAACCGAGAATTGGAAGAATTGGGTGCTTTCATTAGACCCCGCATTTAACGGTTGCGCGAGGCTTATTGTCAACGGACCCATCGGTGAGAACCAGGTGGCCGCCAAGCCCGTCGTGTAGCGCAGCTCGCCCAAATTCACGCCGCCCCGGGACGTGTCGTAAACCTGGCCCATATCGACAAAGGCCATGACCTGCGCCGCCTTGGGATCGATAAACGGCGTTGGAAAGCGCAGCCCAGCGCTACCGAGTAGACGGAAGTTACCACCCGTGGGATTATTGTTTTCATTGCGCGGCCCAAGCGTGTTGATCCTGAAGCCACGGACCGAGGATATGCCGCCGGCGTAGAAGTTCCGATAGAATGGCAGCGAATCCGTCTTGCCGTAGCCACCTCCATAGCTCACCGTACTGCTCAGGGCCAACGTAAGCCACTTGGCCAGGCCCAAATAAAGCTGTTGATCATAGTCGAGCCGGTAGTACGTCAGGTCACTGCCGGGCACCGCTATCTGTCCAGTGACATTGTGCCGCCAGCCCTCGGTCGGAAAGATCGCGCTATTGCGCGAGTCGTGAAGCCACCCAAGCACGGCACTGAAGGTCATATTCTCCTTGCCGTTACTCGCTACGAAATCCTCCTGAATCGACGTTGGGTTTGAGCTAAGGTTTAGCTTCAGATTCTCGAAGTCGACGCCGAGGTCGACTGAATCCGTATTACTAAGGGGTATCGCGTAGCCGTAGCTGCCGGTGTATGACTCGAAGCTGTAATTCGCCAGGTTGGCCCTGCGGGCATTGGTATCGCGGTAGGCAACCGCGAACCGCCGGTCTATGCCGCTCAGCGTGTAGAAACGGTCAAGATAGGAGAGCTGATAGACCGTATTGAATCGATTGTTATTGATGGTGAAGCCAAGTCGGTCTCCGGTGCCTAGGAAGTTATCCTGCTGTACGCCCAGGTTCAACAGCAAACCGGTGCCCGTGCCAAAACCTATGCCGGCTCGCAGACTGCCGGTCTGGCGCTCCTCGACGTGGACGTTTACATCCACTTGGTCGCTCTCCCCTGGAACACGCGGGGTTTCGATAGTGACTTCTTTAAAGAAGCCCAGCCGATTGAGCCGCATGCGCGATTGTTTGACCTTGTCGGTGGATAGCCAACTGCCCTCCAACTGCTGCATTTCTTGTCGGATCACCTCGTCGCTCGTGCGCGCGTTGCCAGTGATATTGATGTGCCGCACATAGACCCGATCGGCGGGGTCGACGAAGAATGTAAGATCCACGGTCTTCGCCTGCTCGTTGATCTCCGGCACGGCATTCACATTGGCGAATGCATAACCGATCTCGCCGAATTTCTTGCGGATGGCCTCCGTGCTCTCAGTCACCGCGAGCTGCGAAAAGAGTGCGCCCGAGCTGACTTTGAGCAGCGAGCGCAGCTCTTGCTCCGGGACGATGAGGTTCCCCGCGAGATTGATGTCACGCACATGATACTGCTCGCCCTCGGCTAGGTTCACCGTGATATAGATGCGCCGGCGGTCCGGGGTAATGGTGACCTGGGTCGAGGTGATCGAAAAATTGATAAACCCTTGGTTCTGATAGAAGGAGCGCAGCCGTTCCAGATCCCCGGCGAGCTTCTGGCGTGAATACTTGTCCGAATCGGAAAAAAACGCCCACCAGGCCCGCGGTCCCAGCTCGAACTGATCACGCAGCTCGCCCTCGCTGAATCGCTCGTTACCAACGAATTGGATCTCCTGCACCGATGCGGTCTCGCCTTCGCGGACATCGATCCGAATGCTGACCCGATTGCGCCGCACGGGTGAGACCGTGCTCTCGATCTGCACGTCGTAGTAGCCAAGCGCAAAGTACTGGCGCTGCAGCTCCCGCTCCACTGTGGCAAGAAGCGAGCGATTGAATACCCTCCCTTCGGCAAGCCCCACTCCTTTCAATGCCTCGAGCAGCTTATCGCTGGGGATCTCATCGTTGCCGTGCAGCTCGATGCGCGCGATTGCCGGGCGTTCCACCACGTCGACGATTAGGACGTTGCCCTCCCGCGCCAAGGTTACATCCTGGAAAAAGCCGGTACGATAAAGGGCTCGTATCGATTCGGCCACCCTCTCGGCATCGATGCGATCACCGACCTGCAGCGGCAGATAGTTGAAGACGGTACCGGCTGAGATCCGCTGCAATCCGTTGATGCGAATGTCCGAGACCGTGAATGCATCTCCAGCGGCGGCAATGTGGAGCTGTACGAGCAAAGCCACCGCCAGTAGCGCTCTTTGCATCACCCCTCGCGTTTGTTGATCGCTATCGGGGGCCAAAAAGGCCCGCCAGATCGTTGTAGAAGGCAAGCGCCATGAGGAAGATCAGCAAAACGATACCGATCTGCCGCCCGATCCCTTGTGCCCGATCGGATAATGGACGCCCTTGCACCCACTCTATGCCGTTGTAGAGCAGATGCCCGCCATCGAGCAGCGGAACCGGCAGCAGGTTGAGCACGCCCAGGCTGACGCTTACGAGGGCGAGAAACTTCAGAAACGGAGTCAGACCGAGGCTCGCGGAGACTCCGGCGTACTGAGCGATAGTGATCGGCCCGCTCAGGCTCTTCATGGACGCCTCACCCGACATCATGCGCCAGAGCATCTTGACGGTCAGCGAGGAGACTTCCCAAGTCTGCTCGAGCGCGCGGCCGAACGCCTGAATCGGCCCGTACTGCACCGTATGACGCAAACGCTCAATGCCTTGCTCCGGCATAACGGGCGTGACCCCGAGGAGTCCGACAACCGTGCCGTTTTCCGCCTTCCGACTCCCAATCGTAACGGTAACCTCGCGCCGCTGCCCGCCCCGCTCGATGATGAAGGTTGTCTTCTCCCCAGGCCGGGCCTGTACATAGCGCACGAGATCCTGCCAACTCTCGATAGACTCCCCGCTGGCACGCACGATGGTCGCGCCCGTTTCGATGCCCGCGGCCGCGGCGGCGCTGTCCGGCAGGACTTGGCTAACTTTGGGCGCGACTCGGGGTAACCAGGGGCGAAAACCCAAGGCAGCGAGCACATCGGGGTTATCGCCGAGCGCTCCGATTTTCTCCAGATCGAGGTACCGCGTGGTCTCGAAGCCCCCTTCGGTTTCGACTTGCACGGCCAGTCGCCCAGAGCCAACGCCCTTGTCCAGGAGCTCCATGAGCACATCATCCCAGCTTGGCGTCGCCTCGCCGCCTATTGCCAGCACCTCATCACCGCGCTCAAAGCCCGCCACGGCCGCCGGGGATCCATCCACGATCTCGCCGATAATTGGGCGCAGCTCGGTGGTGCCGATCACGAAGATGGCCCAGTAAGCGACAATGGCGAAGAGAAAATTGAACACCGGACCGGCCACGACGACGAGATTGCGCGCCCAAAGGGGCTTGCGATTAAATGCGTGGCGCTTGTGCTCCTGCGCTACTTCGCCCTCGCGCTCGTCAAGCATTTTCACATAACCACCGAGCGGGATCCCGGCAACCGCATATTCAGTCCCATCACGACCCACGCGCGACCAGAGCGGCCGGCCAAATCCGACGGAAAAGCGCAGCACCTTGATACCCACCCGACGCGCAACCCAGAAGTGGCCAAATTCGTGCACAATGACCAGCACGCCGATTGCCACCACAAAGGCCAGCACCGCGGTGAGGATTCCCATTAACGCCCCCCGGCCCGCTCGGCTACGGCCCGCTCGGCTACACGCCGGGCGTTGCGGTCCACCGCCAGCAGTTGATCCAAGTCCGCGGCTACTCCCGCCGTAACGGCTTCGAGGGTGTGCTCGATCACCACGGAGATATCGGTGAACCGCAGTCGCTCCCGCAAAAATGCCCCAACGGCCACTTCATTGGCGGCATTAAGGATCGCCGGTGCCGTGCCGCCGGCTTGCATCGCCTTATAGGCTAGATTGAGGCAGGGAAAACGTTGGTGGTCCGGCGCCTCGAATTCGAGTCGGTGCGCGCTCAACAAATCCAGTGCGCGAGTACCGGAGACAATGCGTCCGGGCGTTGCCAGTGCATGCGCGAGCGGGGTGCGCATATCAGGGTTTCCAAGCTGAGCTAGCAGCGAGCCATCCACATACTCTACGAGCGCATGGACGATGCTCTGTGGGTGAATAACCGCCTCCACGCGATCCGCTTCCACGTCAAACAGCAAACAGGCTTCGATCAGCTCCAGACCCTTGTTCATCAATGTGGCGGAATCTACCGAAATCTTCCGGCCCATCACCCAATTAGGGTG
Organism: Nitrococcus sp.; assembly: GCA_030452265.1. GTDB lineage: Bacteria > Pseudomonadota > Gammaproteobacteria > Nitrococcales > Nitrococcaceae > Nitrococcus. Next base: position 12,819 of record JAKDMQ010000079.1, read on the forward strand.
GGCGCACGCCTGCGCGGGGGTCACTGAGCGCAGCTCCGCCAGAGGCCGGCAGCGAAATGGTCCGCCGGATGCGGTCAGCAGGATGCGCCGCACGCCGAGCTCAGTGAGGGGGCGCTGCCCGAACTGCGCCGGCAGACACTGATAAACGGCGTTGTGCTCGCTATCGACAGGGATCAGCGTTGCGCCATTGCGCTTGACTTCGGCCAGAAACAACGCCCCAGCCATAACCAATGCTTCCTTGTTCGCCAGTAAAATCCGTTTGCCGCCGCGGGCCGCGGCGAGCGTAGGCAACAACCCAGCACTGCCGACGATGCCGGCGACGACACAATCCACCTCACTTGCACCGGCCACCTCGATCAAAGCCTGCGCCCCACCGAGCACCTGCGTCGGGCAGCCGGCCAGCTCACCGATGCGCTCGCGCAATGTCGCGGCCGCCTGCGCATCGGCCAGCACCGCGTAGCGCGGCTGAAAACGCCGGCACTGCTCGAACAAGCGCTCGCCGTCCCGATTCGCCGCCAGCGCGAAAACCTCGAAACGCTGTGGATGACGGGCAATGACATCCAGCGTGTTGACGCCGATAGAACCCGTGGCCCCGAGTATCGTTATGCGTTGCATGGTTAGGCCCTATTAGCTGACCCCTCGCACTCCTAGTGCCAGTATGGGCGCCGCCGCCAGTAAGCCGTCGATGCGATCCAAAACCCCGCCATGTCCTGGCAGCAGACGGCCGCTGTCCTTGAAACCGCGCCGGCGCTTGAGCATGCTCTCGAGTAGATCGCCCACTATCGCAACGACGATCGTAACCAGTGCGAGCGCAAGAAACGCTAAAGGGCTCACACCAGCCGGGGCAAAGCCGAGCCAACGCCCACACCCGTAATAGATACCTCCCCAGGCGACGCCCAAGACGACGCTGCCCATGGCGCCCTCCCAGGTCTTGTCCGGACTGATGTGGGGCGCCAACTTACACCGGCCCCAGGTCCGGCCGGCGATATTCCCCCCCGTGTCGCTGCCCCCCACCCGCAGCAGCACCATGGTGACCCAGTAAGGGCCAACAGCCGCATC
>JAKDMQ010000299.1 GCA_030452265.1 Nitrococcus sp.
TCGGCTTCTCGCTAGCAGCTACGTTGGATCCACCCACAGATTCTGCTGAGGAGCCGAAAAATTAGGAATTAACGCACCATTTGTTATCCGCGCATGGCGCTCTGCCCCAAATCACGGATTCCAGTATTGCCCACCACATCACGCAACGGGGTAATCGCCGCCAACCCGCTGTAGGGCGCATTAGGCCGAACAGGCCGTAATACGCCGAATGGTTTCCTACAAGGCTTCCTTTGCCTCAATTGGACCGCTGGACCGCCTCACATCGGCATCGCGCGTTAACGCAGGGGGCGGCGTCCAAAGAAAACCACAGGCGATTACCGGCAATCAAGCATTGATGTAAATAGCAAGGTGACACCGCTATCCGAGATTAGCCGGGGCGTGGGCGTCGAGGCCGGTTTAGCCTGTCGTGGCCATGCGATTCACTCGAACGCTGGTTGCCGGGCTTGGGTACAATGCCGTGATTGGCGTCAGGCCCCATAACCACCGGTGGCCCAGCTTTCGCGCCAACCGACGCAGCCGCTCGGCCGGACCGACAGCCCGGCGAAAGCGCGGCCCATAGTCGCGCACGGTCTCGATCCAGGCGTTCTCGTCAATACCCAAACGCACCAAGATAGGCGGCACGCTCTCAGGGATAAAACCGCGTTTATCCTCGCGGATGGCGCGCCCTGTCCAGTCGGTCAAAGCAAGGTAGTCGGAAAAGGCAAACGGAATTCCCGCCAGGGACTGGTCAGCCCGCTCGCCTCCACTGAAAGGCAGTAAAGCCGCGGGCGCTTCGCTCATAGCGCTCAGATTGGGCTGGGCGTCTGCCTGCAAGGGCACAGATTCACCCACGTATTTCTCTGCCCCCTGACGCGCGCAATCTACGCTAGCGCGCGAGCGCTGTGCCTGCTCTGCATGGGCCAGAATGCGTGCTTGAAAGGAGGTAAAATCAGAGGCCTCCGGTGTATCCGCGATCCCAGCCCGCACGGGGTTCAGGTCCACATAGACCATGCAGGCTAGAAGCGCTCGCTCATCGAGCAACGCTTGGCTCTTGAACCGGCCTTCCCAGAACCGGCCTTTGCAGCCATCCTCTTTATTGGCTTGACGTGCGACCTGCTCGTTCAGGCAGCGCATGAACCAGCTAATATCCGAGAGGCGATCACGCCACTGTCCGGCCAACTCGGCGACTTTGTCCCGCTCGGCTTGGCTGGTTGTCTCGCCCCTAACAAAACGATCCACCAGCACCCCGCCGCTAAAGAGATGCCGCCAGCGACGGATGACCTCGGCATCCGACCAAGCCATAACACGCTCTGAGTCCACGCGCAGCACCACATGGTAGTGGTTACTCATCACGGCATACGCACACACGTCGATCGCGAAGATCCCCGCCAGCTCCATCACCTTGTCCACGATCCACTGCTTGCGATGCTCAAAGCTCTGCCCGGTGTGCGAGTCCTCCCCGCAGAGAAAGGCACGCCGCACACAGCGGGCGACGCAATGGTAGTAGGACGTTTCCTCCAAGCTGATTTGTTGGCTGCGGGCTCGGGTCATAGATATTCCCCTCTTCAAGATTCCAGGCGCAAGCACAGGATAGCAAGCTCCAAGCGAAGATGCAAATATATGGGTGTCCAGTATAGACACGCCGGAGAGCGCTCACTTCGTGCCCCGGCGCTGAGATTGCCTCGTGTTCGCCGCAAACACCGGGCGCCCGTCGTCGGCCAGCACTCTGGCGCTTTCCCAGCCTCCCCGCGGCAGCCGGCAGACGAGGCCTGGGCGGCGCCGGCCTGCTTGCTCAATCGTGAGATCCCGACAAATGCGCCCGCTCGCCGCGTAGTACGGGGTGTGCGCGTACACGCTCGCCCGCGCCCCCCAGGGGCTAGCGGCCAATACCACGCTACTGCCCGCCGGCGCGCGCGCGAGAAAGGTCTGCAAAGCGGCCGGCAGCGCCGAGCGCGGCTCACGTGGCGGCAAGGCGGCAATGTGGCACACGCCGACACACCGACAAGCGCCATACATAAAGGGAGACCTCGAAGAACCGCGCTGCGCATCGTTATCACGACGTAGGCCGGAGTCCAGCTTGCTGCTGCAAAAGGGAGAATGGATTACGCATGCCACACCGATAATGTGTTGCATCGTAGCCTCGAATTGCACTGGGGCGATTGCTGACAGGCAACCGCGCGCTCGGGAGAAGCGAATTCTTGCTTCGTTTTGTGCTTGATGGCGGCACTTGCGCGCGCCCGAGGTTCGTATGCGGGTGGCAGCATGCAATAAGATGCATGGCAAGAAAACCGAATAAGTCACACACAGTGCATAAAAAAAGCGTTATTGTTTCGAATACGTTTTTCGCGGTTGTGTGCAATAGCTTGCGTTCAGCCCGCTGCGCGCGCTTATACCGATCTCGGGTCAGTTAAAGGCGCGCGAAGGCCGAATTGCCCCGACTCGCGCTTGGCTTACTCCTCATCAAGCTCGGCGCTTAGCGTTTGCAGATGCTTGCGGGTAAGCGACTGAAAGCGGGGTGTCAATCCGACATCCTCGTAGATCGGATCGCCCAGTTCGTCTTCCGAGACGATGCGCCCGCCCTGCACGTAGGCGAAAGTCGCCTCGATTTCATCGAGGGCAGTGGAGAGCAAATCCGTGATGATGTCCTTCTCCGACCGCCCTGGAAACATCTCGGCGAGCGTGGCGAGCTTGGCGGCATCATGCATCGGTAGACGCACCGTGTAGACATTCGGCGTGCGCCGCTCTCCGGCCGATCTCTCCCAGGATTCGAACAACTCTCGAAACTTCATATGTCTTCCCCCCAGGGCAAAAGTTGGGGTTCGCAAACTCACCCCGTCAACCTGCCTCACCTGATGCCGGCAGCCCGCGCGGTGTTCTGGGATAATAGGGCGGAGAGGCACCCCGCGGCGCGCAACAGGTCACGTTTCAGAATCCTGTGCGGATGGAGTGAGGAGGAAGGAGTGAGGAGTGAGGAGTGAGGAGTGAGGCAACGTAGTTCCGGGACGCCTACTCCGGCGGATGGCCGACTTCGTGCGGCACTCGCCGCAGCGAATCTCTCGACGCCGAATCGCAGAAGAGCAAATCCTCGAATTCCGCGCGTGAGATGCTTCCGTTGCGCTCTTCCGAATAATGCGCCGTTGTGGCCTTGATCTGGGAATGGACTTGCGGCGCCAGCGCGCTACGATCGAGGCAAGACCATACGTGCAGGCCCTCTGGCAAGATCGTGGCGACATCGCCGACAGTGAATTCTAGCTGCCGCTGCGTCAGTGTTCCAACAAGGCAAGTAAGGTCGGCAGACTGCACGAGAGCACCTAGAAACTCCGTGCCCTCACAGTTTGAACCCTGCAACTGCGCATCGCGGAGGTCCGCCCCCCGCAGTTGCGCGTGGTACAGGGTCGCCCCCTGCGTCTGCGCATGGCGCAGGTCTGCCCCCTGCATCCGTGCCTCGGACATATCCGCCCCCTGCATCTGCGCCGGGGGGCGGGTGGCGGGATGAATCAGCGGGCGGTGGGGGGGGGATGCGGGCGGGAGGTGGGG
>JAKDMQ010000300.1 GCA_030452265.1 Nitrococcus sp.
GCGAATTACCGCCGCGCACCACTAAGGGAGGAATCTGGGGCATCGCTCCGGGCAGCGATCGGAGAAAGCCGTTCTGGCCGGTTGACATAAAGCTAGGAGCAAGCGTCCAGCAGAGCAACGCCATAGTCACCGAAGGCGGGGTCTTTGGTAACGATCACCAGCGGTTCGGCCGCACCCTGGGCAATCAGGATCCGATCAAAAGGGTCGCCGTGGTGCGGCGGCAAGCGTCCAGCAGCAATGCCATGGTTGATCGAAATTGGCAGAGGCTCGAAGTGGCTGCGCTCGATAGCAGAGGCTAAATCCGCGGGCGCGTCCAGCTTGCCCAGGGCGCGCTTGATCTCGATCTCCCACGCACTCGCCGCACTTACAAATACCGTGTTGTCGCCGTCCGCGATCTTAGCGCGGGCGGCAGCACCAAGCCGCGAATCATCGGTCAGCCACCAGAGCAGGACGTGGGTATCGAGCAGCAACCGCATCACTGGGCTTCGCCGCGGAACGCGGCCTCAAGCTCCTCCGGCAGCGTATCGAAATCCGCACTGACCCGCACTCGGCCGCGCCAAGCGCCTGGTTGCCGAGCCGTGCGCTGGGACCGATATGGCACCAGCTTGGCAACAGGCTTGCCGGATTTGGCAATCACGATTTCCTCACCCGCGGCCGCTTCCTGGATCAGCCGCGAAAAGTGCATCCTGGCGTCGTAGATATTGACCTGGCGATTCATGCGTAACTCGGCCCTTTGATAGCAGTCAGCGCCGTTCGTAGCTTGACCAACTTGGACAAGTGTAACCTTCGTTGACCAAGTTGGTCAACGCAGAGGCAGAAACGGGTCACGAAGAGCTCGGTTGGGGTGAGCTTGCGAACCCCAACGATTGCGCCGACGCGGCTACCGCGCGTGTCGGGGTTCCTTCGTCGCCCCAACCCGCGGGAGCTTTATCCAGGAATTCGGATGAGCAGAACGCCTCTTAATCGCTTATCGCTGCCAGGACGATTCATCCCGCGGGCTTGAAGCGGGGGCGTTGCGTCCGGTGCTAACGGAGGATGCCGTATGAGCTCAGGTTCTTATTTCGTATCTACTCGCCCCGCAGCACGTACAAAAAGCTGGACAGGGTTCGATAATCGCTCTGGCCCCTTGGGACCGCGGGCATCTTGCCCGCATACGGCCCGGCAGGGCCGTCTTGCCACGCCCAGCGGGCAAGATGCCCGCGCTCCCAGTACGCGAAGCGCGGGCGCTCGCCGGGCGCGCAGGTATCTCTCTGGCGGGCTATACCGGGACTCGAGGCGGGGTGATCGGCGCGCTCGCCGCCGCGGGGCTGCGCGCCAGTGCCGCGGATGGCCGCTTTTTATGGGTCGAGGGCACTCGCGAGCTGCCTTGCGGCTCTTACGGGGGTCGCCGAGCTTCTGGCGCGCACCGGTATCGAGCGCATTCACTGCCCCGGCGGCGTCTCGCCTCCGCACGGCGATGAGCTGGTGGACGTGAACTGGAAGCTCAGACCCGTGATGATGGACGGCCAAGCGGTGTTACTCGTGCAGAGGAAGGACGGCGCAACAAATCCTGCGTGGCAAAGCGCGCCAAAGGAAATCGTTCAACGCTACTGATGCGGGCGCCCTCCTCGGCGGCCGCGAGATCGCCTTGCTTCTGCGCGGATCAGCGGGCCGAGGTCGTTTTCCTATTGTTGCATTTGCCCGCGCAAGATGCTGGCGCTGACTGGAATCTGTCGTTGACCGAAATTGAGGCATACCCCCTGTGCGGCGAGCAGGTTGTCAGGATTATTCGCTGCACGCACACCGGTCCGGTTTCGACACCACGAATCCGGCTCTCAACGGTGCCATGCTGCTATCATCGCGGCCGAGGCAACACTACCGGGTTCTTGGATGCCGCTTCGCATTACCACCGCCAACCTCAACGGCATCCGTGCCGCCGCGCGCAAGGGCTTCTTCGGCTGGCTCGCGCGCGAGCGCCCGGATGTGCTGTGTCTGCAGGAGACCAAGGCGCAGCGCTCGCAGCTCGACGGCAATGGCCTCTACTTTCCGGATGGCTACCACGCCTTCTTTCACGATGCCGAGAAGCGTGGCTACAGCGGTGTGGCGTTATACACCCGAAAACGGCCGGACGAGGTGCGGGCGGGGCTTGGCTGGTCGGAGCTTGACCGCGAGGGGCGCTGGGTCGAGGCGCGCTTCGGCAAGCTCTCGGTGATCTCCTTCTACATGCCCTCCGGCACCTCCGGCGAGGAGCGCCAGAGCTTCAAGTACGCCTTCATGAAGCCGTTCCTCGACTACCTTAAAGCGCTGCGTAACGATGGTCGCGAGTACATCATTTGCGGCGACTGGAACATCGCGCACAAGCCCATCGACCTCAAGAACTGGCGCGCCAACCAGAAAAACTCGGGCTTCTTGCCGGAGGAACGCGCGTGGCTCGACCGCCTGTTCGGCGAGGCCGGGTTCGTGGATGCCTTCCGGCGGGTAAACACGCGGGCGGAGCAATACACCTGGTGGTCATTCCGAGGCCGCGCCTGGGAGAACAACACGGGCTGGCGCATCGACTACCACGTAATCACGCCCGGCCTGCGCGATCGCGTCCGCAGCGCCGAGATCTACACCGCCGAGCGCTTCTCGGATCATGCACCATTGACACTGCAATACGATTGGGAGCTGTTAGACGCATAGAAGCAGCGGCAGAGAAGGCATCGCGGCGTCCAACATAAGCGGCTCGTGAACCGGGGTATGCCCGCGTTCCGGGCACGGGGCATCAACTTGCGTGTCCACCTTCAGTCGGAACAAAGACCACGCGAAGGACCTTAGCCATGCCCGAAACTCTGGGTCGATGGCCTCAACCAGCGAGCGTCAGGCGTCCAACCGACCCAGACGCGGGTTTCACCGTGATTTCGATGTCATAACCTAGCCGGTTCAGGCAATCCATTAGCTTACGCTCGGAGATATTGGTTAATTGGCCGCGCAGCATAGCCGAGACCTTCGGTTGCGCAAGCCCCATCCGGCGACCGGCCTCTTCTTGCGTCAGACCGAGCCTGCGCACGGCGCGGGTGATTTCGATCACTAGGCTGGACTTGACCTTGAGCTTCTCGGCATCGGGCAGACCCAGATCGGCAAAGACGTTGCCGGAGCTATGTTCGACCTCGATTCCTTCAACGGTGCGTTTTGGCATCTTTCATCTCCTTCGCAATGGCGCTGGCTACCTTCAGTCGCGCACGGACGATCTCCAGGTCCGCTTTTGGTTAGGCGATCCCGCGCTTGCTCTTTTTCTGGAAGCAGTGCAGGACAAACACCGCCTCCTCGAACTGGATGGTGTAGACGGCGCGATACGTTCCGCCAGCGTCGTCTTCGACCATAACGCGAGTATACCTAAACAGGTATAATTGAGGCAAAGCTCACGACGATTGCACGCGCACAATCGCAGGCAGACCGTCGTATCCGTCGTCAGCTCCAGGGGCCGCGCTCCTGAAGCGGGCGGGACGCCCGCGGTCCCCTGCGTGGCACGGCCTTGCGGTCGTGTGCGGGCGGGA
>JAKDMQ010000080.1 GCA_030452265.1 Nitrococcus sp.
TGACCCCGGTACCTGAACAGGGCGCGTCCACCACAATACGGTCGAAGGCTCGTCCGTCCCACCAGCTTGTCGGATCCGCCGCATCACCAACCTGCAGTTTTGCCTGCAAGCCAAGCCGCTCCAGGTTCTCCGCTACTCGAGCGAGACGCCGTGCGTCGATATCCAGCGCCGTGAGCATAACCTCCGCCTGCTCCAGTATATGCGCCGCCTTTCCGCCCGGCGCGGCGCAGGCATCGAGCACGCGCTGGCCCGGCTTCAACGCCGATATCATAGCAGCGAACTGTGCGCCGGCGTCCTGTACCGAGACCTCCCCGCCCGCGAAGCCCGGCAGCTCGGCCACCGGCAGCGCCCGGCTTAGCACGACCGCGTGCGGCAGCCCCGTTATGCTGCTGCCTGCAAGCGAGATTGGCTCTAACCGCGCCAACCAGGCTTCGCGATCGCTGCGCCGGCGGTTGACTCGCACGGTCAGCGGTGCCCGCGCGTTGCTCGCCTGCACCAGGGACTCCCACTGCTCGGGCCAATCCCCGCTCAGTTGCTGCAACAGCCAGGGCGGCATGGCATAGCGCGTGGCGACATCCCCATCTACCCTCTCGAGTCGATCGACGCGCTCGCGCTGGAAGCGGCGCAGGACGGCGTTAACCCAGCGCGCGGCCCAGTGTTTACCGAGCGCACGCACGGTATCCACCGTGGCTGAAACAGCCGCATGCGGCGGCATGTCTGTGTAGAGCAATTGATACAAGCCGAGCTCGAGGAGCAGGACGAGATCGCGGTCGCGACTGCGTGGGCGCTGTTCCAGCAGCGCGAGCACCAGCGCCTGCAGCCGCGAGTGCCAGCGCAGCACTCCGTAGGAAAGCTCCTGGCAAAGCGCGCGGTCGCGGGCGTCCTGTAGCGCGGCCAGAGAGGGGGCCAGCGCATCCGGCAGGTTGCGACCGCGCAGCAAAACACGCTGCAAGGTTTGCACCGCTGCCTGGCGCGGCGACGTAACCAAGCTCGACCTCGGCCCGACCATAGCACTACCCCAAACGATCACCGCGGGTGAGCGCATAACCATTGAGAAATTGCTTGGCTTGCTGGCGCCCCCGCCCCGGAATCTGCACCTCCTCGATGCGCAGCAGACCATCGCCGGTGGCGACATCGATGCCGGCGTCGCTGAGCGCTACAACCTCACCTGCGGCTGCTGCGATCGGCCCGGCGGCCAGCGCCCGTCCAAACCAAACTCGCAGGGTCCGCTCGTGGTGGTGGGTATACCCTACAGGCCAGGGATTAAACGCTCGGATCCGGCGGGCAAGCTCCGCGGCCGGCCGCCGCCAGTCGATAATAGCCTCCTCCTTAGAGAGCTTCGCGGCATACGTAGCCTGTGCCGGGTCCTGAGCTCGCGGCTCGATCGCACTGGCTGCCCAACGCGCCACCGTCGCCGCGATGAGATCGGCCCCCAAAGCCGCAAGCCGGTCGTGGACTTCACCGGCGGTATCGTCCGCTGTGATCGCGCAACCTCGCTGGGCGAGAACGGCGCCGGTGTCGAGACCCGCATCCATGCGCATGATGCTGATCCCGGTCCTGCTATCACCGGCGATCATCGCCCGCTGGATGGGGGCTGCACCGCGCCAGCGCGGCAACAACGAGGCGTGGATGTTCAGACAGCCAAGCGGCGGGATCGCCAGTACCTCCGGGGGTAGGATCAGGCCGTAGGCCGCAACCACCATGAGGTCTGGCGCCAACGCCGCCAGCTCTGCCTGGGCTTCGCGGCTACGAAGGCTCCGCGGCTGAAATACGGGCAGGTCGCAAGCCTGCGCGGTCGCTTTGACTGGACTCGAGCGCAGGCGCCGGCCGCGGCCGGAGGGCCTGTCCGGCTGCGTGTAGACACCGATCAGCCGCTGCGGACCGTGGCTTAGCCGCCGTAAGGCGGGCAGCGCGAATTCCGACGTGCCCGCGAAAACGACCCGCAGCGCGTCGTTCATCGAAGGGGTGGCTCAGATCACCCTTTGGGTGGGATGTGCCGGCGAAGTGCCCTGGCGAACCTGCTTCTCCAGCTTCTTGCGCAGCCGCTTGCGTTTAAGCTCGGAGAGGTAATCGACGAAGAGCTTGCCATCGAGATGATCGATCTCATGCTGGATGCATACCGCCAGCAACCCGTCGGTTTCAAGCTCGAACGGCTCGCCGCCGCAATCCAGTGCCCGAACCTTGACCCACTCGGCACGCCTTACGTTATCGAAATAGCCGGGCACCGAAAGACAGCCTTCCTGCATCTCCTCCTCGCCCCCGCGCTCAAGGATCTGCGGGTTGATAAAGGCGTGCGGCGCGTCTTTGGCCTCGGAAATATCGACCACCAGGACCCGCCGATGCACGTTCACCTGCGTGGCGGCCAAACCGATACCGGGGGCGTCATACATGGTCTCGAAAAGGTCGTCTATTAGGCGGCGTATCTCGTCGGTCACCGCTTCGACCGACTGTGCACAAGTACGAAGCTGCGGGTCGGGATAGTGCAGAATGTCGAGAATTGCCATATTTGATCCCGTTGCGCCTGGCACCGTTTCGCTGCTACCTATATAATCGCTCGGTTAGCGCCGCAACCCGTCAGCGGCGGGTAGGCATTTTGCGAAACATAACGTGAGTTTCTCGAGAGAACTATAACGAATCCAGCTCGGTCGCCGCTACCATGGATAGGATCTCAATCAGGGAAAGCCGATGCTCAAGAACACGTTTGCCTGGGCACTCTGTGCTCTGCTCATTCTCGCCAACCCCATAGCAGCAGCCGAGACCCCGTTTAAGCAGGGACACCCGAGCGAGTATACCGTGCAGCCGGGTGATAGCCTGTGGGAGATCTCAGCTCGCTTTCTGAAGAACCCTTGGTACTGGCCGGAGATCTGGTACGCCAACCCGGCTATCGAGAATCCGCATCTGATTTACCCGGGCGACATAATCAAGTTTATCACGATAAACGGCAAGCCTCGACTCGTAGTCCAGCGCCACGGTGGCACCATAAAGCTCTCACCGAAGATCCGGGTCGAAGAGCTGCAACAACCCGTGCCCACTATCCCGATCAGCGCCCTCAGGCCGTTTCTTACGGGGGATCGCATGGTCTCGGCCGAACAGTGGCGGCATGCAGCCCATATTGTTGCCGCTGCCGATGAGCATGTGATGGGCGCGCGCGGGGATTCGATCTACGTGCGCGGGCTCAGTGGGGATGCGGCGAGCCGCTACAGCATATTGCGCAAAAGGGCGCCACTGGTGGATCCCGAGAGCGGCGCGGTGCTGGGCTACCAGGCGACGCACGTCGGCGAGGCCGTGTGCAAGCCAAGCGCCGAGATCGCGACCTGCATCATCAGCCGTAGCAATCGCGAGGTGCTCCCGGGCGATCGGCTGATGCGCGTCGAGGAAAGGGCGCTCAAGGGGCGTTTTTACCCGAAGCCCCCCGCACGGCCGATCGAGGGGGTGATCATCGCGGTCATGGACGGTGTCTCCCAGATCGGTCAGTACAATGTCGTGGCCATCAATCGTGGTGAGACACAAGGCCTTAAGGCCGGCGACGTGCTGCTGGTCTACAAAGCCGGACGGCAGGTGATCGATCGCTTCAATGGCCGCCATGATCGGGTGCAACTGCCCGCCGAACGGGCGGGGAGCATGATCATTTTTCGTACTTTCCCCCGTATGAGCTTCGGGCTCATCATGGAGGCAACGCGCGCTATGCGTGTCTATGATCTGGTCCGCAACCCCCGCGCTAGCGGCGCTGCCATGGCGGCGCAGCCATAGCCGAATGTAAGGTGTGGCGTTGACGCACGACACGCCACTCGGCGGCGGCTCGCCGGCGGCTTGGTTGCGCCTTTGCCGTACGCCGGGTTTCGGTGCTCGGGCCTTTCAGCGTGTCATCGAGTGCTTCCAGACGCCCGAGGCCTTCCTAGCCGCCTCGCGCGAGGAGCAACAGCGCGCCGGCCTCTCCGGCGAGATCCTCGCGGCTGTAGCGCGTGTCGATGAGGCTGGGGTGGAAGAGGATCTGCGCTGGCTCGAGGGCAAAGATCACCATTTGCTGCGCTGTATCGATCCGGCTTATCCGCAACAGTTGCGCTGTATCGCGGCGGCTCCGCCCCTGCTGTTCGTAGTCGGCAAGCCCGCCGTCTTGATGCAACCGCAGCTCGCCGTGGTTGGCAGCCGCAACCCGACCCCCGGCGGCGCGGTCAACGCCCACGATTTTGCTGCCCATCTGGCGCGTGCCGGGCTCGCAGTCACCAGCGGTCTGGCGCTCGGAATCGATGCCGACGCCCACCGCGGCGCGCTCGAGGTCGACGGCCTCAGCGTAGCCGTTTTGGGTACCGGGCCCGACCGCGTCTATCCGGCGCGCCACCGTGATCTCGCTGACGCCATCGCCGAGCGCGGCGCCCTCGTCACTGAGCTGCCAACCGGTAGCGGCCCGCGACGCGAACATTTCCCGCGCCGTAACCGCATCATCAGCGGCCTGGCTTTGGGCACGCTGATTGTCGAGGCAAGCCGATTCAGCGGATCGTTGATTACGGCACAGCACGCGCTCGATCAGGGACGTGAAGTATTTGCCATCCCCGGTTCGATTCACAACCCGCTCGCCCGGGGCTGCCATGAGCTTATCCGGCAGGGGGCCAAGCTGGTGGAATCCGCGAGCGATGTACTGGAGGAGCTGCCGCCTCTAGTGGCCCCGGTAACCGAAATACCAGTTGAATCCACTGCCGATGCGACGCCCCCGTTGGATCCTGACTACCGTCGCTTACTGACGGCGTTGGGTCATGACCCCGCCCCGGTCGACGTGCTGCTCCAGCGCACTGGATTGACGCCCGATGTGCTTTCCTCCATGCTGTTGCAGCTAGAATTAATGGGCTACGTGGCGGTTTGCCCGGGCGGTCGCTACGCTCGCCTCGGCAATTGGACGTGAGGATGAAAGAAAACGTTTTTGACGTCCTGATGTACCTGTTCGAGAATGACCTCTCTACCGACGAAGAGCTAGGCCCGGACAGGGAGGTCATAGAGACGGAGTTGTTCGAGGCAGGCTTTAGCCAGTTCGAGATCCGCAAGGCTTTCGACTGGCTCGATGCGCTTGCGGATAGGCGTAACGTTCGCACCTTGCAACCCGACGGCAATCTCTCGCTGCGGTTGTTCACCGAGCCGGAGATGGCCAAATTGGGCACCGACTGTCGCGGCTTCCTGCTCTATTTGGAACAGCTCTGCATACTGGCACCGGTCAGCCGAGAGCTAGTCATCGATCGCATGATGGCCCTAGGTGACGATGAAATGGATTTGGACACCCTGAAGTGGGTGGTTCTCATGGTTCTTTTCAGCCAGCCGGGACAGGAAAAAGCATACGCCTGGATGGAGAACCTGATATTCGAGAATCCGGCGCATCCGCTCCATTGAGCTCGCTTCGCGGCAGCCGCATCGCCCCGTAGCGCCGGGTTGACCTCAGACCGTTCTTTGTATGGCAAAAAATCTCGTAATCGTCGAATCCCCGGCCAAGGCGCGCACAATCAACAAGTACTTGGGAGGTGACTTCGAGGTACTGGCCTGCTACGGTCACGTGCGCGACCTGGTTCCCAAGGAAGGGGCGGTGGATCCGGACCATGATTTTGCCATGAAGTACGCCACCATTGAGCGCAATGCGAAGCGCGTGGATGCCATCGCCAAGGCCATCAGCAAACTCGATGCCATCTATCTCGCGACGGATCCGGATCGGGAGGGGGAGGCTATTTCTTGGCATCTCTCAGAGCTACTGAGAGAACGCGGCGTGCTCGATGACAAACCCATTCGCCGTGTGGTTTTCTACGAGGTCACGCAGCGTGCCATTCAGGCCGCCTTCACGCAGCCCCGCAGTCTATCTACCGATCTCATCAATGCTCAGCAAGCGCGCCGGGCGCTCGATTATTTGGTCGGCTTCAAACTCTCCCCCTTGCTCTGGAAGAAAATCACCAGCGGGCTCTCCGCCGGTCGCGTTCAGAGCCCAGCCTTGCGCCTGATTGTCGAGCGTGAGCAGGAAATCGAGCGTTTCACGCCGCAAGAGTACTGGACAATCGAAGCCGATGTGGAGAAATCGGCCCAGGCTTTTGTCGCTCGGCTGTTTACACTCGACGGAGAGAAGATCGAGCAATTCTCAGTTACTACGGGTACTCGAGCGAACGCGGTAACCGATCGGCTTGCGCAAGCGGCCGCTGGGCTCCTGCGTGTCGCCAAGGTAGAGCGCAAGCAACGCCGGCGTAATCCCGCCGCCCCGTTCATCACCTCGACCCTGCAGCAGGAGGCCTCGCGCAAGCTGCGTTTTTCCGCCCAGAAGACCATGCGGGTGGCGCAGCAACTCTACGAGGGCATCGATACCGGCAGTGGCGCCACCGGGTTAATCACCTACATCCGCACCGACTCGGTCAACCTGGCACAGGAGGCCGTAGCGAATATCCAAGAGGTGATCGCCAAGCGCTACGGGCGTGACAACCTGCCAGCGAAGCCACACCGCTACAGGACCCGGGCGAAGAATGCGCAGGAGGCCCATGAAGCCATTCGGCCCACGGATGCCTGGCGCATACCCGATGAGGTCAAGGGGTCGCTGACGCCGGATCAATATCGGCTCTATGAGCTCATCTGGCAGCGAGCGGTTGCCTGCCAAATGATCCATGCCACGATCAATACCGTCGCGGTGGATTTCGCCTGCGGTAGCGTGGGCGTGTTCCGCGCCACCGGCTCCACGATCGCGAACCCGGGTTTCATGGCGGTGTATTTGGAAGGCACCGATGATACCGTCAATCCCGAAGACAGCGAGCGGACCCTGCCGTCAATGCAGGTCGGGGATGAGATCAAGCTGCGGGCGATCCGGCCCGAGCAGCATTTCACCGAAGCGCCGCCGCGCTACTCCGAGGCGAGCTTGGTACGGGCGCTGGAGGAACGGGGGATCGGTCGCCCGTCGACTTACGCCTCTATCTTGTCAACGCTGCAGCAGCGTAATTACGTCTTGTTGGAGAATCGGCGTTTCTGGCCCACGGATACCGGGCGCGTGGTGATCAAGTTTCTCAAGGAACACTTCGATCGCTATGTAGATTACGATTTCACGGCACGAATGGAGGACGATCTCGACGCCATTTCCCGCGGCGAGCAGGATTGGATCCCGGTGCTGCGCGCCTTCTGGGAGCCCTTCAAAGAGCGAATCGAGGACAAGAGCAAGGTCTCGCGCGGCGAAGTGATGCAGGCACGTGAGCTTGGCGTGGATCCCGCCAGTGGCCGGCCGGTCACCGCTCGCTTGGGCCGCTATGGGCCCTATGTTCAGATTGGCAGCGTGAATGATGAAGCAAAACCGAGCTTCGCCGGGCTGATTCAAGGACAGAGCATCGATACGATCACGCTGGAGGCTGCACTCGCGTTGTTCAAGCTGCCCCGTGAGCTCGGTGAGACGCCGCAAGGGGAGAAGCTCGTAGTGGGCATCGGCCGCTATGGCCCGTATGTACGCTACGCTAACAAGTTCGTCTCCCTCAAACGCGAGGATGACCCCTACACGATTACCCGTGAGCGGGCGTTGGAACGAGTAGCCGAGAAAAAGGAGGCCGAGGCGAATCGGCTCATTCGGCGCTTCGATGGCTCGGATATAGAGATCCTGCGCGGCCGATTCGGACCCTATATCACCGACGGCAAGAAGAATACCCGCATCCCCAAGGGCCGTGAGCCCGAGGAGCTGGCTCTCGAGGAGTGCCGACAACTGCTGAGCAAACTGCCGGAGCGCAAGAGTGGTCGCCGCGGGGGTGGGCAGCGGCGCAAGAGCGGCTGACGGTGTGTGCCTTGCCGGGCTATCGCCTGCGCCGCTATGCGGCGCTGCTTGGCACCGGCGGCGTGATTGCCTACCCTACGGAAGCCGTTTATGGCCTAGGCTGCGATCCGCTGCGCAATGACGCCGTCACGAGGCTCCTGGAGCTCAAGGGCCGCTCGGTGCACAAGGGGCTGATATTGATCTCCGCCGATATCGCCAGTCTCGTTGCATATATGGCCCCCATCGAAGAGCAGTTAGCCGCGCGGATGAGGGCGAGCTGGCCGGGTCCGGTGACCTGGGTATTACCGGCCGCTGCCGGCGTGCCCGCTTGGTTGACCGGTGATCGCGCAACCATCGCGCTGCGCGTGACGGCACACCCCATAGCCGGCGCCCTCTGCCGGGCCTTCGGCGGTGCTCTCGTATCGACCAGCGCCAATCGGGCCGGCAGCGTGCCGGCACGCACGGCGCTGCGGACACGGTTATTGTTTGGCCCTCGACTGGATGCGGTCGTGCCGGGTAAGGTCGGGGCACTCGATCGCCCCACCCGTATTATCGATGCGCGCTCGGGAGCGGTGCTGCGCGAGTGAGCCCGAGATCGCGATTGGTTGAGCCATCTGCTCGATAAGCACTCAGGCGGTTGAGCTGTTGTTAGGGCGCCCGAATGGACAATCCCAACCCCGAAGCGGTCAGAGACTACTTGCTGGAGCTGCAGGAGCGAATCTGCCAGGCCATCAGTGCCGAGGAGGAAGGCAAAGGCTTCCACGAGGATCTGTGGCATCGCGAGGCCGGGGGCGGTGGTCGCTCGCGCGTGCTGATCAACGGTGCCACCTTCGAGCAGGCCGGCATTAACTTCTCCCATGTCTATGGCAGCGCGCTACCCGAAACCGCCAGCGCGCGCCGCCCGGACTTGGCCGGCCGGTGCTTTCAGGCCATGGGCGTGTCCCTGGTCATCCACCCGCACAATCCGTTCGTCCCAGTCTCCCACGCCAACGTACGCTTTTTCCTCGCCGAGAAACCCGCTGAGGCGCCCGTGTGGTGGTTCGGTGGAGGCTTCGACTTGACCCCTTGCTATGGTTACGACGAGGACGTGCGGCACTGGCATGAGAGCGCCAAATCCGCCTGCGATCCATTCGGCACCTCGCTCTATCCCCGCTTCAAGGCTTGGTGCGATGAATATTTCTATCTGCCCCACCGCGGCGAACCGCGGGGAGTGGGAGGATTATTCTTTGACGATTTCACGGGCGAGGGGTTCGAGCACGCCTTTGGTTTCACGCGCTCCGTCGGCGATCGATTCCTAGATGCCTACCTGCCAATCGTCAGGCGTCGGAAGAACACCGACTACGGCGAGCGCGAGCGCCGCTTTCAACTTTATCGGCGGGGCCGATACGTGGAATTCAACCTGCTCTTCGACCGCGGCACACGTTTCGGTATCCACTCGAGCGGGCGCGCCGAGTCCATCCTCATGTCGCTGCCGCCGCTCGCACGCTGGGAGTATGGCTGGCAGCCGGAGCCCGGCTCGAAGGAGGCCGAGCTCTACGCTCGCTACCTAAAGGCGCGCGATTGGCTGACCGAGCTGGCGCTGGAGAGCTAGGCGGCTTGCGGCCTAAGCGTAGCTCACCAGCCTATCGGTTGGGGCGAGCCTGCAAGCTCCAACGTTTGCCCCAGCGCGGCTACCGAAGGTGTTGGGGTTCTGCGTCACCCCAGCCTACCCGGGCTGAGACTGGCCTGCCTCGCGGCTTCCCGCATCAGGCAGTTCGTAATGCGGCGGAATATACACCGAGATTGCACTCGGGAGCACATGGAATCTCGCCGGCGTAAAGGTGGTTTCCTCCCCGTCCGCGCTGACGGGCATGCGTTTTCGGGTACGGATTTCTATACTTTGCGTTCGGCGGTGCCATACCCGCCGATGCCCAAGGTGGCGGCCACTGCGGATGCCTGGTAACAGCACCATCAGCTCCCATAGAGCAAACGGCTCCAGGCTCCAGACATCGAGTGTGTGATCATCGATACGGGCATCGTGCGCTATGGCCAGGCCGCCGCCGAAATGACGTCCGTTGCCGATGGCAATCTGAAAGCAGCGCTTCTTATAGGTCCGGCCATTGTCCCGGATCACTGCCCTAAACGACGCGCGCTTGTTCAATGCCGCGAATGCGGCCCGCCCGTAACCGAGGATTCCCCACTGCTTCTTGATCTCGGCCGAAAGCTCGCGCGCCAAAGTAACCCCGAAACCGATGTGTGCCACATTGAAGAAATAATGGCCGTTGACGCAGCCCAAATCGATCCGATGCAACCGGCCTTTGGCAATGATCTCGCACGCCTGGATCGGGTTCAGCGGAATGCCCAGAGTGCGTGCCAAATCGTTCGCGGTACCTAGGGGCAAAATCCCCAACGGCAGGGTGTTAGCAACCAGCGCCTCGGCTGCTGCATTCAGACTGCCGTCTCCGCCACCGATGATGACGCGGTCACAATCCTGTTTGTGAACCTCAATCAATTGTCTAACGGACTGTCGATTTTCAGGGAACACCGTTTCCACGCCCAGTCCGGATTGACCTAAGCGTGTTTTGATTGCGTCGAGGTCGGCCTGCCCACCGCGGCTATTAGGATTGATGATCAGCAAGGCGCGGCCGGTTGTCATGTGGCACCCTCCCGTGATTTACGGCCGCAGGCGTCTATCGCCCGGCCCAGAGCGAGCAAGCGCACCACAAGGCGCATGGTCGACTACCTCGCCGAATAGAACTGCGCAATCGCGCGTAGCTCGCGCGCGACACGAGAGCGGGCTCACTCGCCCCTTCGGTATGCGGCATTCGCCGCCGCCACGCCGGCACCGCAATCCAGGCGCAGTCCTTGGTCCAGCAAACAGCGCTCGAGCGCGGCGAGAAAGAGCAGAACATTGCGTGCCGCGCTCGCCTCTCCCATCAGGCCGATGCGCCACGTCCTACCCTTCACCGGCCCGAGACCGCCGCCGATCTCGATACCATAATCGTTCAGCAATTGCGAGCGCAGCGCGACATCATCGACGTCCTTGGGTACCCACACTGAGTTGAGCATGGGCAGTTGAAACCCTTCCGCCACCGAGTATTCGATCCCAAGCGCCTGCAGACCGGCTTTGAGTGCCTGGTGATTACGTCGATGGCGCGAGAAACGCTGCTCCAGACCTTCTTCCAGTACCAGGCGCAACGCCTCATGTAAGCCGTAGTTGCTATTGATCGGAGCGGTATGATGATAGGCCCGCGATTCGCCCCAGTAACTGCGCACCATTGTCATGTCCAGATACCAACTGGCAATCTTGGATTGGCGCCGATCGATGGCCTCGACCGCCCGTGGACTGAACGTAACCGGCGCCAATCCTGGAGGGCAGCTCAAGCACTTCTGCGTTCCGCTGTACACCGCATCGAGCCCCCAGCCATCAACCTCCACCGGCACGCCGCCGAGCGAGGTGACGCAATCCACCAGCAACAGCGCATCGCCGGCATGAACGACTTCGGCGATCTCCGCCAGTGGTTGCCAGGCTCCGGTTGAGGTTTCGGCGTGTACGATACCCACGACTTTCGGCTGCAGGCGCCGTACCGCGTCCGCGATCTCTTCGGCGCCAAAGACTTCGCCGTAGCCCCGCTCGAGGATGCTCACCTGCGCGCCGGCGCGGCCAGCGACATCGCTCATCCGGCCTCCGAACACCCCGTTGACACAGACGAGCATCCGGTCACCCGGTTCGATCAGGTTGACGACGCAGGCTTCCATGCCGGAGCTGCCCGTGCCGCTGACCGCCAGTGTTAATGCGTTGGAGGTTTGGAAGACCGCGCGCAGCATCGACTGCAACTCGTCCATAATCTGCAGGAAATAAGGGTCCAGATGCCCGACCGTTGGGTTTGCAAGGGCTGCCAAAACGCGTGGGTGGGTATCGCTTGGACCCGGGCCCATGAGAATGCGCTGAGGACTGCTCACCGGAGCAGGGATCGAATACGACATGAAATCCCTCGTTATTGATAGGGGTATATGGATTGAGGCGTTGCGCTGGCGCTACCGACACTCAAGGCTGGGGGTCCGCCTCGTGCACCACCTTGATCCGGGCGATGCGACGTTTGCCGACCCTATAGATGTGCGCGCTTCCCGCGGCGACACAGAGAGCGCGATCTTCGATACACTCACCGTCGATGTGCACGGCACGCTGTTTCAAAAGACGCATGGCCTCGGAGGTGCTCGCAACCAGCCCGGCTTCCTTTAGCAGGTTCCCGATTAGTAATCCATCGCTGGGCGCCGCCACCATGATCTCCTCGAGCTCTTTCGGCATAGCACCGCGCCGAAACCGGGCTATGAACTCCTCGCGCGCGCGCACGGCGGCCTGACGATCATGAAACCGCTCCACGATCTCTTCGGCCAAGGAGTATTTTACATCCCGCGGGTTTTGCCCTTGCCGAACCGCTTCACGTAGCTGCTCGATCTCGTCCAACGCTCGAAAGCTGAGCAGCTCCATATAGCGCCACATGAGCTCATCGGATATGGACATGAGCTTGCCGAACATCTCATCCGGCGACTCGCGAATACCGACATAGTTATCCAAGGACTTGGACATCTTCTGTATCCCGGCCAATCCCTCGAGTATGGGCAGAGTCATGATGATCTGCGGCGCTTGCCCGTACGCCTTCTGCAGCTCTCGGCCGACCAGCAGGTTGAATTTCTGATCGGTACCACCGAGCTCAACATCGGCCTTTAGTGCCACGGAATCATAGCCCTGGACCAAGGGATAGAGGAGCTCATGGATAGCAATCGCTTGATTAGCCATATACCTTTGATGAAAATCATCCCGCTCGAGCATCCGGGCCACCGTGTACTTCGCGGCAAGCTGAACTGTATCGGCGGCCGAGAGCTTATCCATCCAGATGGAGTTGAAGACCACCTGCGTGAGCTCCGGATGCAGGATCCTGAAAATCTGCTCTTCATAGGTGCGCGCATTATGCCGAACCTCATCGCGCGTCAGCGCCCTGCGGGTGGCATTCTTTCCGCTCGGATCGCCGATCATGCCGGTAAAATCACCGATCAAGAACAGCACTTCATGCCCAAGGTCCTGAAATTGACGCAGCTTATGGATTAGTACGGCATGGCCGAGATGCAGATCCGGCGCCGTCGGATCGAACCCCGCCTTGACCCTTAGCGCACGACCAAGCGCTAAGCGCTCTTCGAGCCCCCCGACAGGGAGAATATCCACCGCGCCGCGCCGCAATCTGCGCAATGCCTCTTCGCCATCCCTCATCTGTTTACTCCGGCGCGCGCTCGGCTGCCGATACGAGCTTCACGCAAATAACGGGATACCCCTCGATCATCAGCAGAAATTTTACCGGAAACGAGAACCACGGGGCAGCAGTTTGCCAACGGACCCCTAACCTATTCCAATGGCATGGCATCCTAACGCCGCGCATTGACCAACACCGAGCATTGCGACTAAGGTTTGCTAGCGCTGACCAGGGACAAAGGGTATGGCTTTCAAATCGCATATTTCCTGCTTGGACTTCAAGCCGAAAGAGAAGAAGCGCGTGCCTGCGCGCTCGCTGCGCTGGCATTGGATCGTTCTGGGAATATCCGCCTTTACCTCTTTGGCGCTACTGCTCTCGGCCAAGGACAAGGCCGAAGCCATGCCAGAGCGCGACGCATTGCAACAGCTTGCGCAGCAGACGCCGGAGCTGGTGGCGGCAATCCGCACCCTAGAGCTGCCAATTCCGAAGCTCTACCAAACGTTGCCTCTGATCGCCCCCGAATCGGCCGCGGACCGCTCAGCCGTCAACGCGACACCCGACGCGCCGGCGGTCAGCCGCGCGCCTTTCTCCGCGCCAAGCAAGCAAGCCTCTGAACAGATGCAAACGACGCCGAGCACCACCGATGCGAACTGGGATGTGGTTACCGTCGAGCCGGGCGATTCCTTGGCGAGGATTTTCAAACGCCAAGGCTTGAGCTCCAAGGATCTCTTCGATGTGGTGCACGCAAACGATGAAGTCACGCAAATCCTGACGCGGCTCTTTCCCGGCGATGAGATCTGGTTGCAAATGAACGGCGACGGCACGCTGCTCGCGCTGCGCCGAAAGCTCGATGAAACCACGA
>JAKDMQ010000301.1 GCA_030452265.1 Nitrococcus sp.
GCCCTGAGTTTGCCGCATTGGCACTAAATCAGCATAAAAAAGGCCAACAATCGGCGCAATTGGCGTGCGATACTTCGAAGATCACCATTGGGCGCGAATATTTACGATGTCTGCGCCTGGGGCGCGCGCTGGTTTTTGGAGTTTTGGGGTTTTCGGCCGGGCACTAATTAGGTGGAAGTCCTCAATATTGAATCATTGTGACTTCCTCATAACTACGTGGTCTCGCCTAACCCTTCCGGCATAGTTCCTCCAACAAGACAACACCTTACCCGAACGTGCTGGTTGGCGTCCTGTAATCGCGTGACTTCCTCTTTGCGCTCTGACAGTGAGACTGTTCGCCCCCACAGCTACCCAAGGGGGAAACCAGTTGTGCCTTCAGGGGACCAGTGTCCAAATCTCTGGGAGGAGGTATAAAATCCCCCAAAGCCGACGCGTCGCCGAGAACAACCGGCCGTCCGCTTCGGATCGATATTCGACCGTCGCTCGCGTTCTGGCATCCGACCACGGCCGTGATTCAATAGGGGAGGGGGTTCGCTACGCGGCGCGAGGAGAAATCTCACGCTCGATCTCTACTGCGACGGTGCGCCGCGCCGGCCATAGGAATTGGATCCCGGCGCAGTCCCATTGCATATATCCCCGCAGGGCGCGAGGCGATCATGACCGATTCGGGCTCATGAGTGATGCGCGCCCCACGGGTGTTATGTAATAATCCGCCCGCATGCCCAATCCCACCAATTTACGATCAATGGGGCGATCCCCGAGCGCAGCGCAGAACGAGCGCGCTACTCTAAGCGACTGGCTCAAGGCGCTGCCGCTCTATCCCCTGCCCCACCACGCCATCTCACGCATCGTGCTGCAGGCTACACGCTCACGCAACAGGCGCTGGAAAAATGCCCTCATACGCTGGTTCATGCGGACTTACCGGGTGGACCTCAAGGAGGCGATCGAGGCCGACGGCACGGCGTATCCGGATTTCAACAGTTTTTTCACCCGGGCGTTGCGGCCTGAGGCGCGTCCATTGCCGCAAGACCCCGCGACGATCATCTGCCCGGCCGATGGCGCCATCAGCGAGATCGGGCGAATCGACGGTGTGCATCTGCTGCAGGCAAAAGGTCGGCACTATACCGTGAGCGAGCTCCTCGGCGGCGATGACACGCTCGCGGCGCGATTTCATGGCGGGCACTTTGCGACGGTTTATCTCGCCCCACGAGATTATCATCGGGTACACATGCCGGCTGCCGGTGAGCTGCAAAGCATGATCCATATCCCTGGCCGGCTATTTAGCGTCGCCCCGCATACGGTGCGCACGATACCCCGCCTTTTCAGCCGCAATGAACGCGTGGCATGCCTGTTCACTACCGAGCACGGCCCTCTCGCAATCGTCCTGGTCGGGGCCCTTTGTGTGGCGAGCATCGAGACCGTCTGGGCCGGCGTGGTCACCCCGCCCCAAGGACGCCAAGTGCGGCGTTGGAACTATCCTTCGCACCTACATCACTTGCCACGCGGCGAGGAACTGGGCCGCTTCAATATGGGCTCAACGGTGATCGTCCTATTCGGGCCGGATCAGGTCACTTGGCGAGCCGATCTGCACGCCGAGCAGCCGGTGCGAATGGGCCAGGCGTTGGGCCGCCTTCGAACGGCGGCTCTCGGCGAGAACCCCTTTGCGTGACATGATGCGCAACACTTAGAAAAATGATTCTGGACAAACATGCCATTAGCAGAAGCTATGCCGCAGCGTTAGTGTGCAAATGGTAAGGTGTCATCGTAACCCGCGTAGCCGGCATGTGCGCCTGAAGGAGGTGGCTACATGACTCCGCGACTGGAGCAGATCCAGCAAAAGCTCGAACAGCTCGCGCCCGAACGGCTCGCCGAGGTCGAGGATTTTATCGACTTTCTGCGCGAGCGCGATCAGAACCGGCACCTGCGCCGTGATTACGCGCAAGCCTCGGAGGCGGCGTTTGCCAGGGTATGGGGCAACGACGAAGACGCCATCTATGACGAGCTCTAGCTTCGGCGATGTGGTATTGGTCGGCTTCCCATTCACCAACCTGCGAACCACCAAGCGTTGCCCTGAGATCATCATCCAGAGCCTCGCCTACCAGGACCGGCCGGATGTGATCCTCCAGGCGATCACCAGCCAAGTCCGGAAGCCGTCAGCCGTCGGCGAAGCACTGCTGCAAGACTGGCAGGCAGCCGGGCTGGCGAAGCCCTCCATGCTCAAGCCACTAATCGCTAACTTGGACAAAAATCAGATCGTCAAACACCTGGGGCAATTATCAGCCGCTGACCGTGATCTTCTGACCGGCTTGCTGGCCAACATTCTCGGGGAGCAGAAATAACAACCCCGTCGCAACCACCTTCTTCAAGGAATATGCGACTCTCGGCAATTGCCCCGTTGCGTAACTTGATGAGCAACACCTGGAACAGTGATTCTGGGCAGACGTGCCATGAGCGGATGATCTGCGGAACGCTTAAATCTGTGTAAATTGTAAAGCGTCACCGTAATACCATCGCCGCTGAGCGAAGGGGCCAGAGCGGCTCGAAGCCACCTTCGATAGTTGGTTCGCTTCATGGCTTCGATATGCCTCCCTTTAACCCGCATATCGCTATTCCGTTCGGCGGCGCGAGTTTACGAGCGTCCGCTGGAGCGCTTTGTTAGGGCAGAAGCACGCTCGGCAATGCGGAGGAGCGAGCGGAGAGCTTCGTTAACTGACGGGCTATCTGGAAAGGCATGCGCAATATCTGGATCCAGCCGAACGATGTTCGACCCCTCAGCCATCCGCGCCGCATACTTGCCGCGCTCTAAGCCGCCCGGAAAATCTTCGAGGGTATACTCCTTGCGGAGTTCATCCGTATCACTACGCTGTTTCATAGATTCTTCGCTCTGCCGTGGTAGCGGGGCGGGCGCTAATAATGCGAATACAGCCATCGCGATCGGCGTGTGCGACTATCAACAACCGCCCGGTGTCGGAGACGCCAAACGTCACCCAACGCTGCTCGCCGAATGAGTGATCGGGATCGGCGCCCGTAGCCGAGAGCGGATCTCGGAAGATGATGCTCGCTTCTTCGAAGCTGACGCCGTGCTTTTTGAGATTGGATTCTGCTTTCCGATCATCCCACTCGAATCTCATCCGGTAATTCTACACCGGTCAAATGGTCACCGCGAGAGTGGCCCTAATTCGGGAAAGGGGGACGCCTCACGGCGTCCCTCCTCCCACACCACCGGGCATACGGATCACGTACCACGGCGGTTCAATGGATTGAATTCCTACTACCGGGCCGCAAGGCTCGGTATGCCCAACTGCTCGAAGTAGCGCACGGGGAGTGCTCTGGCCAGGGCCGGTGTCTGCGACAGCCGCCATGGCCCATGGGCTGATTGGGCCATATTCCACGCTTCGCGGACACTCAGTGTCCAGGAGCTGGGGTCAGTTCTAGGAGCTCTAGGAGCTGGGGTCAGTTCTCGCATTGTTTCATCCAGTGCTTGCGGACGATACGCCC
>JAKDMQ010000081.1 GCA_030452265.1 Nitrococcus sp.
CGTAAGCCACCGCGTGACCAACTTCAGCAGGGAAGCAGACGCCCACGAGCTTGCACGGCTTAGCGCAGCGTTAGGCGCGGAGGGGAGCCATGGATGGACCTGGTGGTTTGCTGAAAGACGTTGGGATGCTTGTTTGGTCTGGGATGCTTATTTGGCTCGTTGCCGGGGTTTGGGGCGGTTTTCTCTGTCTTCGCATCATCTTTCACGTTTTGGGCATTTGGGGCCTTGTTGCGGGGTTTCTCCTCCCGCCGATTACGGCCCTCTCGGTGCCTCTCTACGCTGGAATCGCGCACGGCAATTGGTTTCCGCTCATCATCATCTATGCTGGGAGCCCAGTTGGCGCAGCGCTCGCAGTTGTTGGCCTACGCAGAGGCGATGATTTTGGCGCCCTATCGTTGCTGCAACGATCCATCTTCGCACGCTCCCGTACGACTAAGCCGGCACATCTCGGAGCTTCTCCCCGAAGCGCTCCCGGCACCAGCGCCACGCAAACAAGCCCCGCCCGGCGGGCGCGGGGCGGGGGCTCGAGATAAGTTGGAACGGGAGTCAAAACTGGGCGTTGATCCCGACGATGGCTGAGCGCCCCTGCAGCGGCGCCCGGTCCTTGATAAACGAGTTGTGCCGGCGGGCATTCTCGTCGAGCAGATTGGTGCCGCGCAGGAAGAGCTTCACTTCCGCCGGTGCACTGTACAGGGTATAGCTGGCACTGGCATTGAGCATCGTGTAGCCCTCGGTATTGGTCTCGAGCGGGGCCGTATTGTCTTGCGTGAACACCTGCATGGGCGCGATATCGGCCTGGAACGGTCCGCGCTGATAATTGAGGCCGAGGCCCAGCCGCGCGGGCGAGATGCGTGGCAGATCGGGTCCGTCAGTGAGCTGGCCGCGCACCCAGTCGCCAAAGAGGCGTGCCTCGAGGGAGCCGTTGGCGTTGTCAAATATGCCGTACAGCACCTCCCCCTCCGCCCCGTAGAAAAGCGCGTCCGCCTGGGCAAAATTGAGCACCAGCAGGTCGCCGCCGGGATTGCCATCGGCATCGACTCGATCGGGGATGCCATCGCCGTTGGCATCCTGCGACTGCTGGAAGATAAAATCATCTATCAAATTGACGAATACGCTGGTGCGCCAGGTCAGCCGGCCAGCGATCTTGCGCAGGGTCAAATCGAGGTTATTCGCGGTTTCCGCGTCCAGCCCGGGGTCGCCGATTTGAAATGCGCTTATGGCGAGGTGCGGACCATCGGCCAGCAGCTCCACCAGCGTCGGTGGCCGTTGCCCACGGGTCGCGGTCAAGCCCACGGTGTAACCTGGAGTAAAATTCCAGAGCGCTCCGCCGGAGACGCTGTAAACATTGTGATCGATCTCACGCACGCCAGCGATCGCGCTCGGCTCGATGCCCTGGTGCTCGAAGCGGGCGCTGCCCTCGAAATGCCAGTCGCGCCAGTCAGTATCCTCGAACAGGAACACAGCGGCCGAGCTCAGCTTGGACGGCTGCACGAAGGCCTCCTCACCCGTGGCATTGAAGCTGCGATGCCTATATTGCAAGCCGAAGGTGCCGATCAATGGCCCAATGGGCTCGTGGTTGAATTCGAGCCGGCCCTCCCATGCCTTGTTCTTGAAGACTGTACCGGGCTCGTGCGGGCCCTCGAACTCGATATGGTTGTAATCGTTATAACCGGCGCGGACTCTGATGCTGCGCAGTCCGTCCACCGGCTTTTCGAGACCGCCGGCTAGGTCGAAGCGATCCTGATGCTGGTCGATAAAGACCTCCTCGTCCGGTTCGGCCGGGTCGATGGGGATGCCGTAGGTCGTTTCATAGCGCCCGTACGACAAACCGAAAAAGCCCTGACTGCCGACCCAGGAGCTGCCAAAGTTGACATCCCGGCTTTCGACATAGCTGTTTTTCACTTTGCCATTCGCGGCGTGGTAATCATCGGTATTGCGGATCAGGCCATCGAAGTGCAAGGCCAGTTGATCGAACCCGCCGCGCACTTGCACGCCCGCCACCTTGCCGTTGTTCGCGGATTGATATCGGCTGAGCAGGCTGGCCTCGAAATCTGGCACATATTTCGGGATGCGCCCGGTCGTGACATTGACCACGCCGCCGGAGAGGCCGCTGCCGTACAGCAACGCGGCCGGGCCGCGCAGGATCTCGATTTGCTGGGCTGCGAATGGCTCGATGGTTGTTTGATGATCGGGGCTGACGTCCGAGACATCGAGCGTGCCGATGCCGCCGCGCAGCACGCGCAGGCGCGGGCCGCCGAGGCCGCGGATCACCGGCCGGCTGGCGCCGGCGCCGAACGCGGTGCCGGTCACACCGGGCTCCCGGTTCAGGGTTTCGCCGATGGTATTGGCGCGGCGGCGCTCTAGTGCGTCACCGGAGAGAACGCTCACCGGCTGCGCAATATGCTCCAGGCTTTGCGAGCCCGCTGGCCGCGCGGTAACGGTCATTGGCTCCAGCGTCACGGGACCGTTGCCGGCATCAATGTCTTGCGCCGACGCGCACAGGGGTGCCAGCGCGGCCAGCAGCATGCAGGCTTTATAACGATGCATTGTGTTGTCTCCCAATATGCTCCCGCATGGGCACGCGAGCACGCGCAAGCGCGCCCCGCCGATCCGAAAGGGATTTAAAGAATCAAATGATGTGTTGGGGGATCAGGCGTGCTGCGGCGGCGCGCGAATCGGAGGCCGGTAGCACGGCTCCGATTGCATGAAGGCAGGGAGCGCGGCGATCGGATGCCGCTGGCGGGGAATTGGGATGACAAGCTGAGAAGATACTGATGGGAGCTGGGCCGCGAAGGAGTGCGAGATCTGCGCGATCTCGCAGTGATCCTGGCCCGCGCTGAGCAGGTGCACCGCCCCATGCAGAGCAAGGATGAGCTGCGCGAGCAAGGTCAGCGCCGCCATGGTGATGGCGATGTTGCGCCCTGGAGCTCGCAGCCTAGGAGACATCCCGCTCATACACGGTGCTTTTGATGCCAGATTGACTTTACTGATGCATCTTTTGGTATCTGCGCGAACAGACTACGTATAAATGGCCTTGCCGGCAACGGCCATTTTTTTGGAGCACATAGAGTGTCCGGAGTTGTAGCACACGATCTGTCAGGTTCCCATGGTTGCTCCTGCTGGAGCGCCCGCAAGGTAATCTTGGGTGATCATGTGGTCGGCGCCATGGCGGAGGATACCGTCGAGGCAGTGCCAGCGCATCGATTACGATTATTGTTGACGGCCGCCGCCGCAAGCGCGCCGTTCAACGTTTGCACTAGTACGTAGCACGTAGTACGGTAGGCTATGATTAAGTCCTGGGCCAACAGCGCCACGCGTCGCTTCGGCGAAGGTGGCGAAAGCAAGTTCCCAGGGCTTGATACGGAGGCCGCATCGGATCTCTTGGCCGCGCTCGATGCCGCAGTCGCATTGCGGGATCTTAGTCCGCTAAAGTCCGTCGGGTTGCACAAACTCCACGGTGACCGAAAGGGGCAGTGGGCCATGACGGTAAACGGACCATGGCGAATCTGCTTTCGATTCAAAGATGGCCATGCATGGGATGTGGAGATAGTTGATTATCACTGAGGAGCACGGCGTCATGATTCCAGTTCACCCTGGCCGCGTTCTCCGGCGCGAACTCACTGCGCGGGCGGTGTCCGCTAACCGACTGGCGTTGGCGCTGCACCTGCCATCGGGCCGTATCACCGATATCCTGAACGGCAAGCGCGGGATCTCGCCCGATACGGCCCTCCGCTTGGGCCGGTACTTCGGTAACAGCGCCCGCTTCTGGCTCAACCTCCAAACTGCCTACGCGCTTGCCGTCGCCGAACGCGACATCGGGGAGCGGGTTGCTGCTGAGGTCAGGGCGGATGGCGGATGATGCTTCGCGATAAGGGGCAACAATAAGCGGCAGATCAGAATGGCCCTTAGACCGGTTTGGTGGATGCGCTGCGCTTACGCACCCTCCCACGCGTTTTCGGAATTACGTACTGGTAATCAAACAACCAAAGATTAAGTAAGTGCCATTCGGTGCCGAGCCCAGTATTTCTTGGCTTTGCCGTCACGGCGATCCCAGGAGCAAGCAGCGTTTATGGATGGTCGAGAATGGAGCCTCGATAGGCCCCGGGCAGGATCGTGGTCGCAAAACAACTGCCCCCGCCGACTTGGAAGTCGGAGGGGGCGGCTGGACATGCCGCGGGCGTCAGTGGCCCATGTGGTTCATGTCGTGCGTATCGTCGCCGTCCATGTCGTCATCGTCCATGTCATACCCATGATGCTCGTTCCCGTGCGATTCCATCCAGCTGTGGACAACCTCCATGCTGTAGAGAAACTTCGTGCGCTGATCCTGGTTTAAAACCTGCAATGCCTCCTGGGCCTTGCGCGCGGTCTGCATGCGTGCCTGCACGAAGTAGTCGGCCGCTTCCTTCAGGGCCGCTTGATAGGCGGAGAGGTCGAATTTTCCCCCCTTTAACGCCGCCTCCAGCTTCGCGTGAATCTGCTCGATGGTTTCGTGGCTGCCGCCGGCGGCTTTACGCATCTCTTTTTTGATGGATTGAATCTTTTGAACCTGCTCGTCCGAGAGCTCGAGAAGATCCTTCTGATGCAGGATCCCCATGGGTACATAGGCGAACATGTCCATTCCCCACATTCCGCCTTTCGAGCCGTGCCTGTGGTGGGCATATCCGTGGTGGCCTTCCATCGCATGCCCTGGCTTGTGGTTGGCTGCCGCCGAGCCTACGCCGAGCGAGAGGCAAAGCAGTACGAGGCCAAGGAATTGAGCGGAGGGATGCATCCGTATATTTCGCATAGCGTCCTCATGGTCGGTGTTACAGTACTCAGCTAGTTGAAGTCGAAGATTTGATAATTCAAGGGCACTCGAAGTTCCGTGGCTTCGACATATACTAGGGATGCTGGTTGGACCGTCGAGTGCGTGGCGCGACGAGGCACTGGAGTGTGCCTCCGGGACGGGGGCAGGCCGCGCCGGGGTAAGGAGTAGAGCAGTTTCCGCTATGCCGAGCGCGCTGGCGGTAGGCCGCTATAAGATTGAGGAACAAGGGATATGCGCCTTTTCATATGTTATACGCTGATGCAGCTACCGGCCACGGTGCTGGTTGTGCTGGCCCTTTATCTCACCATGGATGCGGGTTGGCTCTCGGAGCTCAGTGCCGCGCTGCTTCTGTGTGCATGGCTATTCAAGGATGTCGTGCTCTTCCCGCTTTTTCGCCAGGCCATGCGCAAAGGCCCAACCATTGGGGCCAAAACCGCGCGTGGGCCGTAGCGCGCCTGCCGGCGGCGACATTACCGGGCCGGGGGGTACATCGTTGGCGAGCGAGGCACTACTCGCGGCGCGCTAGGTTGGTCGAGCGGGCTTAAGCGAAAGGGGGCGCGGATTGCCTGCCTGATTAGGGCTTGCGCGGATACCAGACCAAGGGCGGGCTGGTATGGCTGTGGTCCACTTCGAAGGCGTGCCGCTCATACCAGGAGAGCAGCAGAGCCTGAGGTAGCCCATTGCTATCATAGGCGTTAGCCTGGCCAAGCAGGGTTACCTGATGGCGGTTCGATATTCCGATCAGTAGCTCGAGCAATCGATTCGCGTGACCTTTGCCGCGTTGCTCCGGCACCGTCTCGATGCGGTAGAGGACCAAGTAATCCGATTCCATCTCCAACGCCGCTAACGCGTGGCCATAACGGCGAAAACTCAAACCCGTGTCCTCTGCACGCGGTGCCTCGCAGGCCTGTGTTGCGGCTAGCCACTCCTCGAAGGCAGCATGAATATTGCTTTGCAGGGACATCAGGCATCTCCATGTACGGCCTTGAGCCTTCCTTGTTTGGCGCATTGCTCCGGGGGCGAAGCGCACGGTATCACTCCTGCGCCCCGATAGCGAATGTCCGGGCGCAGGTTTGCAACAGTTCACCAGTTATCGGGCGCGGCGCCCGAGAATATCGGGAATATTTGCGGGAGGAGCAACTGCGCCCGCCACGCGCCGCGCCGGCCGGATGCGAGCGTAATTGTCCAGCAGACCACTCAAGGCACGACTATAACCGGCGTGGCAATCTCATCGAGCAGCGAGCGATTTGCGGAATTCTGCAGCGCGATACTGGCGCGGCTGAGAACCAATACCCGGCCGCCTAGCTGGCGTAGCGCCTGCACCAGCGTAGCCGCATCCACGCCGGGCACGCGCATGAAGCTTATTGGCGTCTTGTGACGCCGAGCCCAGTTGCGTGCGGCAGCCTCGGGCTCTTCAGCCATTGGCTCGGCCGAGGGGGGGAGCAGAACCATGAGCTCTTGTTTGCTCTCGCGCGCCATTAGTGCCGCCGTAGCGAGCGCCCGATCGCCAGTCTCGGCTCCTTCATAAAACACCAGTATCGGCTGCCGGGGCGCCTGCGGCGACTCGCCCAGTACCATCACCGAGCAGTTTGCGGTGGTGGCGATGCGCACGGTCAACCGGCCGAATCGCAAGCCGGTGTCGTGGGCCCAATCGATACGCCGCAACACCAACAGATCCGTCGGCAAGGTGATGGCGAGCGTCTGCGCCTCGACCTGGCCGCGGCAGATCTGCAAGCTCCATTCGATGGCGCGCCGACGCCCGACTGCCGCCAGTAACCGGCGCGCTCCTTCTGCCTGCCGGCGCAGGCGGTGTTCCATATCGGCGCTGGTCATGGGCCGGATACGCCCCGAGGTGAAGCCAATTTCGCGGCCGAAGGGCAGGCTTGCCGAGCGTAGGAGATCGGTGTCTTCGACGAATAGCCCGAGTAAGCGGGCGCGCCGCCGTGCGGCGAGCTCGGCCGCGGCCTCGAGTGCTACCCGCGCCGCACGCGAGCTGTCCAACAGCACGATGATGCGCTCGATGCGGGCCTCATTGCCGTTACCCGTCGCCATTGTCCTTGCGCTGCGCCGCGCCCTCCGCATTGTCGTCATGGGCTCGCCGCGCGAGGTCCGCCAGATCGCGCAGGCGTTGCTCGACCCGGTGATTGATCGAGTCGGCCGGGTACTGGCCGTCTGGGCCGCGCGCGCCCGCCTCTACACCCGTCATCAAGGTCAATGCCTCATCCACGGTGGTCAGGGGGTAGACATGAAAGCGCCCCTCACGAACTGCCGCCACGATGTCATGGCGGAGCATCAAATGGGGAATGTTGGCGGCTGGCAGCAGCACGCCATGCTTGCCATCGAGGCCTTGCTCCTTACAGATATCGAAAAAGCCCTCGATTTTCTCGTTTACGCCACCAACGGCCTGCACTTGGCCATGCTGGTTGACCGAGCCGGTGACCGCTAGCGATTGTTTGAGTGGTGCGTCCGCAAGCACGGAGATGAGGGCGCAGAACTCGGCCACCGATGCACTGTCGCCGTCCACCATGCCATAGGACTGCTCGAAGGCGAGGCTCGCCGATAAGGACAGCGGACGATCCTGGGCGTAGCGGGAGGCAAGAAAATTGGAAAGGATCATCACGCCTTTGGAATGGATGTTGCCGCCCAACTTGGCTTCGCGCTCGATGTCGACCATGTTGCCACGACCGAGCCGCGCCGTCGCGGTGATCCGCGTCGGGCGTCCGAACGCATAGCCGCCAAGCTGAATGACGGATAATCCATTGACGCGGCCGACGGCCGCGCCTTGGGTGTCGATCATGATCGTGCCGCGGTGGATGGCCCGCTCCATGAGCTCGCGTACCCGCGAGGCGCGGTAGATCTGGTGATCGATGGCCTGCTGCACGTGCTCGGTGCTGATTCGGTCGCTATCGGCCGTCGAAGCCCAGTAATGGGCTTCACGCAGGAGATCGAAGATGGCGCGGTTATGGGCCGTGAGGCGCTCGCTGTCGTCGGTCAAGCGGCTGGCGTGCTCGATGACGCGCGCGACACCGCCCGCATCGAGTGCCAGGAGATTTTCCTGGCGTGCCATGGTCCCGATCAAACCCGCGTAGTGCCGGGTCGATTCATCGCTGCGCGCCACGTCTTCCTCAAAATCCGCCTGTACCTTGAATAGCTCCAGGAAGTCCGGGTCGTAGGCCGAGAGGAGGTAGTAGAGCAGGCGCTCACCGAGCAGCACCACCTTGACATTGAGGGGCACCGGTTCGGGGTCCAAGGTCACCGTGCTCATCAAGCTATAGAGCTGCTCCAGGGATTCGGTTTTGACCTGGCTCGAGTACAGGGCGCGCTTGAGACTCTCCCAAGCGAACGGCTGCATCAGCAGCTTGCGCACGTCAAGTATCAGATAGCCGCCGTTGGCCTGCTGCAATACGCCCGCGCGGATCAGCCGAAAGTCCGTGAGTAAGGCTCCTTGCTGGACATGATGCTCGATTCGGCCGACCAGATGCTGATGGGTGGGCATATCATGGTAAATGACCGGGGCACCCTGCTGCTGTGCGTTGTCGACCAGCACATTGGCCAAATAGCGATTGAGAAGTTGCTCCGGCGCGCGGCCGTGGCCTTCCTGGCTGAGGAACGCTTCGACGTTCTCGATCACGTCCTTCTGAATGGCCTCCAGATGCTCCACTATGCGTGGGCAATCGTGGTAGTTCGTTCGCAGTTCGTCGAGCAAATGGCCGACCGCGAACAGCGCCATCTCCTCGTTGAGCTCGCGGATGCGGCTCTGGGTTTCCTTGCGCCAGCGCGGCATCTGCTGAATGACCTGCTGTAAGCGCTCCTGTAGCTGCTCTATGATGCGCTCGATTTCCGTTCGCTCATCCTCCGGCAGGGCGCGGTAGCTTTCCAGGCGCAGCACTTCGCCGTTGCGCCTCGGCGCGAAGGTGAAGCCACTTTGCGACTGGGTCAATGCGATATCCTGCTTGTCGGCCTCCTCCTGGATCTCACCGAAAGCCTCCTGCTGGCGTTGCCCGAACTCCTGCTGCAGCTCGTGCAATCGACTCTGGTACTCCTCGCCCTCGAAGGTGGCGGGAATGGCGCTGCGCAGCTCCTGTACCAACTGCTCCAGATCCGCTCGAATACGCTCGCCCCGGCCCGCCGGCAGCTCGATCAGGCGGGGTTTATTAGGATTGTTGAAGTTGTTGATGTAGACGCAATCGGCGGGTGTCGGCTCATCAGCGGCTCGTGCGCGCAGGAACTTCTCCACCACTTCGTGCTTGCCGATTCCGGGTGGGCCGAGCACGAACAGATTGTAGCCTTCGCTGCGGATTCCGGTGCCGAACTCGAGGGTCTCGAGGGCCCTATCCTGGCCGACGCTCTTGGTAAAGGGCTCCAGCTCCGCCGTGGTCTCGAAATCGAACGCGCCGGGATCGCAGCGCCGATAGAGTGACTCTGGATTCAGCGGTTTGGGACTGGCCATCTTGGTATTCCTATCTGTACTGGGGTTGTTCGTCGGTTATCTTTGCATACCCACTTAAGTTTGTGCCGCGCACGCATGAGGTCAAGCTTTTTGCCGCGCGTTCAATACACGAGTACAATTCGCGGTACACACTAAAGTACGCAAAGATGAGCATGGTCAAGATCAGAGTCGATGAAGATATCCGTTCCCTGTCTGAATTCAGAGCGGGGGTTGCGTCCTTCGTGAAGCAGGTTCACGAGACAAGGCGGCCGATGGTGCTGACTCAGCGGGGGCGCGGCGTCGCTGTCCTGCTGGATGTGCACGAATTCGAGGCGATGCAAGCGCGGTTGGAAATCCTGGAAGACATCTATCGCGCCGAGGAACAGCTCGCGGCGGGTGAGGGCGTGCCGCATGGGAAGGCCGAGGCACAGGTTCTGAAAAGAATCACTCGGTGAAGGTAGAGTGGTCGCCCCTCGCGCTGGAACGAGCCGAGGATATAGCGCGGTACATTGCGCAAGCTAACCCGGATACCGCTGTGCGTTGGGTGGTCGAGCTGTTCGGTACAGTGGAACGTCTGGCCGATTTTCCTGAAAGCGGTCGAGTTGTTCCTGAAGTGGGCAGTGCTCGAATCCGAGAGGCGGTCTTCGGTGCGTATCGCGTGATTTATAGCGTGAAGGATAAGGTCGAGGTGCTCACGGTACGCCGGGGTAGCCAGTTGCTGCGGTTGAGCGAAATCGACGATGAGCAGGCTTAGGGCCAGCTAAAAGATTCTCAGTATTCTTAGCCCACGTACTAGGCACACTTTTAGTCCGCCAGGAGTCTGATATGCGCGCCGGATACATTATCGTTCTAACCTTGGCCGGGATCTTCGTCCTCGCCGGCGCGGCGGGTTTCGCCATGGGGTCAGCCTGGCAGGTTAAGGTGAGCGGCACTGTGGCCGCGCCGCCGGGTGAGGTGATCGGTTACCTGGCCGATTTCCATAGCTGGCGGCAGTGGAGCGCCTGGAACGCGCGCAAGTTTCCCGAATCGGAGTTTTCCTACCGTGGCGATTCCGGCAGCGCCGGCGCCGAGCAGGTGTGGAAGTTGGGCCCCACGACCACGGTGTGGCACTTGCTTGAGGTCAAGCCAAACGAGCTGATCTACTGGCGGCAGAGCAACGATGGAGCCGTGCTCGACGGCCACTTCCAGGCCGAAAGCGCGGAGGAGGGCACGCGCCTGACGTGGACGGTCTCGGGCAATACTGGATTCAATCCATACGACCGGCTTATCGCCTGGCTCTATAGCGATCGCGTGCGCAGCCAATTGCGCGCCGGTTTGCAAGGCATTCAAAAGCACTTCGACAGGACGTGAAATAGGGGTCAGACCCCTATTTCTCGAAAATCGTCGAGTGAAATGGTGAAAATAGGGGTCAGACCCCTATTTCACCTCACCGGATCACCTCCGTGGCATCGTCCATCAGGATGCGCCGTCCGATAATCACGCGCATGACTTCGTTGGTCCCCTCGAGGATCTGGTGCACGCGCGTATCGCGCACATGGCGCTCGAGCGGATATTCCCGAATGTAGCCATAACCGCCGTGGAGCTGCAGGGCATCGTCGCAGACCCGAAAGCCGACATCGGTAGCGAAGCGCTTGGCCATGGCGCAGTAGGTGGTGACGTTTGGATCGCGGCGATCGAGCTTCCACGCGGCGAGGCGCACCAACTGCCGCGCGGCGACGAGCTCTGTGGCCATGTCGGCAAGCTTGAATTGCAGTGCCTGGAATTCGGCGAGCGCCCGGCCGAACTGCCGGCGCTGGTGCAGATAGCCGCGTGCGGCCTCTAGCGCCACTTGCGCGGTGCCGACCGAGCAGGAGGCGATATTGATGCGGCCGCCGTCGAGTCCCTGCATGGCGATTTTGAAACCCTCACCCTCCATGCCGAGACGGTAATCGGCGGGAACCCGTACATCATCGAAGGTGATGGCGCGTGTCGGCTGGCTGTTCCAGCCCATCTTCGCCTCTTTGCGGCCATAGCTGATGCCGGCGCTGTCGGCGGGCACGGCAAAAGCGCTGATGCCCTTCGCGCCCTCGCCACCCGTTCGCGCCATGACCAGCAGCAGCTCGGTGGCGCCCGCCCCGGAGCTGAACACCTTGGTGCCATTGATCTGATAATTTTTCCCGCTGCGGCGCGCGCTGGTCTGCAAGGCCGCGGCATCGGAGCCGGCCCCCGGCTCGGTGAGACAGTAGCTCGCAAGCATCTGGGCGCGGCTCAAACCCTCGCCCCATTCGGCCTTGAGGGTAGCGCTGCCCCAGTTGGCGATCATCCAGGTCGCCATGTTGTGGATGGTGATATAGGCCGCCGTGGAGGTGCAGCCGGCCGCCAGCTCCTCAAAGATAAACGTGGCATCGAGCCGCGAGAGCCCCAGTCCGCCCATCGCCTTGGGCGTGTAGATGGCGCAGAAGCCGAGCTCACCGGCCAGCGCGATGATATCCTTTGGGAATACACATTCGGCATCCCAGCGCGGCGCATTAGGCGCGAGCTCCTGACGCGCGAAGCGGCGCGCGGCATCCTGATAGGCGATCTGATCCTCGGTCGGCGCGAAATCCATGCCTGCAGTCCTTTGAGCGAGGGCGCTCGTTCGCAAATCGCGCCGGCAAGCCTGGGCTGCCGGCGGGCAAAGCTCGACAAGCGGCTGCGGCGACTGTTATGAGGCCCGGTTTTAGCGCAGGTTGAGCGTCATGTTGGGGCCGTTGCCGCTTGGAGTATCCGCGTCGAGCCAGCGCTCGATCACCGTCTTGGTTTTGGTATAAAAGCGTATCGCATCTTTGCCGTAGGGGTGCAGATCGCCGTAGAAGGAGCCCTTGCTGCCGGTGAAGGCAAAAAACGGCAACGGCACCGGAATCGGGAGATTGACCCCAATCTGGCCGACTTCGATCTCGTGGCGATATTTTCGCGCCGCGGCCCCGGAATGGGTGAAAATCGAGGTGCCGTTGCCATAGGGATTGCGATTGACCAGCTCGATGGCTTGGTCGAGATCGGCAACGTGCATCACCGAGAGCACGGGGCCGAAGATCTCCTCCCGGTAGCAGCGCATCGCGCTCGTGACCTCGTCGATCAAGGTGGGGCCGACCCAGTTGCCAGCGGGGTAGCCCTCGACCGTGCAGCCGCGACCGTCGAGCAGCAGCTTTGCCCCTTCCCGCTCGGCTGCGCCAATAATCTCTTCGACCCGCGCCTTGGCTTGGCGGCTGATGAGCGGTCCGTAGGCGGCCTCTGGGTCCGTTACCGAGCCCGGGCGGAGCTTGGCGAGCGCCGATTGCAGCTCGCCCGTCCACGCCCGTGTCTGCTCGCCCACCAACACCGCCACCGAGATGGCCATGCAACGCTGCCCGGCGGCACCGCAGGCGGCGCCGACCAGATGATTGATCACTTGCTGCTTGTCGGCATCGGCCATGACCACCATGTGGTTTTTGGCGCCGACCATGCACTGGGCGCGCTTTAAGTGCGCCGTCGCGGTGCGATAGATGTGCTGTCCCACCGCGGCTGAGCCGACGAAGGAGATCGCTTGAATATCCGGATGCTCGAGCAATGCCTGGGCTTGTGCCTTGCCGCCGTGGATGATTTGCAGCAGCCCCGGTGGGAAGCCGGCGTCCCGGAAGAGCTCGGCGAGAAATGTTGGCGTGAGTGGGTCTTGCTCGGAGGGCTTGAGCACGAAAGCGTTGCCGCAGCCGATCGCGAGCGGAAACATCCACAGCGGGATCATGGCCGGGAAATTAAACGGCGTGATTCCGGCGCACACGCCCAACGGCTGCCGCCAGCTCGTGGTGTCCACCTTGGCGGCGACATTCGCCAAGGTCTCTCCCATGAGGTGAGTGGGCAGGCCCATGGCGTGTTCGACCACCTCGATTCCGCGCCAGACCTCGCCGCTGGCATCGGTAAGCGTCTTGCCGGTCTCCTCGGCCAAGGTCCGGGCGATCGCCTGCTGGTGCGCCTTGAGCAGCTCCTGATAGCGCATCAGATAGCGCGCTCGCTCGGGCACCGGCACTTCTCGCCAATGACCCTGGGCCTCCTTGGCGGAGGCGATCGCGCGCTCGATCTCGACGCCGAGCGTGAGCGGGCACTCGGCGACCACGGCATTAGTGGCGGGGTTGGTGACCTCGATCCATTCGCGGGCTTCGCTGTCGGTGAGCTCGCCGTCGATGAAAAGCGGAACCTTTTTTGCCATGACCTCACCCCTGAGCGCTCCGTGGCCCGCGCGGCAGGCTCCGCGACAAGACCGGGCAGCGGGCTTACGCTTGCATGAGCCATCCTATAATCAGTCTAATGAGGTTTACATTAACGTCAATTGGCGTCTCCTCCGAGCCTCGTTGCGCAGCCGGGATCAGGCAGGGACTCGCGGGGTTGCGCAATAGGAGCGCCGGTGGATGCAAATCGGTGGCAATGTGTTCTTGGTCACCGGTGGCGGCTCCGGGCTTGGCCAGGCGACGGCGCGGCGGCTCGCCGCGCATGGCGCTCGGCTGGTGATCGCGGATACTGATGCGCGGGCGGCTCGGTC
>JAKDMQ010000082.1 GCA_030452265.1 Nitrococcus sp.
TGCTCCCGGGCCCAGCGCTTTCCCGCCCAACCCTCAGGCAGCGGCCGGCCGGCAATGACGTCGAGGCGCAGCGCGGGGCACGTGGGAATGGCCGCGGTGGTAGCGTCCGTTGACTGATCGTCAATGACTATAACCCGCAAGCCGTTGCCCTGCGCGGCGAGCGCCGATACGCAGCGCGCGATGACCTGCGCCTCGTTGCGGGCCGGAATCAAGACCGTAACATCGTGCAGGCCAGAATCTGACGCGCCGGCGTTCCGGACCGCCAATTGCTCGCGCGCGCTCCAGGGGCGCCATGGAGCGGCGAGCAAACCCAGCCAAACTAGCGCGCCCAAGATCGCCGGATACGCCGCCCAGATCACGCCGCCGGCCGCCGGCCGCGAATCAGCGGTTTAGATTAGAGGGCGTAGCTGCACGCGGCTCCCCGCGTGCCTCACTTCGGCTAATGTGCTCCACCGGTATTCGAATCTCTTTGCTGGGGGCCGCAAATTCCTCCCGGATATAGCGGATCGGCACCTCAGGCGCCATGGGGCCCTGCGTGCGCGGACCGCGCATGGCGGTCCAAAGCGCCTTGAAAGGATGGCGTGTGGTATCGGCCACCGCGCTGCCTTCATAACCGCAGTGGGCCATGCAGTTGTCGCATTTCGGGTTGCGCCCGGTGCCGTAGCGCTCCCAGTCCGTTTCTTCCATCAACGCCTTGAAGGTGGGTGCGTAGCCCTCGTCCACGAGGAGGTAGCATGGCCGCTGCCAGCCGAAAATGTTGTAAGTCGGGTTGCTCCAGGGCGTGCATTCATACGTCTGATTGCCCGCGAGAAAGTCCAGAAACAGCGCGGAATGGCTGAACGGCCAACGCCCGCGCCGCTCCCGGCGGAAGACCTCACGGAAGAGCTTCTTGCTCTGGCTGCGGGCCAAAAATACGTCGTGGCGCGGCGCCCGCTCATAGCTGTAGCCCGGAGAGACGGTGATTCCCTCGACGCCGAGATCGGTGACGAAGTCGAAAAAATCCGCGACCTCCGCCGGATCCTCGCCCTGGAAGAGCGTGCAATTGATGTTGACCCGAAAACCACGCTTCCGGGCCTTGCGGATTGCGGCCACAGCCTTGTCGAATACGCCTTGCTGACATACCGATTCGTCGTGGCGCTCGCGGTTGCCGTCGAGATGCACGGAGAACGTCAGATAGGGTGATGGCTGATAGTCATCCAGCTTCTTTGCTAGCAAAACGGCATTCGTGCAGAGATAGACGAACTTCTTGCGCGCGATAATCGCCTCGACCAGGCGCGGCATGTCTTTGTGGATCAAAGGCTCGCCCCCTGGAATGGAGACCACCGGCGCATCGCACTCATCCACCGCGCCAAGCGCCTGTTCAAGGGTCATGCGCTTGCGCAGGATTTCGCTCGGATAATCGATCTTGCCGCAACCGGCACAGGCCAAGTTGCACTGAAACAACGGCTCGAGCATCAATACCAGCGGATAGCGCTGCTCGCCCTTGAGCCGCTTAGAGAGGATATAACGACCGATCCGATACTTCTGGATCAGCGGGATGCCCATAGCAAACTTCCTTCCATAGTTCTGTTTGGGGTGATTGCAACGTGCGCGGATGCTGATCGGTCAACCCGGCATCCACGGCAAA
Source organism: Nitrococcus sp. (assembly GCA_030452265.1). Lineage (GTDB taxonomy): Bacteria > Pseudomonadota > Gammaproteobacteria > Nitrococcales > Nitrococcaceae > Nitrococcus. The sequence goes on from JAKDMQ010000082.1 coordinate 1,628, forward strand.
CGAAACCGCGTCGACACTCCTTATACGCCAACAAGCGCCGTGACCGACTCCGCTGCAAACGCGCGCAATCGGTCGAGTACGTTCTGCACCAGGGTGTCCGGCGCGGAAGCTCCCGCGGTAACGCCCACTCGGGTGTTGGCGGAAAACCACGCCGGGTCCAGATCATCTTCATCTCGTACGAGATTAGGAGCACAGCCCCACCTGTTCGCGAACCGCGAGCAAGCGATTGGGGTTGGAGCTGTTATGAGCGCCAACGACGAGCAGCACTTCGACTTGTGTCGCCAGCTCGCGCACCGCATGCTGGCGATTCTGCCTAGCGTAACAGATGTCATCGACATAGGGCCTGTTGGCATTCACCCACGACGCCGCAACGACTTCACGGGTATCGTCGAGCCTTAAGGTAGTCTGCGCGACATAAGCAAGGGCTCGTGGATTCTGAACCTGCAACGCATCGACCTCCTCTGGGGTTGAGATCACGTGCACCGGCCCATCCACCCGACTGCGCGTCCCTTTGACCTCGGGGTGCTCGCCATGGCCGATGATGATAATCTCGATTGCTCGAATCACGCCGGTGCAAAAGCCTCGGGGATGAGCCAAGATCACGTCCATTGCATACGGCTCGGCTTATGGTAATCAGCTTTGTCGACAATTCGCCACACTATAGCGACGGGGCCGTGTTACCTTTGCGCATCCCAGCGACGCATCCGCGCAACAGAGGCACGACCGACGGGGCCGGTGCCTGCCATAATGCTCGCGGCAGCAGGCCCGCATGTCAAATCACCTGTAGCACCAGACTGCTTAAAGTTTCAAGCCTAAGTTTACAGAATGGATTGATGTTTTGTCTCCATGTATTCTGTTCGGATTGAAGGCGGAAAGTTCCGTAGCCGGTACCCGTTCGAGCCGTTCAGCGCGACCGCGATCACGCTGGTTGCTTAAAGGCCACTAAAATTAACCGCTTGTAATGGAAGGTGTTCGCAATGGCGCACTCCCTGTTGGAATCTGTGATGTCTCCCGAAGACCTTCGGCAACTGCCCGAATCGCAGCTCCCTGCTCTCTCGCGGGAGCTACGGGAGTTCTTGCTGGAGACGGTTTCCGGCAATGGCGGCCACCTCGGCGCCGGACTTGGCGCCGTGGAGCTCACAATCGCGCTGCATTACGTATTTGACACTCCCGAGGACCGAATAGTGTGGGATGTCGGGCATCAGGCCTACCCACATAAAATCCTAACCGGCCGGCGCGAGATGCTGCACACGATCCGCAAGCGTAGCGGCCTAGCCCCGTTTCCCCACCGCGACGAGAGCCCCTATGACACCTTCGCCGTAGGCCACGCGGGCACCGCTATCGGCGCGGCGCTTGGCATGGCCATAGCCGCGGCCCGTAATAACGCGCGGCGGCGGGTTGTCGCCGTCGTCGGCGACGGCGGGATGACCTGCGGCATGGCGTATGAAGCCCTCAACCATGCGAGTGATCTGCACCCCGATCTGTTGGTGATCCTAAACGACAACGAGATGTCCATCTCGCCAAATGTCGGCGGGTTGACCAATTATCTCGCCCGCTGCGCCTCGAGTCGGCAGTACACCGCTTTGCGTGAAGGCGGCAAACGCATTCTGCAGACGGTACCGCCCGTGTGGGAGCTCGCTAAACGGGTCGAGACGCACACCAAGGGCTTAGTCGTGCCCGGCACTCTGTTCGAGGAGCTCGGATTTCGCTACTTCGGCCCGGTCGATGGCCATCACCTGCCAACCTTGCTCCACACGCTGCACAATCTGCGCGCTCACCACGGGCCGCGCCTGCTGCACGTAGTAACCCGCAAAGGCAAAGGTTATCCGCCGGCCGAAGCCGATCAGGTCCAATATCACGGTGTCTCGCCGTTCGATCCCAAGATTGGAATCCGCAAATCGAGCGCTAGCTCCTCGACTCCTACCTACAGCCAAGTATTCGGCGATTGGCTCTGTGATATGGCCGCACGTGATCAGCGCCTGATGGCCATAACACCTGCGATGCGCGAGGGCTCCGGCTTGGTGCGTTTCTCCGAGCGCTTTCCGGATCGCTACTTCGATGCCGCCATCGCCGAGCAGCACAGCGTAACGCTTGCCGCCGGTATGGCCGCCGATGGATTGAAGCCCGTGGTCGCCATTTACTCGACCTTCCTGCAACGCGCTTATGATCAGCTTATCCACGATGTGGCGCTGCAGAATCTTCCAGTGCTCTTCGCGGTGGACCGCGCAGGCGCCGTAGGAGCCGACGGGGCGACGCACCAGGGCGCATTCGATCTGACCTTCATGCGCTGCGTACCGAACATGGTCATCATGGCGCCGGCGGATGAACAGGAGTGTCGGCAGATGCTCTACACCGGCTTTCTGGTGGACGGACCGGCCGCCGTGCGCTATCCGCGCGGCAAGGGAACAGGCGCGGCGCTGGATTTGGAGATGAACGCGCTGCCAATCGGCAAGGCGCAGATACGTCAACAAGGCTCCGGCATCGCCATCCTGGCCTTCGGCACAATACTCCCGGCATGTCTGTACGCAGGTGAGCGCCTGGGGGCAACCGTGGTCAATATGCGATTCGTAAAGCCTTTGGACACCGAGCTGCTCGTTGAGCTCGCCGCCGGTCACGATCTGCTGGTCACCGCTGAGGACAACGTCATCGCCGGGGGAGCGGGGAGCGCGGTGGGTGAGGCCCTGGCCAAAGAAGGTATTAAGGTCTCGCTGCTGCAGCTCGGTCTACCCGATCGATTTATCGACCACGGCAGCCAGGAAGATCAGCTCGCGGCGGCCGGACTCGATGGCGAGGGGATCCTAGCCGCGGTGCAGAGCGATCCCAGAGCACGCCAGGTAATAAGCTCGCGCCCTTCCCGGCAAGCCTCGGATACGGCGGTCCCCGGGCATGATCGCTTGCGGCGCCCTAAATCGGCCGGCGGCTGAGCCAAGGCAAGAGTCTTCGCGGGGCCGACGGAGGAGAAGAACCGAGATTTGATCAGCGCAGGCGCGCGGGCTCAGGGCGGGTCGAGCCCGCTGCGAGCAGGCGGGCGCTGTCAAGGCCAAGTGCGACTGTCCATTACAACGGGTGCAATTCGCCGCAGGGTCGAGCCGGCGGCCCGAGCGCCGTAAGCAAGCTGAAGCAATGGCCAGAGCATGGCGGGCTGCCTCATCAAGCCATTGATCAAACCGAATGGCCGCAAGGCCCCGCCGCTATCCACGGCGTCGGCAAACGCCGGCGGTAACGCCATATCTACCGGATCGACTACAACCCGCAAGACCAGTAACGGCAGTCCGTAACGGCTTGCCGCGCGGGCGATACCGCCGCTTTCCATGTCCACGGCAACGGCCGCGTAGCGGTGCAGCAAACTCGCCTTATCCGCGGCTGTCGCAACGATCCCCTCGCTCGCGAACAGCGGCGCTTCAACCACCGCCACCCGTGGCGGGAGCGCTGAGAGGACTCTTTGCCGCCAGGCTCTGTCGGTCCGATATGCTGTACTGCTCGCCAACATCACTTGATCGGCAGCGATCAGCGTCCCCGAGGTAATCCCTGGCTCAATCCCACCGGCCAATCCCCAGCTCAGTAGTCCGGCAGCGCCCTGCGCCACCATTCGTTCGGCCGTGCGCTGCGCACGCGTGGGTCCAGGGCCGCAAATGCCAACCATTGCCTCGGCAGGCCGCGCAGCCGGTCGCCCAAGCGAGCCGCGCAGGCAGCGGGCTTCGAGCGGCAGAGCGCTCACCACCCCGACACGGCTCACGGATCGTTGCCCGGCATGCAGTCGCAATAACGGACGCGCGCTCGCTGTCTCCTGAACCAGGCTAATCGCAAAGTTGCATGCACCCACTATGGATAATCTGACATGAGCTAAGTGGTCCACTAGCGGTGAGGAGTGTAAGCTCAGCAATGGGCAGTGGCAAACGCGAAGATGCGTAAGATTGCGGCGACAGGAAGAATTGCGAATATTACGATATTACGGTGACGCTTTAGAATTTGCACGAATAGCGGCACCGTTTGCTATCCACCACGACGGGCAACGAGGTGGCCGCCGCCAGAGGTTGAAGGTAGATCTGATGAATCATGCGTCACCTCTGCCTTGCCAGACACCACCGTTTTTTCTCTCTTGAATAAGTTGTAATGCTTTTTCATGTTTGCTCAAATCCCCTTTACCTCTCCTTATGGCTCGCTTCGTAAGATAGTTGGAAAGCACCAGCAGACCCACCCCCGGAGCCACGGTTATTACCGTTACTATGTAGATCGCGATGCAATTTGTGCTCACGAGGTCTTGAATGCCAATAAACTTTGCTCTGAACCAAATCATAAACATGTACACCAAGACCGTTTTGCTGGACAACAACAGCCATATATATCCGAGTGATTTACATAGGATCGCCAAGAATTTCATTTTTTTCTTCTGTTTCCGCTTTCAGCCATTGATTTACAGACTCACCCCACCGGCGCTCGGCATAATGCTCCTCGCACAAGGCAGATCGCGTGCGCGGCCTCACCGCACATAACGGCACCTGGACGGCAACCTGAAGTAAAGCGTGAAGATCGACGCTGCTGTGCCCTATCCCTTATAGTTCACCAAGGCGGCTGGAGATGTGCGGGTCATGAGGCCGACCGACCAATCTCATCGCTTCTTGGGCGCGCGCACATGACTCAACTGCTCCTGATCGCAGCGGCCATCGCCGTGTTCGTCCTCTGGCTCTCCCCCGAGGCGCGTACGGCCGTGCAGCGGCGTTTTCCAAGACTGCTAACCTACCTTGGCATGGGTGCGCTTGCTCTGCTGGTCGCAACGGGACGCCTGCACTGGATGCTTGCGCTTATTCTCGGCGGCGCGCTGCTGACCCATCGACTTACCGCCAGGCTAAATCGCCTCATAAGGGGTGGGCGCAGCCGCCAAGCGCAAGGCTACTCGCACCTGCGGACGAATAATCTTGCGCTCACGATCGACCTGCGCAGCGGCTACATCGACGGCACGCTCCTCCGCGGTCAACTGCGGGGTCGCCGACTGAGCCGTCTTACGCTCGCCGAGCTGCTGGCATTGCGCCACGATTATCTCGCGCTCGACCGCGAGGCCGCGGCGCTGCTTACGGCCTACCTGGATCAAGCCCATGCCGGCTGGCGAGGTCGCGCTGCCCAGTACGCCGATGAAGACACTCACAATGAACTTGATGGCGCTAGTGCATTGTCGCCGGCACAAGCCTACGCCATGCTTGGGCTCGCGGATGGCGCGGAGCGGGCGGAAATTGTTGCGGCGCATCGGCGGTTGATGCAGCGGCTACACCCCGACCGCGGTGGATCCGATTACCTTGCGGCCCGCATCAACGAGGCCAAAAGACGGCTGCTGGGTCGGAACCGCTAAGTCCGGTCGGCCATGACAAGTGGCTTGCGCGGATTCCAAGCAGCTATTCACCTTACCGGCCAATCGGTTGTCTAGCAGGAGAAGCAGCATTGGGCAGGATTCACTTATTCCTCACAGTCTTGGCGCTGGCGGCCGCGAGCGCGGTATGCGGCGGAGCTGCAGCTCGCTCGATGGCCGTGAACGACAGCGCGGGCAGCGACAAGCCCCCGCCCAAGGTCGTTCACGGCGGCGGCACTGATCAGCGCGCGCTCACCCTGACGGTTTATCAAAACGGCCTTGGCCTGGTGCACGATGTCCGTTGGGTCTCCCTCCCCCCCGCCGGCATCGAGCTTACCCTCTCTGACCTACCCGCCCGATTGCAACCCGATACGCTTGCCGTGTCACTGGAGGCGGACGCCCATGTCCTGCAGCAGCGGTTTCACAGTGGTGACTGGACACCCATGACGCTGCTGCAGGCTTATCAAGGCAGCGAGGTGCTCCTGGTGCCCCGTGCCGCGGAGGGCGGCCCCGCGCGCAGGGGCATACTGGTCAGTGCAGGCGGCGGCAACCCCATCGTTCGAGTCGGAGAACGGCTGGAAATCGGCGGGCCCGATGCGCCCTGGCGCATTGTTTTCCCGCCCAACCCGGACGTCGATGTGAACGGCCCCTCGCTCGACTTGCGCCTGTCGAGCGCCGTTAGCGGCCGTCACAGGCTCGATCTGATCTATCTGGCCGACGGTCTCGACTGGCAGATGGATTATTGGGGTGAGCTGCAAGGCAACGAGCTGCGGCTCGAAGGCTTCGCGCGCATCAGCAACCACAGCGGGGGCGACTACACGGATGCCAAACTGCGCTTGATCGCCGGAGACGTTGCCCGTTCCGAAGTGGCACGTCCGCTCATGATGAAAGCGCAACCCGCGTTTGCTGCCGATGCGGGCGCAAGCGAGCCGGCAATGACGTGGCATTTGTACCGCCTGGATCAGCCGGTAAGCCTGCCCGAGGCCGCGGCGGTGCGCCTGCAATTGCTCCAGACCGAGCACTTGGCGGTACGCCGTTACTATCGTGTCAACGGCAATGCGACGGACAATGGCGGTGAGGCGCCGGTTGAAGTGCGCCTGCATGTGGATACGGCGAGCGCGAAGCAGCCGATCGCGCTACCGGCCGGAACGGTACGCATAAGAGAGCTGAATCCGGCGGGTGAGCCGCGGTTTCTGGGCGCCGATCAGATTGACCATACTCCCGTCGGCAAGCCGTTGGAGCTGGTTCTTGGCACGGCGTTTGACGTAACAGCCAAACGCACGCGCGATTTGTTCCAGCGCCTGGGCGAGGATCACTATGAAGTCGGTTGGCGCATCGAGCTGCACAACGCCGGCGCGCAACCGGTCACGGTGGAGGTGCGCGAATATCTGCCCGGTGACTGGAAGATCGTGCGGGAAAGCACACCGCACGAGCGCCTATCCTCAGCAGCCGTGCAATGGTCAGTCAAGGTGCCCGCATCCGGGGCCGCCGCGGTGAGCTACCAAGCCCGCTATGTGCGTTGATTGACGGCTACCTATGGAATTCGAGTGGAATCGAAATAAGGCGCGCGAGAACGAAAGGAAGCACTGCGTAAGCTTCGCAGAGGCAGCCGAGGTCTTTGCCGATGAGTACTCATCAACAGCGCCTGATCCAGACCACTCGATCGAAGAGGATCGCTACGTAATCTTCGGCAAAACTGAACGCAACAGGTTTCTCGCCGTCGCTTTCACAGAACGCAATGGTAGAATCCGGATTATAAGCGCCAGACAGATGACGCGCAGAGAGCGCAAAGCCTATGAGCAATAAAGACGACGACTTGCGTCCAGAGTACCCGGCACGGCTCATCAAGTCGGGAACGAGAGGTAAGTACGCCAAGCGCTACCGCGAAGAGGGTACCAACCTAGTCCTCATAGACCCAGATCTCCACAAACTTTTCCCAGACTCAGAGGCCGTGAACCGTGCCCTTCGAGAGTATGTGGAGACGTGTGCAAAGCCGGCAACCTGACAAGTGCATTGATCTCACCCACCACGGGTGATCCGCTGCTTCCGCTTTGCAGCTTCTCACACAGGGCGGTATCGCCCCTTGAGCGGCTCTTAAATCCCTAATGCCCGGGCCGTGTGAGTGGAATAGCATATTTTCTCCAGAGTGCTCTGCGCAATGCGAGCTCTGAACAGTTGCCTGTAGGCTGCCTACGTTTCTTGGTCCGCGTCGCCAAGCAGTTATGAGTCATTCAGAGCCGGCCGCCCAGTCAAACGCGGGAAATCAGTCGAGTCTGGCTCCGTTGATGCGAAGGTCTCATGGTAGAGCCCCTCGATGCGCTCTACTTCTACATCCGTAAGATCTTTGAGCTCGCGGGTACGCGCGCGCTGAGACAAGCGGCCGCCGTTCTGGTGCAGGAAGCGGAACAGGAGGTCGATCGTGTGCTCCGGCATCTCAATGAAGGCTTCGACCTGCTGCCTAAAAGAGTCGTAGCAGCGCAGGAAAGTGGTTTCGGCGGGAAGATCGTGTTCGATCGTCCGCTGCACGCAGCGATATAGAAATTCGGCATGGGGGGTGGCGTCGAAGAAGCGGTAGAAATCCGCCGTGTCGTTGACGATACGGACGTTGTATTGCGGCGTTGGCTCCCATTTGATCAGCGGCAGCAGACGCCGTGAGTAGCTTTCCAGGGCCTCACGATAATCGTCGATCTGCTCTAGGATCGCGGCTGAGACGGGGAACACGAGGCCTTGCGGGTTGAACCCGCGCGCGGCCAGGGCGTGATGGATAAGATAGCGGTGAATACGGCCATTGCCGTCCTCGAACGGGTGAATGTAGACAAAGCCGAAGGCCAGGATGGCCGCGGCGATTACGCCATCGAGCGCCTGTGCCGGCCTGCGGTCGAAGGCGACCAGGCCGTCGATCAAAGACGGCAGATCCTCGGGCCGCGCACTGATATGGTCAGGCAGGGGCATGCGGGTATGGCGGTCGCGTTCGCCCACAAACCCCCCATCTTCACGCAGACCCAGGTTCACGAAGCGCGTGTCGCCGATAACGATCCTTTGCAGGCGCAGCAGCTCTTCGCGGTCGAGCGGCTGGGTGCCGGCTTCACCGATAGCATGGCCCCAGCGCTGGATGCGGTCCTGCGGCGGGCGTTCCCCCTCTATCGCATAGCTGGACCGGGAATCCTTGAGCAGGAGAAAGGCGGCCGTGCGCGCGAGAACATCGCGCGGGACATCGGCGATGATCTCCTGCGCTTCTTTTGGCAAATTGAGGCCAATGAAGCGATCAAGTGCCTCGGTGCGAAAGACGAGCGGGCAGAATGCCGGCGAGCCCGGCAGGTTGTTCCTTACACGATAGCGTGATGCGTTTTTGCCTTTGGCGGCCCATTGCAGGGCCGGGTCGACCACGGGGACATAACGGCCGGTCGTTGCATCTGGCAAGTCCAAGCGCACGCCGGTTAGCCATTCGTACAGGAACCAGATACGCCGCGCGTACGTCCCTGTCGGTTTAGCGCGCATGAACGCCGCAATGGCGCCCGGGCCGGCGGCCAGGAATAGGCGCTTGAGAACCGCGAGATCAAGACCTTCATATTTAAGGGCGAAGGTCAGATGGCCTTCGAGCGTCGAGCGCGGTGCGTGGCGCGGTGTCATGAGGCGCCAGCCGTTTTTTTCTAGGATCCTGTGGCGCGCGCCGATGGCGCATAAGGTGCGCGGCAACGGAACCGCAAGACCGTAGGCGTCGATCAGGGCGCTGTAACCAGCCGGTGTCGCCTTCTCGGGAAGGCGTCTTTCCTGAAAAACGGTCACCGGACCTGAAAAATGATGCTGCGCCGTCGCCTCCATGGAAACCTTGCCTTCGTCCTGAAATTCAATTTGGAATAAGTAATATCCTGAAAAACGATACTAGTTCATGAAAAACAATTCTTCAACAAGTTGTATTGTGAAAAATAGAAACATGGGCACCGTGCAACCCGCGAGCGGTCGATGCGATCGTCCGGAAGCTGCCATGTCATATCAGCTCGGTAGGTTGGCGTGAGCGTGCGAACCCCAACGTTTGCCCCGACGTTTGCCCCAACGCGGCTACCGCTGGTGTTGTGGTTCCTTCGTCACCCCGCGAACATGCGCGACCGAGGGCTGGCGCGCACGCATCGCGCCAGCCCTCGGGCGCATTAGGGCGATGACATTTGCGGTAGCCGTTGAGGCGGCAAGTTGCGACTGAACCAGCGCGTTATTAGACTGACCGTGTTGCGACTGGAGGAATAAATGCGATGTCCGGGTTGATGGAGGAAGTGCGTCACCGGCTGACCACCGCCGATTATCACAAGATGGGCGCGGCGGGTGTCTTTGGCCCCACCGAACGCGTCGAGCTGATCGAGGGGGAGATCATCGATATGGCGCCAATCGGCAGTCCCCACGCGGGCATCGTCGGAATGCTGAACAATCTGCTGGTGCCAGCGGTTGCGGGTAAGGCCATCGTGCACGTCCAGAACCCCATCGTCTTGGGCGATCTCTCCGAGCCGCAACCGGATATTGCCGTCCTCGAGCCGCGGGCGGATTACTATCGCCACTCCCACCCTACCGCCGTTGACCTCATCCTTCTGATCGAGGTCGCCGAGAGCTCGCTCGACTTCGACCGCCAGATCAAGCTCCCGCTCTACGCGCGCTACGGCGTGCCGGAAGTCTGGCTGGTCGATCTGCAGCACAGGGTTCTCGTGCTTCACCGCCGGCCGCACGATGGCGCTTATCAGGAAAGCGTTGTGCAGCAGGATCTGACCCGCGTTGCCCCGCGGGCGCTGCCCGATGCTGCGCTGGATCTCTCCGATCTGTTCCGCTACTGAATGCCCGCCCAATGGTCCCGGGATCTATCCCCGCCGCCGGCGGCCCGCACTTGCGTATGCGGAGTTACGGCTTACCGACCCCCTCCATCCGCCCAAACCTGTCACCTGCTACTATTGAATCGGTCAATTGACGGAAGTCTTACCATGCGTCCCGAGATCGAGATCCTTGGCGGGCAGCAGGTGTTCGGGCCGGCCGCGACCAGCAACCTGCACGAGCTGATCCAGGTGGGGCTGCCGCATCAGGCGCTTGTCACGCGGAGCCGGAAGCTGCATCTAACCCACGACGACGAAGCGCGCGTTCTTGCCGTGAGCTCAAGCACCCTGCGGCGCCGCCGGCAGGGGGGGCGGCTTGGGCCGGCTATATCCGACCGCCTGGCCCGGATCGCCCGGCTTTATTCGTTGGCCGAGGACGTCTTGGAGAGTGAAGAGGCCGCGAGCGCGTGGCTGCGCGAGCCGGTGCCAGTGCTGGACGGCGAGATACCGCTCGAGCTGTTGGCAACCGATTGGGGCGCGGAACGGGTCCGGGAAGCCCTGATGCGCATCGAGCACGGCCTATTCGCTTGATGACGCTAAGGCTCTGCCGCATTATCTCATCAACCCCGCACATCCCCACGCGAGGCTGATCCAATTCGGACAGCCGCGCCCTTTCCGTTTCGATCGGCGACTGCCCGCGCAGGCCGGGACCGCCGGTACTCACGCTTGGACAGCGTGCCATAGAGTGGGAAGGATGCGTATTGCTCATTTGCTCAAGGCGAAGCCGCTACGGTATGTCCGGCCATTAGAGGATTGTTGGTTGGGCATGGCGAACTACTCTTGGTTTAAGCTGTCTACACTGTGGCGAGCTGTGGCGAGCTGGTAAATCTGATCCGATTTTACCTGGCCGCTAATAAAATGTGCGTCTCGACGTTGATTGGGCCTATGGACTGACTCTTGGCTGCGTTGTTGATTACGTTTAGGGCGGGGTTGTTTACCAGTGTGCTATATTCGGCGTAATTGATATACGGCTATTTTGATCGTAATTCCACGAACATGCCAAACCCGATTTGAGTAGGAGCGGAGACAATATCATGCAGGATTTTAGCGGGCGAGATTTCTTTAAAGGAAGCGATACATCGTTCGGCATCTTTTATCCAGCCGACTATCTTATTGCGGTTTTAGATTCCAATGAGGCTGCCAAGAAAGGCAAAGACATCTTGCTTTCGGCTGGTTATTCGGAAGATGAAGTCGCGGCTGTGCCGAACAACTACGTGATTTCTGATATTGAGAAGAGCAAGAATGACGCAAGTTTTCTCACTCGTATTAGGCAAAAGTTTTCCTTGGGAATGGGGACGGAAGGTCTCTACTGGGAGAAAGATCTGGAGTGGGCTAAGGAAGGCGCCGGATTTCTGGCGATTTATTGCCCAACGCATCATGAGGCAAAGCGCGTTCAACGGCTACTCACTCATGAGAACCCTAAGAATATGCGGCGCTACGCAGCTATGGCCATTGAAAAATTGAGTTAATACTAAACCGCGTTCGGGGTGGAGGTGGGTGGCTTTTGTCGAGAACGTACGCCTGCCAGAATAGCCGCTTACGCACCTCCAGGGGCGAGTGCATGTCCCGGCAAGTCTGACCACTTCCATCCGCGACACTACTTAGGGCGAAAAGAATATTCAGCCGCGCTTCCTCATAGCGAATCGGTAGAGCCGGCTCAGCGCGATCATGGGCCTTGCGTGGTATGCTCGGCGCGGTCTTGTTGGCGAATGCGAGGCTACCCGGGCCGAGGAAGCCGAGTATACGGCCAATAGGCTGGGCTGCAGCTTGTCATAATCAGGGAGGTCTTAATGCTGAAGGCCAAATCGGCGGTAATCACTGGCTCAACCAGTGGCATCGGTCTTGCCATCGCCCGC
>JAKDMQ010000302.1 GCA_030452265.1 Nitrococcus sp.
CAGCCCGGTTAGAATACCGAGATGGAACACTGGGTAGCTCCCTCGATCCTCTCCGCGGACTTCTCGCGTCTCGGCGAGGAGATCCGCGATGCGCGCGGCCCTGGCCTGAAATGGTGAAGGGGTACAGCGGTTATCTGTTCGACCTGGATGGTACCCTGGTGGACACCGCGCCGGACATCAATGCCGCACTGAATCACGCGCTCGCCGTAGCCGGGCTCAATAGTGTCGACGAATCATTCACCCGGCATTGGGTCGGTCATGGCGGCCAGGTACTGGTAGAGCAGGCGCTGCGCCAGCAGAACGGCTCGGCCGATCTGGTGACGGGCGTGGCGCGGGATTTCATCGAGCATTACGAAGCCCATATCGCCGACCTGAGCCGCCCCTATCCTGACGTGGTCGAGAGCCTGCGCGCGCTGAGCCAGCGCGGTGCGCGGCTCGCGGTGGTAACCAACAAGCGCACGGGGCTATCGGTACCGCTGCTGCAAGCGCTCGAACTGGCGCACCTATTCCGTGCCGTGATCTGCGGCGATACTACCGCGCGCCCGAAGCCCGCGGCGGATCCCGCGCTGCATGCCTGCGCGGCCCTTGGCGTGGACGTTGCCGATGCGTTGTTCGTCGGAGATTCTGACAGCGACGTAGCCTGCGCCCGCGCCGCGGGCTGTCCGGTGGTGGTGGTCGCGGATGGCTACAGTCACGGCATTCCGGCCGCTGAGCTCGGCGCCGACGGTGTGATTAATTCGTTCCGAGACCTCGTTTAGACTCGAACACGCTCCGACTGGTGATCTGATCGCGCTGTCTCATCCAACAAGTGCAGCGATTGCAAGTTCAGGGGGTAACTACTCACCCCCTTCCGCGCAGGATGACGAGGGGTGAGTAGTTACCTCAGGGGGTTTCTTCACCATCTCCCAGCCGAATCTCCTGGACCCGCTGAAAGCCCCGCGGCAGACTGGCCCCGCGGCGGCCGCGTTGCCCGATATAGCGATCAAGATCACTCGAGCGCAGCGTGAGCGTGCGCTTGCCGGCCTGCAAAACGACAGAACGTTCGGGTGGCACGGCCAAAACGCCGGCGACGACCTCATCGCGTGTCTCAAGCCGCGACTTCGGGATCTGGATTAGCTTGTTGCCTTTGCCCTTGCCGAGCTCTGGTAGCTCTTGCAGCGGGAAAGCCAACAGCCGCCCGGCCGTGGTGACCGCCACCAGGCGATCCCGTGCTAGCGTGTACACCCGTGCGGGCTTGAGCACCCGCGCGCCGCCGTTAACGCTCAAAACCGCCTTGCCGGCGCGGTTCTTACTATAGAGAGCACTCAGACGCGCGATAAACCCGTAGCCGTAATCACTTGCCAGCAGCCAGAGCGACTCCGAATCGTCGAGCAGTACGTATCTAAACTCGGCCCCGACAGGCAAGGTCAAGCGCCCCGTTAAAGGCTCTCCTTGCCCTCGTGCCGAGGGCAGCGTATGTGCCGGCAGACAATAGGCGCGACCTTGGGAATCAAAAAAAACCGCTTGCTGACTGCTGCGGCCGCTGGCGATATCACGATAGCCATCACCGGCCTTATAACTGAGTCGCTGCGCATCCACATCGTGGCCCTTGGCCGCCCGAATCCATCCCTTCTGCGAGAGCACGAGGGTTACCGGTTCGCTCGGCACCAGGTCGGTCTCGCTTAGCGCCCGCGCCGAGGCCCGCTGCACGAGCGGCGAGCGGCGCTCGTCGCCGTATTTGCGCGCATCCTCCGCCAACTCGGATTTAATCAGGGCCTTGAGCTTTGCCTCCGAGCCCAGGATGGCGCGCAGCCGATCTCGCTCCTGCCGCAATTCGTCCTGCTCAGCACGGACCTTGATCTCCTCGAGCCTTGCAAGATGGCGCAGGCGCAGCTCCAAAATGGCCTCGGCCTGGCGCTCGGTGAGCCCAAAGCGCTCCATCAACACCGGCTTGGGCTTGTCCTCGGTGCGGATGATCGCGATCACCTCGTCTATGTTGAGAAACGCGATCAGATAGCCATCGAGGATGTGCAGCCGCGCCTCGACCTTGTCCAAGCGCCAGCGCAAGCGCCGGCGTACCGTCTGCGTTCGAAAGCGCAGCCAGTCTGTGAGAATCGCCCGCAGCCCATGCACCCGCGGCCGGGCATCGAGGCCGATGACGTTCAGATTGACCCGATAGCTCTTCTCCAAATCCGAGGTGGCGAACAGGTGATGCATCAGCTCGTCGGCGTCCACCCGGGCGCTGCGCGGGGTGATGATCAATCGGGTTGGGCAATCATGATCGGACTCATCGCGTAAGTCCTCCACCATGGGGAGCTTCTTCGCTTGCATTTGCGCGGCGATCTGCTCCAGCACCTTGCTCCCGGAGACTTGGTAGGGCAGCGCGGTGATCACGATGTCGAGCCCGTCGCGCTCCCAGCAGGCACGCTGGCGCAGGCTGCCGTAGCCGCTTTCGTAGAGGCGGCGAATGTCTTCTGCTGGAGTGATGATCTCGGCCCGGGTCGGGAAATCAGGACCCAGAATATGCTCGCAGAGATCGGCCACGCCGGCGTCCGGCTGGTCCAGCAGATGGATACAGGCCGCGACCACCTCGCGCAGGTTATGTGGCGGTATATCCGTGGCCATGCCCACGGCGATGCCGGCGCTGCCATTGAGCAATAGATTGGGAACCCGAGCCGGCAGCAGCCGAGGCTCCTCCAAGGTGCCGTCGAAATTCGCCGTCCACTCGACCGTACCCTCGCCCAGCTCGGCCAACAGCAGCTGCGCGTAAGGGGTAAGCCTGGCCTCCGTGTAGCGCATGGCCGCGAACGACTTGGGATCATCGGCCGAGCCCCAATTGCCTTGGCCGTCCACCAACGGGTAGCGGTAGGAGAAGGGCTGCGCCATGAGCACCATGGCCTCATAGCAGGCGGAATCGCCATGCGGGTGGTATTTGCCGAGCACATCGCCGACCGTGCGAGCGGACTTTTTGTACTTGGCGGCGGCGGAGATCCCGAGCTCGGACATGGCATAGATGATGCGCCGCTGCACCGGCTTCAAACCATCGCCGAGATGGGGCAGCGCCCGATCCAGGATGACGTACATGGAGTAGTCCAGGTACGCCTTCTCGGTGAACTCGCGCAACGGCCAGATTTCGTAATCGGCATTGTGTGCAGGCAATGTACGGCTACCCCTTCACCCGCCCCAGCCACTTACCCGGCGCATTCCTACAGTACTTCGGCTCGATCGCCTTTAGCTTCCAGCCAGGCGCGCCGGTCGGCCGCCGCCCGCCGGCCAAGCAGCATGCTCATGAGCTGCTGCGTTTCTTGCTCGGAGTCCACCGTAAGCCGCACCAGGCGCCGGGTTTCCTCCGCCATGGTGGTCGCGCGCAACTGCATCGGATTCATCTCGCCAAGCCCTTTAAAGCGGGTGATTTGGGGCTTCGCCTTAGCGTTCTCGGCGGCGAGGCGATCGAGAATACCCTGGCGCTCCTGCCCATCGAGGGCATAGTAGGTCTG
>JAKDMQ010000083.1 GCA_030452265.1 Nitrococcus sp.
CCCGCGCTCCCAGGAGAGTGCATTTCGGATCTCGGTAAATATTTGTTCAGCACTTTATGAGACTGTCCCAACGCATTCCTTAGTAGCGGCCCCTGAACTGTCAAGTCGGGCCATTGGGTGACTACAATTTCTTCACCGCTTTGAGAGTTCAAAGCCGCCCTTTCTCGTGAACTGCCCAAGACCAAACACGGCCGTCGCTGCGACTCATTTCATACTGAGGAAGCCTCGTCAGCACTGTTCTGCCAAAAGAGGCTGGTCAGTGCGTTGTTCGGCGAGAGATCGCGCGATCTCCTCGATGAGCTGCGGGCCGCGGTAGACGAATCCACTGTAGACCTGAACGAGATCCGCCCCGGCCTTTATTTTCTGCACCGCGTCCGCGCCGCAAACGATGCCACCGACCCCGATCAGTGGTATGCGGCCCTCGAATGCCGCGCTCAAGCGGCGCAGAACCCGGGTCGAGCGCTCCAGCAGCGGCGCTCCGCTTAGGCCGCCGCCTTCATGGGAATAGCGCAGCCCTTCTACGCCCTCGCGCGATAAGGTGGAATTGGTCGCCGTGACGCCGTCGACCGCGTGCTCCAGCAGTTGTTGCGCAAGCACATCGATCGCCTCGTCATCGAGATCCGGGGCCACTTTGACAACCAGGGGAACATAGCGCTCATGCTGTAGCGCTAGATGGCGCTGCTCGGCCTTCAGGGTAGAGAGCAGCTCATCGAGCAGCATCCCGTGCTGCAGTGTACGCAGCCGGGGCGTATTCGGCGAGGAGATATTGACGACGACATAGCTTGCCAGCGCATAGACCTTGCGCAAACCGATGACGTAATCATCGAGCGCCCGCTCCATGGGTGTATCGGCGTTCTTGCCGATGTTGATTCCCAAAACACCAAGGTAGCCGGATCGTCGCACTTGGCGCACAAGATAATCGACACCTTTGTTATTGAAGCCCAAGCGGTTGATGAGCGCCCGGCGCTGTGGAATGCGGAATACCCGGGGCTTGGTGTTGCCCGGCTGCGGCCGGGGCGTCACGGTGCCGATCTCGATGAATCCGAATCCGAGCTGACCGAGCGCGCTGATACAATCGCCGTTCTTGTCCATGCCCGCGGCAAGACCAATGGGATTAGGAAACTCGAGCCCCATGACCTTGCACGGCATGGCCGGCGCTCCCCGCGCCCCGAATAGACACCCGGCTCCCAGTGGCGCGGTTGCCGAGAGCAAGCGCAGGGTGGCATTGTGAGCTCGCTCCGGCTCCATAAGAAATAGCGCGTTACGAATAATCCCGTACACCCCGTCCCGCATATTTGCCTACCTTGCCACAGGCAATGATTTCCTTAGACTCAGATAGTGCCCAGACCGCTTAATCTGAAACGTGACCAGATCCTCATGCCGCATTTAGGCATACCATAACCTAGCGCGAGTAGTGTGCGCTGGGAGATAGGCAGCAGCCGCGCGGTGAAGATGAAAAGCAGAGCGCGTGCGGGCAGGCCGACGGCCGCGAAATAGAATGCTTTTGCGAGCAGCCGCGGAGTGAGAATCAAAGTGATCGGGGCCGCCCACATAGGCGGCGCGAACACCTATATCGCCTCGTGCCCTTGCTAGCGCTCGCGCAGCAGCATTGACTGGCGCTGCAGTAGATGCTGAGCCAAGAGCTCACGATCGGAGCTGCGTAGAAACTGAAATCGCACGCCGACAGTGAATCCGTCTCGCTTGCCGCTCTCGCCGCAGCGCACCACCTGGGCAAAGGTGTGTAGACCAAACCCGGTGCTTGGGACCATGAGGCGTATATCGAGCGCTTGACCTACTTCAAACGCCTGCGTTGCGCCAAAGCCCATACCGTCAGCGCCGATATCCACCGCGACGGGCTCCGGGCATTGGCTGCCAAGCTCGTGCATCATCAACACCTCGATCACCCGATCGAGCTTGCGGTCGAGAGTTTCGATGAGTTGAGCGCTTACCGGCGATTCCTGCTCGGCCTGGCGACGTAGTACCGCTGTCTGCTGGCGCAACTCGTCCATTTCCTGGGCCAAGGTGAATGCGCTCGACATATCTTGGGCATACTGCCGGCGGCGAAGCTCGACTTCCTGTCGAGAAAGTCCCTGGTAGGCAAGCAGCACCTCATCATTGACCCGAAAGTTCTCGCGCCGTTCCCCTGGCTGTCGATCAACCACCCTTATGTCCTCCTGCAGCGCTCGAATCGAGCACCTCGTTGACCTTGCGCATCAATTGTAAACCATTCCCGCGCAACGCCCATTGTTTGCTGTGATAGCATGAGCCCGTGACGCTACGCAGGCGGCAAGTCAAGAAATACGACACGATCTCGCGATTCTTGACCCAAATGATGTGAGCGATTGCTCAGCTCTTGGAGAACAGACCCGTACTCGCCCTCGCGCTGGGCCACCCTCTATCCAGCTCGGTAAGGATCATGCCAGCCATGCAGCAATGGCCCAGATGATGGCAGGCGAAGCTCTAAGTGAAAGGCTGCAGGCCGTGGTATCCCAAGTCCACCCGGATTCGGTGCTGGTCATTGGCGATTCCGCGGTCGCTGCCACGCACGCGCTCGCGGGCCGATCCGGGTCGATCACTCGTCTTTCCAGCACTGACGCAGCGCAAGGTTTATCCGGTCTAGACATCCAGGATCTGGCCCTGGTATGCGCCGATGCGGCCTTAGCCGAAACGGAAATAGCCATTCTGCTCTCACGTCTGCGCGATATTTATGCCCGAAAAGTGCTGGTAATCGTCGCGCGCGACCTGAATAGTGGATCCTGGAATCGGCGCTCGCTCGTCGGTCTTGGCTTTACGCCCTACGGCGGCGCGGTAGACGAGGCGGGTGACCCGCTGCTTCTCTACCAGTTCGATATCGCAACCTACAAAACCACTCCTGATTGGTTGTCGCCTGACAACTGGGCTAACCCGGAGCTCTGGGACAAATATCGCTGGTGAGCGGCGCCATGGGCAAGGCGTGGATAGGTTTTCTTTGTTTACTGCGGCAACGCCATCGAGGACGTGCAGGCACGAGGGGCCGATTCCTGATACGCTCGCTCGGATGCAGGCACGCTCGACAATAATCACCGAGATCGCGGAGCTTAGCGCACGTGATCAACGCCTGATCTCGTCCTACCGCGGCAGGGAAACGAACGTGCAGCCGGAGCCCGACAAGTTGAACACCCTGATCGACGCCGTGCGCGCCCTCGAGGCAGCCGGTGTGCCCTACGCGCTCATTGGAGGCCTCGCCGTGGGTATTCACGCGGCCACCCCTCGCGCTACCGTGGATGTCGATCTGGCAGCCCACCTCGGTGCGGGACGAGAGGCCGCGGCCGTGGCGCTGGAGCGTGCGGGGCTTAGGAAGACGGGTGAGCTCCGCCACAGCGTCAATTTTCGCCATTCCAGCGGCGAGCCCGTTCAGCTTGCTTTTGATCCGGACTTCGACCCGATTATCGAGCGCGCCGAGACCTTTGCGGTTGCGGGCCTCAGAATCGCCGTGGTGCGTAAGGAGGATCTAGTTTTAATGAAGCGGCGTGCGGCCGGAGATCCGTCGCACCGCAAAAGCAAGCGCCTCCGCGACCAGGCGGATATCGAGCTTCTCTTGGGTGACGTGCCCGATCTAGACGAAGGCTGGTGAGCTTGCCTCCGGTACGCAGCAGCCGCGTAATGCCGGGCGCAGAGGCAGCATGAGCGTTGCCCGGGCTGTCAGCCGAGCAACAGTAGGTGGACGCGGCGCGGGCCATGGGCGCCGAGCTGCATGGTTTGTTCTACATCCGCGGTGCGCGACGGGCCGGTGATCAGGTTGACGGCGCGGGGCATGCTCTGGCCTGGGGCCTGTAGCCGCTCCCAGACCTCTTCCAGATAATCCACGATATGCCTCGCCTGCAGCACGATCAAATGGTCGTCCGGCAGGAAGTGACCGGCGGCGGGGCACTCGGGGCTCGAGGTCATGACAACGCTGCCGGTCTCGGCGACGCCGAGCGCGGCAACGGCAATGGCGGCCGGCCAAGCTTCCGCGTCCTGTGGATCGACCTTCACTTCCCAGTCCGCCGGCCAGCGCAGATTTTGCAGCGCAGGCTGCCCGCTTAACCTCAAGCGCACCGCCGATTGCCCTTGCAGGAAGTCGGCGGCCGCCGCCGGGATTTGATCGGCTGTCTCGATCCGCGCCCAACTGCCGGCAGCGCGCTCAAAGCAGCCGAGAAAACGCTCGATGCGCGGCTCCCGCCAGCGCGGTCGCGACGATGGCGGGGGGTTGCCGGCGGTATCTTCAGCCTCGCTCGGGGCGCGGCGCCCGAGGCCCTCCCGGATCGAGGCCAGGATTCGTGTCTTGGCGGAGCTCATGGCGGCGACTTGGCTGTGTGCCTGCGCCAGGCCGTCTGGAAGGTCTCAGCGGCCGGTAGCGGCAAATCACGGCTTGCGGTCCATCCTCCGGCAAGGGGCATGCGTCGCACCGCCCCCCGCTTGCCGCTAAAAACACGCAGCAGCCGCACGCCAAGACGAGTGCTCGCATGGTAGAGCCGCGGCCGGCGGGCAAGCCAGCCCCACGCGCGCAGCGCCCAACGGCCGGTGCGGCTGGTCAGGCGCTGTTCGAGCTGTAGGTCGCGCAATCGGCGCAGCAGCTCCGGCAGGGGGATCTTGACCGGGCAGACGGCTTCGCAGCGGCCGTTTAGCGTACAGGCATTGGGCAGATCCACGCTCGCCTGCAGGCCGACGAACAATGGGGTCAGCACCGAGCCCATGGGTCCGGGGTAGACCCAGCCATAGGCATGGCCACCGATAGCGCTGTAGACCGGGCAGTGGTTGAGGCAGGCGCCGCAACGGATACAGCGCAGCATCGCACGGAACTCGCCCCCGAGCATGCGCGTGCGGCCATTGTCCAGTAACACGACATGATAGTGCACTGGACCGTCGCGCTCGCCGGCGCGCCGCGGCCCGGTAATGAACGTGGTGTAGGCGCTCATCGCCTGGCCGGTCGCGCTGCGCCCGAGCAGGCGCAGCAGCGGCGTGACATCCGCGAGCGAGGCTACGATTTTGTCGATCCCGGCAATGACGATATGCACCCGCGGCAGGGTCGCGCTGAGATCGGCGTTGCCCTCGTTGGTGACCAGGACCACCGTGCCGGTCTCGGCGATGAGGAAATTCGCGCCGCTGATCCCAACATCCGCTGTTAGAAACTTCTCGCGTAATACTCCACGAGCCTCATTCACCAATTCGCCGACCGCCCGCGGAGGTTGCCCTTTCCGCTGGTGGTGATGGAGATCGAACAAGCTCGAGATCGTCGCGCGGGTTTTGTGTACCGCGGGCGCGATGATGTGGCTCGGCGGCTCATTGGCGAGCTGAATGATGTACTCGCCGAGGTCGCTTTCGATGGTCTCTAATCCGGCCGATGCCAGGGCCGTATTGAGATCGATCTCCTCGCCGACCATGGTTTTGGACTTGATCACTCGGCGTGCCCCGTTGCGCCGGCAGATATCGAGGATGATCTCCGTGGCGGCATCGGCGTCCAGTGCCCAATGGACATGACCCCCCTGCGCCGTGAGCGCCTCATCGAAGCGTTCGAGATAGACATCGAGGTGAGCCAGGGCGTGGTCCTTGATGCGCTTGCCTTGCTCGCGCAGCGCATCGAAGTCGGGGATCTCGCGCAGCGCCGCCGCGCGCTTGTCGACGAATCCCCTCTGCATCTTGTGTAGGGCCTGCTGCAGGGGCTCGTCCAACAGGGCCGCGCGGGCATTCGCCTTGAAGTGGTGGGCCGTCGACTTCATAGGCAGTTATCATCCTCGGCAATGCCTGGCCTGTGCGCCCGGTTCGCCAGCACTTCCACCGTATGGAAGACGTGCACCGCCTTGTTCAGCCGGCGCAGACGCCCCGCGATATTGAGCAGACAGCCGAGATCACCCCCCAGCACGGTATTCGCACCGCTCGCCAGGATGTGGTTGACCCGGTCGGTGACCATGCGCGCGGAAATCTCGGGGTATTTGACGCAGAAAGTACCGCCAAACCCACAGCACACCTCCGTATTGGCCATCTCCACGAGCTGCAGGCCCTCGACATGGGCTAGGAGCCGCCGCGGCTGCTGCTTGATGTCGAGCTGGCGCAAGCTCGAGCAGCTATCATGATAGGTTACCCGATGCAGGTAGCGGGCGCGGATGCGCTCGAGGGGCGCGATCTCGGCGAGAAAGGCGAGTATGTCATGGGTGCGTTCGGCGAGCTCCCGCGCCCGGCGTTGCCACCGCGGGTGGTGAGCGAACAGCGCCGGGTATTTGCGCAACTGCGCGGCACAGGATCCGGATGGCGCCACGACGTAATCGTAGCGCTCGAATGCTTCGATAGTCTGCTCGGCGAGCGCGCGCGTGCCGGCTAAGTCGCCATTGTTACAATTGGGCTGGCCACAGCAGGTCTGACGCACGGGGACTTCAACCGTGCAGCCGGCGGCTGTGAGCGAGCACGCGCTGGCAAAGCCGATGTTCGGCCGGAAAATATCGACCAGGCAGGTTACGAAGAGGCCCACTCGGGGCGGTGTGCCGGCTTCAGTCACTGCGCTCAGCGGGCTCCGGTCGATTCGCGGCTATTGAGATAGTCCTTGTTAGCCTCAACGTTTTGCCTGGGCAGGTGAGTGAGGCAACCATCTGCCAACAGTTCAGCAACCCTGCAAGGGAGGTTTATACATGAGCCTGACCGCTAAGTCCTGCATACCGTGCAAAGGCGGTGTCGATCCTCTGTCACGGGCGGATGCCGAGCGCTATCTCGGTGAAGTCCCCGGCTGGCAGTTGTCCGAGGACGGGCGCCGTCTCCAGCGCGAGTATAAGTTCAAAAATTTTGTGCAAGCACTGGAATTTGTTAACAAAATAGGGGAGCTAGCCGAGCGCGAGTCGCACCACCCTGAGATACAGTTTGGCTGGGGCCATGCGCAGGTCGAGCTTTGGACCCACAAGATCAATGGCCTGCATGAGAATGACTTCATTGTGGCGGCGAAGATTGATCAGCCGAGCTGAGTTTGATCAGGTCTGAGTTGCAGGCGCGCTGGAGCGCTCCCACGTACCCGAGCGCCCGCCGCTTTTGTGCAGCAGTTGCACCTCGCCGATAACCATCCCGCGGTCGAGGCCCTTGCACATGTCGTAGATCGTCAGTAGCGCGATCTGCACGGCGGTCAGGGCCTCCATCTCTACCCCGGTGCGCTCGACGGTTTCGGTGCGCGCCTGACAATGCACAGCGGGCGGTTCTTCCTGCAGGTGTAGCTCCACGTCGATGTGGGTGAGGGCGATGGGATGACACAACGGTACCAGCTCCCAAGTGCGCTTCGCCGCCATGATCCCGGCAATGCGTGCCGTGGCAAGCGCGTCACCCTTACGCAGGTTGCCGGCCCGAAGCTTCGCCAGCGTATCCGCGGCCATGCGAATTTGACCCTCGGCGATGGCAATTCGGTGGGTACGCTCTTTTGCGCCCACGTCGACGATATGGGCCTCTCCCCGGGTGTTCAGATGCGTAAGCTCGGTCATGGTGCTCCTCCGTTTGAAAAGGCAATGCCGGCGGGCGCCGCCTACAAAACCGATTGCGCCGCGTCGACGATCCGCCTGCGCGCCGCTACTGGAACAACTCCTCTATGGTGGCGATCTTATCGAGTGCGCCCGGATTGGCAAGGGCTTCCCGATTGGTGATCTCCTCGCCGCGCAGCAGCTTGCTAACGGCAAGCTCGACCTTCTTGCCGCTGCGCGTGTAGGGGATTTCGTCGAGCTGGACGATCTTCGCCGGCACATGGCGTGGGCTCGCCAATTCGCGGATGCGCTGTCTTATCCTGTCCCTGAGCGCATCGTCGAGCGCGTAGCCCTCGTTGAGCACGACCAGCAGGATCACGCGGACGTCGCCGCGCCAAGGCTGCCCCACCACCAGGCAGTCGGCAATCTCCGGCATAGTCTCGACCGGCCGATAGATCTCCGCGGTTCCGATACGGACTCCGCCGGGGTTGAGTGTGGCATCCGAGCGGCCATGGATGGTCGCGCCGCCGTGCGCATGGAAGGTGATGTAATCGCCCTGGGCCCAGACACCGGGGTAGGTCTCAAAGTAGGCCTTACGATAACGCGCCATGGTGGGGTCGTTCCAAAACCTGACCGGCATGCTGGGCGCGGGCTGAGCACATACCAGCTCACCGGGCTCCCCCACCACCTCGGCGCCGTCCGCGGTGAAGGCTTTGACATCCATACCCAGCAACTTGCACTGGATCTCGCCGCGGCGCACCGGCAGGAGCGGGCAGGTTCCCACGAAGCAGGATACGATATCCGTTCCGCCGGAAATCGAGCCCAGCAGCACCTCGGGCTTGACTGCTTGGTAGACATAATCGAAATCCTCGGGCAGCAGCGGCGAGCCCGTGGAGAAGATCACCCGGAGCCGGTCGAGATCATGCGCCTGCCCGGGCTTCAGGCCGGCATTACGACAACTGCCGAGGAACTTGGCGCTGGTACCGAAGTGCGTGATTCGTTCACGCTCGGCAAGTGCCCAGAGAACATCGAGGTCGGGATAGCTCGGCGAGCCGTCGAAGAGAATCAGCTCCGCTCCGGTCAGCAGCCCAGAGGCGAGCCAGTTCCACATCATCCAGCCGGTGGTGGTGAAATAGAAGAGCACGTCTGAGGCTCCGATATCACCGTGCAGAATCAGCTCCTTGCTGTGCTGCAGCAACGTGCCGCCGGCGCCGTGGACGAGACACTTCGGGACTCCGGTGGTACCGGAGGAGTAGAGGATGTAGAGAGGGTGATCGAAGGGTAGCTGTTCGAAGCGCAGCCGATGGCCTTGGCCGGCGGCGAGCGCCTCCTCCCAGCGAATGAGCTTTGGCTCCTCCGGGATGGCCACATCGGGCAGATCACTGATCATGACCACCGATTCGAGCGTGGGTAGCTGCCGTTGCAGGGCCCGTAGCTGATCCAGACGAACGAAGGGTTTGCCGTTATAGCGATAGCCATTGCCGGCGATCAGGAGCTTGGGCTCGATCTGCCCAAAGCGATCCAAGATACCGTTGATCCCAAAATCCGGCGAGGCCGATGACCAGATTGCGCCGATACTGGCGGTGGCAAGCATCGCGATTAGCGCCTCGGGGGTATTGCCAACGATGCCCGCGACCCGATCGCCCGGGCCTATGCCCTGCCCAAGCAGAAAACCCTGCAAGTCACTGACTGCGGCGCACAGCTCTCCATAGCTCAACTGCCGGCGCGGGCGAGACTCGGAGATGGCCGTGAGGGCAGGTTTGCCGGCATCGCCGTACCGCGCCTCGCGCAGCAGATTCTCGGCGAAATTAAGCCGCGCGCCGGGAAACCACTCGGCACCGGGCATGTGCCAATCGCCGAGCACCGTGGAGTGGCGCTGGCTCGCGATGACTCCGGTGTAATCCCAGATGCTCTCCCAGAAGGTCTCGAGATGATTCACGGACCAGCGGTGCAGCGCTTGATAATCTCTAAAGCGCCCATGGCCATGCGCCTCCAGCCAAAGCTGATACTGCGCCATGTTGCTCTGGTGCAGATCGCGCTCGGTGGGCTTTCTGAGAATCGGGGAATCCGCGCTCATATCCATCGCTCGATCACGCGGTCAGGTAGTGCTGATGGCGGGTGCATGGGGCTGATCGGCAACTTGCACCAGTATAACAGGTGCGATATCTGCGTGGTCGACCTGCCGCGCCAAGGCAATACGAGCAGCACGAGGATCAGTGCAGCCGCTGCTCGATCTGCTCGCGTAAGCGCACGATGCGCGCGGTGTTCGCGCCGAAATCCGCCTTCCCGACCCGGGATGCGGAGCGCAGATACAACGCGCTGCCACCATCATCGGCCGTCTTTACCCAGACTTCGACATCGTCTTTGAAATGCCATAGCGCCGTGGTCGCCACCGCATGCAGGTAGTGGCGCTTGGGATCGATGTTCTGGATTTCCCATCCATTGGCGCGCGCTGATGCGACCGCGGCCTCGAGCACCATTTCCGCCGGGCGGCGGTAGACGTACACCCGCCGTTCCGGATAGGCCGACATGGCCTCGGTCTGGGCAATATGACGGGTGAGGTAAGTGCCGAGGCGGGCAAGCAAGCCTGGGCTCGAGGTCAGCGGTGGGTGGTTGTAGGCAATGACGGCAAGCGGTGCGATCACCCCAATGACAATGAGGGCCAGCAGCAGCCGAATCAAATGATGCATCATTCGGCAACCGTTTTCGTTACCAGTCGATCGGCTGGCCGTGCTTGAGGAATACGCCGCTCGGCCCGGCATCGGACAGCGTAGCTGCCTCGACCACCCATTCGGCCGCCTCGGCTGGGCTAGAGGTGGCTTGTGCACCACCCATACGGGTGCGTACCCAGCCCGGATCGACCGAGTTGATTTTGATGTTCTCCGATCCGAGCTCGGCGGCCACAAGGCAAGTGATCACGTTGAGCATCGCCTTGGACATCCGGTAAGCCGGGAGGCCGTGCTCCATACGAGCGAGCTGGCCGTAGCCCGAGGAGATATTGACGATGCGCCCGTAGCCGTGGCGACGCATCAACGGCACGATCATCTGGATTAGGCGCAGCGGTCCGAATGCATTGGTCTGGAGATTTTCACGCAGAGATTCCAGGGGCAGTTCGAGTACGCCGGGAGCGCTGCGAGCACCGTGCGCGAGATCCTGTTCCGGGAAGATGCCGGCATTGTTGATCAGCACATCGAGCCGACCGAAAGCGTTGTGCAGAAATTCGGCAAGACGCTGCATACTCTCCGTGCGGGTGACATCGAGGGGATGGTAGCCAACGTCCAGCGCCTCGCCTTGGAGCTTGTCGGCCGCCGCTTTTCCCTGTACTGCATCGCGGCTGGTGAGGACGGCCTTGTAACCGCGCCGCGCCAACTGGCGCGCGGTTTCCAGACCAAGTCCGCGATTGGCGCCGGTGATGACGGCAATGCGGCGATTTTCAGTCATATTTGTGGCACCAGACCAAATCAGATTGACAGTAGTCGGCCCTTCCTGCGCGGTCAAGCGGACCACGGTACTGTTCGCTAATGCCCCGGTCCATCAGACCCCGTCCCGCAGGTAATAGCTACGAATCACCGTCAGATCATCCCCCAGCTCATAGACGAGCGGCTCGCCCGTGGGAATCTCCACGCCTGAAATCTCCTCGTCGCTGATTGCATTGAGGTGCTTGATTAGGGCTCGCAGGCTGTTGCCATGGGCGCAGATGAGCAAGGCCGTACTGTCGTGCAGGCGCGGTATGATGCTGTCGTCCCAACAAGTAATCACCCTTTCCAGGGTGTCTTGCAACGACTCTGTCGAAGGCAGCCACTCAGGGAGCAGGGCGGCGTAGCGTGGGTCAAACCGGGGATGGCGCGGATCGTCCTCGGCCATGCCCGGAGGCCGCGTGGCATAGCTGCGGCGCCAGATATGCACTTGCTCGCGACCGTACTTCCGGGCGGTTTCAGCCTTGTCCAACCCGGTGAGCGCCCCATAATGGCGCTCATTGAGCCGCCAGTCATTGATAACCGGCAGCCACATCTGGTCCAGCACGTCGAGCGCGATCCAGCAAGTGCGGATCGCCCGCTTAAGCACCGAGGTGTATACCCAGTCGAAATGAAACTCGTGCCGGGCAAGTAACCGTCCGGCCTCATAGGCCTCCTCTCGGCCTTGATCGCTCAAATCGACGTCTTGCCAGCCCGTGAACCGATTCTCTAGGTTCCAGGTGCTCTGGCCGTGCCTGAGCAAGACGAGTCTCTTCATCGGTAACTAATCTCCCGCGCCGCGTGGGGCCATCAACGTGGCCGCATGATACCAACTGTGACAAGCAAACGCGCTGTATCCCTGGCACGGGTTTGGCGAGAGAGAGATAGTCGGTCCCGGCATTTGCGTGAGCTTGCTGATTCCGTTTTCCATATCGCGGGTCAGCAAGAGAAGGACATGACTGGTTATTCCCTCTACCCCCAGTCCTCGTGCGCGAGAGGGCCTTTGTTCAGCTCGTCCCGGCGCAGCCGCCAGTCGGGCAAGAATCGGTCCATCAGGTCGCGAAACCGATGCGTGTGATGCCGTTCGAGCAGATGTGCCATTTCATGCACGAGGACGTATTCCAGGCAGGCGTGGGGCTTGCGGATCAACTCCAGGTTTAGCCAGATGCGCCGTGCCCCGATGTTGCAGCTACCCCAGCGGGTTTTCATGCGCTTGATGCGCCACTCCGCCACGCTCTTGCCGATGATGGGCTCCCAGGTCGCGAGAAGGTCCGGCACCAGGGCGCGCAGCTCGCGCCGGTACCAGCGCTCCAGCACGCACCGGCGGCCGGCGGTATCGGTGCCCGGCGGCACCCCTAGCTCCATCGTGCTCATGCCGGTTAGATGCACTCCGGCGCGCCCGGCTGCGTCGACCACATCGAGCCGATAGCGCTGGCCACGGTAGTAGTGGCTCTCACCGGTGACCAACTCGCGCGCCGATTCGCGAACCTGGGCTAGGAACCGCCGTTGATGGCGGCGAATCCAAGCCAGCCGAGAGACGATGGCCAGACGTATGGTCTCATCATCCATTCGCGCCGGCGCCGCCACACGCACCCGGCCATCCGGCGGGTAGACGCCGATATGAAGGTTCTTGATGGCCTTGCGGCGAACCTCCACTGGAATCCCGTTGACCTGCAAATGCAGGTGCTCAGTACTCATGCTGCGCCTTCACCAGATCCATCACGGCATCTATATCGGACGCGCCGGCCTCTTTGGCTTGGCCTTCGAGCAACGTGACCTCCGTGGCTACCGCGAAATTGTTGTCTTCCAGGTTCGCACCGTCGCTGCTCGGGTTACCTCTCGATATCACGCCCGCGATTTCTTACCTCGGGAACGCGGCTACCGCCGGCAGCGGCGTCGTTGAACGGAACATTCAGCATTTCCGGCTCTATGCGTTGTGGTCGACCGTCACGCCAGAAAACCGCATATTGGCCCAGCCGCCTCTTGCGTTCCAGCGCTTCATGAACCGCTTTGCGCAGGCTCTCCAGCATGCGCTCGTCGTCTTCAGTGAGCTGCATCATAGCCTTGCCTCACGTCGTAAATCGGCATAAACCGCCTCATCCAGTATCTTGCGGCTCTCGTCCTCCTGCACTAGAACTGGCACAGGCACATACCCATTGTTGAGAAAACACCGAGCCCTATCGACCTGCGGTGCAAAGTGACAGAAAAAATTTCGTAAACTGCGTGCGAAGCGTCGCTCAATAGCTGCCTGCGGGATATCGTGCCCGCCATGGGCTACACGTTCGGCGACACGCAGGCTGGGCATTTCTACGCTAGGCAATGCCAGATACACCAGCTCCACACGCCAACCGTCGCTCTGGAGGCGCGAAACGAGATGAAAATAGGCGCACCCGGATAGCGTCGTTTCGAAACCAAAATCTTGCCTTTCCCGAACGCACTGCTTTGTTCGTGACAGATATATGCGGGAGGCAGCTACTTGCACCTGTTCCGGGGACAACGGCGACAAGCCTGCGGCGATCGAGTCGGCGTTGATGAAACGGCGGCAGCCCGCCACTTCGGGCAGATACGACAACGCGAACGTTGTCTTGCCGGCACCATTCGGGCCGGCAATGATCCAGCAGGTCGGGCGTGAACCGGTGGTGTTCATGCGGCTGCCTGCGGCGCCATCAGCCGCGCTGGAATTCCGGCAATGCCATGTGGCCGCTGTCAATGTGATCAAGAATGGTTGAAATCTGCATTTAATTGGCCTG
>JAKDMQ010000303.1 GCA_030452265.1 Nitrococcus sp.
CTCAACCGGACCATATCATAGAGCTTGGCAGCGGCACTTCGCGCAAAACCGCGCATCTGTTGGAGGCTTGCGAGGCGAACGAGCTGGAACCGGATTACTGGCCCTTTGATGTATGTGAAGAGGTTCTGCACGCGGCCGCCAGAGCGCTCATCGAGGCGCATCCGTGGCTTAGGGTGCAGGCGCTGATCGGTGACTATTCGGCGGGGTTGGCGCATCTTCCGCGGCCCCCGGGCCGGCGGCTCTTTGTCTTTCTGGGTGGAACGATAGGCAACCTGACGCCGGAGCAATCGATTGCCTTTCTCGGTGAGCTGCGCGCCCTGATGCGCGAGGGCGATGCCTTTCTGCTGGGTGCCGATCGCACCAAGGATCCCCGGCTGCTAGAGGCGGCGTACGATGACGCGGCTGGGCTCACCGCCGAGTTCAACCGTAATGTGCTCAGCGTCATCAACCAGGCCCTTGACGGTGATTTTGATCCCCAGGCCTTTGATCACCTAGCCCTCTACAACGAAGCTTTGCAGCGTATAGAGATGTATCTCGTCGCCGGCTGCGACCAGGACGTGCGGTTAATGGCGCTCGCTCGCCGCTACGATTTTGTTCGTGGCGAGCGCATTCTCACTGAGATCAGCCGCAAGTTCACCATGGAGTCACTTACCGCAGCGCTACGAGCAGCTAGGCTGAACCCCATCAGCCATTATCAGCCAGCAGACGGCTACTTCTCCCTGGTGCTCGCCCGTCCGAGCTGAGCGCGCGCAGCGGAGCAAAGCCAATATCCCCTTGGCCGTCTCTGGCCGAGCCGAACGAGATAGGGTATTGCGCGGTCTATATCTTCGATCGTGATTATTTCAGCGGGCGTGGGCTCGATGTGGTGCCTGCAAACGCAAGGAGCCTGATATGGGAAGCACTGACGATCTTCGCAAAGAGTTGGACAAGCTAAAGGCGGATGTGGCGCGGCTGCGCGAGCTCGGCAGCGAGAAGATGCATGCCATGCGCGACTCGGCGGAGGATGAGATGCAGCGACGGCGCCACGCATTGCGCCAGGGTGTCAATGCCGGGTGGGAACGTGGCCGCCGCGCCAAGGCGGATATGGAAGACGAGATGAGCGCGCATCCCTACGCCAGTTTCCTCGCGGCCGTGGGAGTAGGCTTCCTCCTAGCGAAGCTCCTAGATATCGCCACCAAGCGCTAATGCTCGCCGGTTCAGCTAGCCCGAGTCATGGCCTCGAGGCGGCGAATGCGCTCATCCGTGGATGGGTGGGTGGCGAAGAGCCGCGCGAGGCGTAGTGCGCCGAGGGGATTGACGATAAAAAGGTGTGCCGTGGCGGGATGGTGGGCCGCCGCGCGCATCGGCGCGTGCGTGTTGGCCTGCTCCAGCTTGCGCAGCGCACTCGCGAGCCACATTGGATTGCCCGTAAGCTCCGCGCCGCCTTGATCGGCGCCGAACTCGCGCGAGCGCGAAACGGCGAGTTGGATCAAAGTGGCGGCTAGCGGCGCTAGGATCATCATCACCAGTGCCCCCAGGAAGCCTCCGCCTTCCCCTTCCTCGTCATTGTTGCCCCCCAGCCCGCCGAATAGGAGCATCCACTGCGCCATGTTCGCGAGCATGGTGATGGCGCCGGCGAGCGTCGCCGCGATGGCGCTTACCAGCGTATCGCGGTGACGCACATGACTGAGCTCATGCGCCAATACCCCGGTGAGCTCTTCACGATTCATGATGCGCAGCAACCCCGTGGTTGCGGCTACGGCCGCATGCTCCGGGCTGCGCCCGGTGGCGAAGGCATTGGGGGTATCGGTCTCGATGATGTAAACCGCGGGCATCGGCATCTTGGCTCGCCGTGCCAGCTCCTCGACCACCGAGCACAGCTCGGGCGCGCTATCCGGCCCCACCGGTTGCGCTCGGTACATGCGCAGCACCAGCTTATCCGAAAACCAATAGCTGCCGAAGTTCATCACCACGGCCAATCCCAGCGCCACGATCATCCCGACGTTACCGCCCAGCGCCTTGCCCACCAGCACCAGCAGGGCAGTGAGGCTTGCAAGCAAAACGGTGGTGCGCAGTGTGTTCATTGATCCTCCAAGGAGAGTAGGCTTAATAAGATTATCGGCCTGTCGAATTCGGTTTTCTATATGGCGCCGCTGCCGGTCGTTCTCAAGCTCCCGGCCGCTATCGGCAATTGAGCATACGTAATCTAAGCTTGTCTAATGAAAGGTATCACGCACAATCATTATTGGCCGGCGAGGAGGATGGCAGCATGCAATGCGTCGCCCAGTTTGAAGTTTGCTACACGGGGTACTTGGATCACGAGCTGCGGGTGACCGAGCCATTACCCGAGCTCGCCCGTGATCCGGTCAATCTGATTGCGGCTTATCGGGCCATGACAGAGGCGCGTGCGTTCGACCGCAAGGCCATCAATCTGCAGCGTACGGGCCAGCTCGGGACATTTGCCTCTTGCCTTGGCGAGGAGGCTATCGCTGTTGCCGTCGGGCTCGCGATGCGGCCCGAAGACGTGCTGTTGCCCATGTACCGTCACCATGGCGCCTATCTCAGCCGGGGTGTGCGCATCGAGGAGCTGCTGGCGTACTGGGGCGGCGACGAGCGCGGCATGGATTTCCAAAGCGTACGCGAGGACTTTCCGGTCGCCGTGCCCATAGGAACGCACGCTCCGCACGCGGTGGGGGTAGGTTATGCCTTCAAGTATCGCAAGGAGCCGCGGGTCGCTGTCTGCCTGCTCGGTGATGGCGGCACTTCTAGGGGTGACTTCTACGAGGCCATGAATGCGGCCGCTACCTGGGATCTGCCGGTGGTGTTCGTCGTATGCAACAACCTGTGGGCCATCTCCGTGCCACGCAAGCTGCAGAGCCGGGCGCAGACCCTGGCGCAGAAAGCCATTGCCGCCGGCTTCGACGGTGAGCAGGTCGACGGCAACGATTATATCGCGGTGCGTGATCGCATGGATCGGGCCCTGCAGCGCGCCCGCGGCGGCGAGGGGCCTAGTCTGATCGAAGCGCTTACTTATCGGATGGGTGATCACACGACAGCGGATGATGCGCGGCGCTATCGCAGCGCCGAAGAGCTCGAGTTCTGGCGCCAGCGTGATCCGGTTGACCGCCTGCGCGGCTATTTGCTGCAGAGCGGGCATTGGACGCAAGCCGATGACGAGGCACTGCAATCGGAGTGCCAGGCGGCGGTCGATCAGGCGGCGGAGATTTACCTGCAGCGGCCGCCGCAATCGGCCCAGAGCATATTCGACTACCTCTACGAGAGCCTGCCGCGCGCATACGCCGATCAACGCAAGGCGCTCGCCGAACCCGGTGCTGGGGATGATTGATAGGAGTCTCCGCCCCCCGATGGGCGGCGCGCTGTTGGGCAGGCAACAACCGAGCCTAGGTGGGATTGGGGTTGGGGCGGGGGCCGCCGCCCCCAAGGAGGCGGGGGGGCTTGCCGCGCCGGGGGGCGCAGC
>JAKDMQ010000084.1 GCA_030452265.1 Nitrococcus sp.
GCCTGGTATTCGCCCCGCGCGAGCGCTACGACACGGAGGTCAGCCAGCGCATGCAGGCGATACTGCAGGAGGCTTTCGGCGGTGCTCAGACCGAATTCTCGGTGCGGCTCTCGGAATCGATATTGGCGCGCATTCACTTCATCGTGCGCCTTGCCGAGCCGGGCCGGCCGGAATACGACCATGCGGCGCTCGAGCAGCGGCTCACCAATACCATGCGCTCCTGGCCCGATGATCTCGCCGAGGCGCTGCGCGATTGCTACGGCGAAGCGCTCGGCAACCGCCTGTCGAGCCGCTACGGCAGTGGTTTCAGCGCAGCCTACCGGGAGGATACCAGCCCCCTTACCGCCGCCCATGACATCGAGCGTCTGGAGACCTTGCATCGAGCCGGGGATCTCGCCATCAGCCTGTACCGGCCGCTCGAGGCGAGGGAGGGGGTTTTGCGCTTCAAGCTCTTCCATGCCGAACACCCAATCATCCTCTCCGATGTGCTCCCGGTGCTGGAGAACATGGGCGTGCGGGTGATCGACGAGCGACCGTATGCCGTGGAGCGCCAAGGCGGGGTTGTCTGCTGGGTCGACGACTTCGGCCTTTGCTACGCCGGCGTGGGACAGCTCGAGGCGGAACGCATCCGCGCGAGCTTCCAGGAGACCTTCGCCGCGGTCTGGCATCGTCAGGCCGAAAACGACGGCTTCAACCGCCTAGTGCTCGCGGCGGGGCTTGCTTGGCGCGACATCGTCATTCTGCGCGCCTATGCCAAGTACCTGCGCCAAGCGGGGATGGCGTTCAGCCAAAGCTATGTCGAGGATACACTCGCCGGTAACCCCCAGATCACGCCAATGCTAGTCGAGCTCTTCAAAACCCGTTTCGATCCCGGCTACCAGGGCAAGGTTCACGCGGAGGCGATCGTCGAGGGAATCGAAGGTTTCCTCGACGAAGTGGAAAGCTTGGATGAGGATAGGATCCTGCGGCGTCTGCTCGCGGCCATCCAAGCCACCGTGCGCACCAATTACTTTGGCACCGACGATGAAGGCAATGCGCGCGAGTATCTCTCCTTCAAGCTCGAGCCACGGGATATTCCCGGCATGCCCGAACCGGTGCCGGCCTATGAGATCTATGTCTACTCCCCGCGCGTCGAGGGCGTGCATTTGCGTGGCGGCAAGGTGGCCCGCGGCGGCATACGCTGGTCGGAGCGCCGGGAGGATTTCCGCACCGAGATCCTGGGCTTGATGAAGGCACAGATGGTGAAAAACGCGGTGATTGTTCCCGTGGGCGCCAAAGGCGGATTCGTGTGCAAAAATCTGCCCGAGGACCGGCAAGCCATGCCGGCGGAGGTTCAAGCTTGCTATAGAACCTTCACGCGGGGGCTGCTCGACGTCACCGATAACATCAGCGCAGGGCGAGTCGTGCCGCCACCGAACACCGTGCGCTATGATACGGATGACCCCTACCTGGTCGTGGCGGCGGACAAGGGAACCGCCCGGTTCTCGGATCTCGCCAATGAGATTGCCGATGAGTACGGCTTCTGGCTGCGCGATGCCTTCGCCTCTGGTGGCTCCACGGGCTATGACCACAAGGAAATGGGCATTACCGCGCGCGGTGCCTGGGAGGCAGTCAAGCGACATTTCCGGGAAATGGGCCGGGATGTGCACAAGGAGCCCTTCACCGCCATCGGCATCGGCGACATGTCGGGCGATGTCTTCGGCAACGGCCTATTGTGCTCCGAGCAGACGCGGCTCATTGCCGCCTTCGATCATCGTCACATCTTTGTCGACCCGAACCCCGATGCGCCGGCGAGCTACCAGGAGCGAGCGCGGCTTTATGCCTTGGAGCGCTCGAGCTGGGCCGATTACGACCGGGCGGTGATCTCGGACGGTGGCGGCGTATGGTCGCGCAGCGCCAAGGCCATCCCGCTGTCGCGCGAAGCACGAACTGCGCTTGCAACCGAGGCCGATCGACTGCCACCCAACGAGCTGATCAGCGCCATCCTGCGCGCGCCCGTGGATCTGCTATGGAATGGCGGCATCGGCACGTATGTGAAGGCCGCCGCGGAATCTCATGCCGATGTCGGCGACAAGGCCAACGATGCCGTGCGCATTGACGCGCGCGAGCTGCGCTGCAAGGTCATCGGCGAAGGCGGCAATCTTGGCTTGACGCAGCGCGGAAGGGTGGAGTTCGCGCTCGCCGGTGGCCGCCTCAACACCGATGCCATCGACAATTCAGGTGGGGTCGACTGCTCTGATCATGAAGTTAACATCAAGATTCTGCTCAATCGCGTGGTAGATGAAGGCGAGCTGACTCTAAAGCAGCGCAATCGACTGCTCGCGGCCATGACAGACGACGTCGCGGCGCTCGTGCTGCATGACAACTACCGCCAAACGCAAGGCTTGACCTTGTCCCAGGCGCGGGCAGCGGAGCTGCTCGATGAGCAGCGCCGGTTCATGCGCGAGTTAGAGCGCAGCGGGCACTTAGACCGCCGGGTCGAGCAGTTGCCGGATGATGACGGCGTGGCGGAGCGCCAAAAAGCGGGGCTCGGCCTGACGCGCCCAGAGCTCGCCGTCCTGCAAGCCTATGCCAAGATCGACGCCTATGAGGCGATTCTGCACGCCGATGGGCTCCACACGGAGACGCTGGCCGGTGAGATCGAGCGTTATTTTCCACTCGCCTTACGCGAGCGCTTTCTCGTGCCGG
Source organism: Nitrococcus sp. (assembly GCA_030452265.1). GTDB lineage: Bacteria > Pseudomonadota > Gammaproteobacteria > Nitrococcales > Nitrococcaceae > Nitrococcus. The sequence continues at coordinate 2,689 of JAKDMQ010000084.1, forward strand.
TGCACAATCATCCGCTGCGCGCGGAAATCATGGCTACCCTGCTCGCGAATCATATCGTCAACCGCATGGGCAGCACCTTCTTATTTCGAACCCGCACCCAAACGGGTGTTAGCGCGATGGACGCCGCACAGGCCTATTTCGCGGCACGCGATAGCTATGATTTGTGGGAGCTCAGGCGCGCGATCGACGGCCTCGACAATCAAGCGACGGCGCAGATGCAAACCCGCATGCTGCTGCGGCTGAACGATCTCCAGGAGCGCGCGACACTGTGGCTGCTGCGTAATCTGCAACCGCCCCTCGATACGGCGGAAACCGTGGCGCGGATACGCCCGGCGATCGTTCAGCTCAACACCTGGCTCGCTGAGCTGCTGCCGGAGATCGACCGGGATCGCTTGCACACTGAAACGGCCGAGCTGACTGAGGCCGGGGTCTCGCAATCCCTCGCACGGCGGGTCATTCATCTGGAACCGCTGTACTCGGCGCTGGACCTGGTAAAACTCTGCTCCGAGACGAAAACGACTCTCGAGCGCGCGGCGCGCGTCTACTTCAGTACCGCAACGCATTTAGAGCTCGATTGGCTGCGTGACACGCTAGCGGAATTTAGTGTCAACGATCCCTGGCAGGAGCGTTACCGCGCCGGTCTGGAAGACGAATTCTACGTTCAGCTCCGACTCTTGACCATGCGCGTGCTCACCACCACGGCGAAAGAGCAAAGCCCGGCGGCGCAGGTGGCCCATTGGGCGGAGGAACACGAGACGAGCCTGACACGCTTGCGCCAAACATTGCACGAGATCCAGGGCGCGGCGCAGCTCGACCTTGCCATGCTCGGCGTAGCCATACAGGAGCTGCGCATGACGGCCCAAGCCGGTGCGGCTCAGCAGTTGTGGTTAACCCGCAAACCGCAGCCCGCGACGAAACGAGCCTAGCGCATGTTGACTTTCCCCCACGGCGTCGCGGGTGGATGCCAACAGGCCCTAAGTCGCCATGCCATCGAGTAATCGCCTTCGGCTGCATTGCCAAGCAAGCGGTGCGGGCCGCCCTGTGCTGTTACTGCACGGCCTGTTCGGCTCCGGCAGCAACTGGAAGCGCCATGCCCGTGACCTTGCCCAGCGTTATCGGGTGCTATTGCCCGATCTGCGTAACCACGGCCGCTCGCCGCATGCTTCGAGCATGGATTATAGAGCTCTCGTCGGCGATGTCATCGGCCTGCTCGATGCCGAAGGGCTCGATAGGGTCGCGCTGGTCGGACATTCCTTGGGCGGCAAGGTCGCCATGACCCTGGCCCTGACCCGACCCGAGCGCGTTGCGGCCTTGCTGGTCGCGGATATCGCCCCCGTTGGCTACGCCCCGCATCTGCGCGATTACGTCGCTGCCATGCGCCACCTGAACCTAACTACCATCGGCTCTCGCGCCGAAGCCGACCAGGCACTGGCAAACGCCGTCGGGGAGGCTATGGTCCGGCAGTTTCTGCTGACGAATCTGGAACGCCACCCGCAAGGTTACCGCTGGCGAATTCCTTTGGACATCCTCGCGGATCAGATGCCATTGATCGAGGGCTTCCCCGAGCTCGCGGCAAGTTTTTCGGGGCCGGCTCTATTTGTCCATGGGGGGCGCTCTGACTACGTGACAGAGCAACATCACGGGATCATTCGCGAGCTATTCCCCGAGGCCGAGCTCGCATCCATTGCCGAGTCGGGACACTGGCTGCACGTTGATGCCGCGCGGCGATTCGCCGAGCTCTTGGCAGGCTTCCTGGCACGCGCCTATCCTGTCACGTGATGAGGGCCTGTTGACATCCCCTCGGCTGGCCCTCGGCGCCGATCCATCCCTATACTTGAAGGGTTATACCTTTAGCAGGCCACGCCCGCAGAGAGAACAGAGCACGATGTCAGAAGATTTTGGCGCAGCCGCTCTCGAGTACCATCGACTGCCACCGCCCGGCAAGATCACCGTCACCCCATCCAAACCCTTGGCCAACCAGCGCGACTTGGCGCTCGCCTACTCCCCCGGCGTCGCCGCGGCCTGTCAAGCGATCGTCGAGAACCCGGATGTCGCCGCCGAAGTCACCGCACGGGGTAATCTGGTCGCGGTGATCACCAACGGCACCGCCGTGCTCGGCCTGGGCGCTATCGGGGCGCTGGCGGCCAAGCCGGTAATGGAAGGCAAGAGTGTGCTATTCAAGAAGTTCTCCGGCATCGATGTGTTCGACATCGAGATCGACGAACGTGATCCAGACAAGCTGGTGGAGATCATCGCCAGTCTCGAGCCCAGTTTCGGCGGCATCAACCTGGAGGACATCAAGGCACCCGAGTGCTTCGATATCGAGCGCAAGCTCAAGGAGCGCATGCAAATCCCGGTCTTTCACGACGATCAGCACGGCACGGCAATCATCACCGCGGCGGCGATTTACAACGGCTTAAACATGTTGGAGAAACAATTCTCCGAGGTAAAGCTGGTGACCTGCGGCGCCGGCGCTGCCGCCCTTGCCTGCGTCGATCTGCTGACGAGCATGGGGCTTAAGCCAGAGAACGTAATCGTCACGGACCGCAAAGGCGTGCTCTACAAAGGCCGCACCGAGGCCATGGATGCGCGCAAGACGCGTTATGCGGCGGATACCAAGGCCCGCACTCTGGCCGAGGCAATCGACGGGGCGGATATCTTCCTTGGTCTCTCGGGACCGGGGGTGCTGACCGAGGACATGGTCAAGCGCATGGTCGAAAGGCCGCTCATTCTGGCGCTTGCCAACCCGGTGCCGGAGATTCTCCCCGAGCTCGCCCAAGCGGCTCGCCCGGAGGCGATCATCGCCACTGGACGCTCGGATTACCCCAACCAGGTTAACAATGTTCTGTGTTTCCCGTTTATTTTTCGCGGCGCCCTCGACGTCGGCGCGACCGCCATCAACGAAGAGATGAAAAAGGCTTGCGTCATGGCGATCGCGGAGCTCGCCATGGCGGAATCCTCGGACATCGTGGTAGCAGCCTATGGCGGCAAGCCGCTCAAGTTTGGCCCCGAGTACCTGATCCCCAAGCCGTTCGACCCCCGGCTGATCACCCGCATCGCGCCCGCGGTCGCGAAGGCGGCGATGGACAGTGGAGTGGCCCGCTTTCCCATTGACGACTTCGAGGCCTATCGGCTGCGGCTCAATCAGTTCGTCTTCCAGTCCGGACTGGTGATGAAGCCGATTTTTGAGCGCGCCCGCAGCGATCCCAAGCGTCTGGTCTATGGTGACGGCGAAGAAGAGCGCACCTTGCGCGCGGTACAAGTAGTGGTCGACGACCGGCTGGCCAAGCCCATTTTGATCGGCCGGCGGCGGGTGCTGCGCATGCGCATCAAGCGCCTCGGCCTGCGCTTACACCCGGATCGGGATTTCGAGCTGGTCGACCCCGAGGACGACCCACGCTACCGGGAATACTGGACCCTGTATCACTCCATCATGGAGCGTCAGGGCGTATCCCCCGACCGAGCACGGGCCATCGTCCGCACGCGCAATACGGTAATCGCCGCGCTGATGGTGCGGCGCGGCGAAGCCGATGCCATGCTCGCCGGCATGGTCGGACGTTATCAGCGCCAGCTCTGTCACGTCGACCAAGTACTTGGCAAACGGCCCGGGGTGCGGGATCTCGCGGCCATGAGCGTTATCATCTCGCCCAAGGGCGCGCTCTTTCTATGTGATACCTATGTCAACGAGAACCCGACTCCGCATCAGATCGCGGAGATGACCGTGCTCGCCGCCGATGAAATCCGCCGTTTCGGCCTCACGCCCAAGGTTGCGCTGCTCTCGCACTCGAGTTTTGGCGCCTCGAATCTAACTTCGGCGGTAAAGATGCGTGCCGCACTGCCTCTGATCGAGGATCGCGATCCGACGCTTGAGGTAGAGGGAGAAATGCACGGCGATGCCGCCATCAACGAACAAATCCGCCAACGTATCTTTCCCAACTCCAGGCTCAAGGGACAAGCTAACCTACTAATCCTGCCTACGCTGGACGCCGCCAATATCGCCTTCAATCTGCTCAAGACCGTTACCGAATCGGTCTCGGTCGGCCCCATACTGCTCGGCGTCGCCAAGCCGGCCCACATTCTCACGCCCTCGATCAGCGTGCGCGGTCTCGTGAACATGAGCGCCCTGGCGGTGGTCGATGCGGCCATGCAGGAGCCGGCCGCCACCGAGAGCTAGCCTTCGTCCTTGGAAATCCGCGGGCGCCATGCCGGATTCAGTCCACGGAGAGCCGGGTCTTGACCACACACAGTCACACAGTTACTGTGTTGATATGAAAAACTTGACAATATCAATACCCGATGAGCTCTATCGCCAAGCTCGTTGCAAGGCGGCGGCCGCCGATACCTCGTTGAGCCGGGTGGTACAGGACTTCCTCGCAAGGTGGGCAATCGAAGAGCGCTCACGGGCCGAGTTGGTCGCTCGCTTGGACGTCCTCTTCGCGGAATCCGACGCCCGCGACCGCGATAAGCACGGTTCCGCCGGTCCTTTCTCCCGCGAAGAGGTTTACACTGAACGCCTCAAGGGTTTTCGCTGACACTAACGTCCTACTTTACGCCGTGAGCGGGCGACAGGCCGATGTGGCCAAGGCCGCTCGCGCGCGGCAGATCGTGCGCGAGGAGGAGGTGATCATCTCATTCCAGGTGTTGCAGGCGTTCTACGCCAACGCGGTGCATCCGCGGAAACTGGCACTCTCCCCGGCGCAGGCGGCGGCTTATTGCAGCGCCTGGCTGGCTTTTCCGGTGGTGCCGCTCGGGGCCGGCACTTTCGTTCGAACCCTTGAGACAGCCAAGCGCTACCGGATCAGCCACTGGGATGCCGCGATCTTGGCCGCCGCCTTTGAGGCCGGCTGTGGCATCGTCTATTCCGAGGATCTGAATCACGGACAGGACTATGGGGGCGTGCGGGTGGAAAACCCGTTCCACCCAGCCTGACATCATGAGCGGCCGACAGCTTGCGTAAGTTGGGGTAACGAAGGACTGCTGCGGTAGCCCCGTGCCGGCAAACGTTGGGGTTCGCATGCTCACCCCAACCTACGCGGCTGCTTGGCGTTGCCAAGCCGGCCCACATTCTTACACCACCGATCAGCGTACGCGGTCTCGTGAACATAAGCGCCCTGGCGGTGGTCGATGCGGCCATGCAGGAGCCTACCCGCGCCGAGGCTTGAGTGCGTGCGATTAGAACCCACGGCTTGGGCCGTTACCATACTTTCAGTCACGCTGTGGAGAGAGCGCATTGAGTCGCTTTTTTTCGACCGAGAACATGCCGATCGCTGACCCACGCCACCGCATCGGGATACTGCTGGCCAATCTGGGCACACCCACCGCGCCGACGCCGAAAGCGCTCCGCCGTTATTTGGCGGAATTCCTTTGGGATCCAAGGGTAATCGAGCTGCCACGGCCGCTTTGGTGGCTGGTGCTCAACGGCGCCATCCTCTGGATCAGACCACGCCGCTCCGCCGCGGCGTACCGGCGCATATGGACGCAAGAGGGCTCGCCCTTACTCGTCAACTCTCAGCGCCAAGCGCTACGGGTAACGGCTGGGCTCCGCCAGCAGTTCGGCGATCAGGTGAGCGTTGCCTTGGGGATGCGATACGGCGAGCCGTCGATCGAGTCGGCCTATGCAGAGCTGGAAGCCGCGGGCTGCGAGCGTGTGCTGGTGCTGCCGCTCTACCCGCAGTACTCGGCAAGCGTAACGGCTTCGACCTATGATGCGATCGGCACCATTTTGCACAAACGCAGAGTCATGCCGCAACTGCGCCTGATCCGCGATTATCACGACCACCCGGGCTATATCGACGCGCTGGCCGCCTCCGTGCGCGAGTACTGGCAGCAGCACGGCCGCGGTGAGCGGCTACTGATCTCCTTCCATGGCATTCCGCAGAGCTATGCCGACCGCGGCGATCCCTATCCCAGCTTCTGTGAGCGTACGGCGCAGATGCTGGTCGAGCGTTTGCAGCTCGCGCCTGAAGACTGGCAGATGGTATTCCAATCCCGGTTCGGACCCCAGGCGTGGCTCAAGCCCTATACCGTTTCCACCCTGGAGCGTCTGGCGCAGGCCGGAATCAAACGCGTGGATCTGATCTGCCCAGGATTCGCCGCCGACTGTCTGGAGACCCTCGAAGAAAACAACATGTTCAACCACGAGCGCTTTCTAGCCAAGGGCGGCCGCGAATTCCACTATATCCCCTGTCTCAACGACCGCCCCGACCACATCAAAGCGCTGATCGAAATCATACGGCAGAACCTCGCCGGCTGGTTCTGATCATCGGCGGCACACTTGGAAACTAAGCTACTCAGAGCCTCCACAACTTTAACGTTACCGTGATCCGATACCAACTTCCGTTGTCTCGCCAACCTGCGGGGAGAAGTCCCATTGCGCTGTTGGGCGTAGGAGTGGAATCTCAATACCGAGCTCGTCAAAACGGTTCTTTATGCGGCGTCGATACTCTCGAGCGACATCCCACTGTTTACCAGGTAAGGTCTTAACGCGACAACGGATTGTAATATCTGATTCTCCGAGTTCTTCCACACCAAACATTTCAAAAGCCCCAATTCGCCATCGGTATTGCGGATCACGCTGCATTTCCGTGGTGATTCTTCTCATAACCTCCATGACATGATCCACATTTTCCTTGTAGGCTACACGAATGTCGAGAAGAGCTTGCCCATACCCTTTGGTGAAATTAATAACCGTCTTAATTTCGCCATTTGGAATATATATAGCCCGGCCCTCGAGATCACGTAGCATCGTATAGCGCAGACTTACGCTCTCGACAACACCAGAGAGCGAGCCGATTTGAACGATATCATTCTTATTGTATTGACCTTCGATTAGGATAACAATACCATTGAGTATATCTCGGATTAGGCGCTCTCCACCAAAGCTCAGCGCCAACCCCAGAATGCCAAAAATAGCTAAAATAGGCGCAATGCTGATCTCAAACTCATCAAGGATAAGATAGCCAACCATAAGAACGATCACAATGGTGCCAAGCCAGTTCAGCAGCACCACCAGGTTTCTTAATCGGGCACTGCCTTCTCGGACTTCCTCTTTTTCGACCGTGGCACCCTCAAACTTTGTAACAGCAAATTTTTTTATAAACCAGAAAAAAAGGCCAATAATAATAATCAAGGACGCAAACGCAGATTTCTCTGAAAAAGTATGTGTTGCCGCTATTTGGTCCCTCAATCCAGCGAGCTCCGTCCGAAGTCGTCCAATTTCAGTTTCCGCGGCCTTCCCAATAGCCTGAGCTCCGGCTTTGGCTTGCCCTATTGGCTCATCGATCTCTTTGGCGTTTTTACCCAGCGCTTCTATTCCGCCGTTTCTCACCGGCTCTTCGTCCGGTGGATGTTCTCGTGCAATCATAGCAATAGGCTTCACATTAAAGCTCAGCGGGCGAGTGGTCGCTCCTCCTTGATTGGTCACTTGCGCGGTCCACACGGAAGGGCCGGTGGAAACATTGACGTAAATACGTAATTCGTGATCGCCCACGAACTTTGTTCGTTCGGGAGGGATCGGGAAGGTTTCATAGTTAAGATGCAAAACAACCTGCGATTGAGGTGTAAAACCCGACCCCAAAATTGTGATCCACTGGCGTTTCTGGGTGCCGGCAACAGGGTTGGGTTGAATGGCTTCTAATGAGGGGGAGGTGATATTCTTCATTGGATTCTGCGGCAAGGCCCTAGATTCTTGCGCATAGCTGGCCCCAATTGCTACGGCAACCGCAAGTACTGGCAAACTCTTCCACGGTCGCATAAAACTTTCTCCTAGATAATCTTTGTACTGGCTCAGCAGGGGGCCCCAATAATTGCAACATTGGGTGTGGGCGTCCGCAAATGCATACGTACTTGCGTATGCAATGCCGCCCACTGTCGCCTCCCCAGGCCTGAGTTGCGCCTGTGGCGGAAATGGCCATAGACCGGCTCCCATGGCGGGAGGCCCTTGGGCAGTTGGCGCCAGTGGCACCCCGCCTCATTGCCGTACAGGATCGCAATGACGATGCCGCGCAACTCGTAGATCCAAGCCCATGCGCCGTGCTCGGCCAGAGGGCCGTGCTCATCAATGAGGCATTTGAGCAAGTGCCGTTGCTCATTCGGTAGGTCGCTCTGGCGCATCATGGCTATCACTCAGCGAATTACACTTCGAAGTTTAGACAACACATTAGGTTTTGCAACATACCCGCGTGTTGTATCCATTCCAGAAAAAGGTGGGCAAGGAACCAAACGGCGCGATCTGGCGCTGGCCAAGCAGCGGTTCAGCCGCATCAAAAGGCAGGCGATGGGCAACGGGACTACGCGCAACGGGTTCTATGATCTTCGCGCGCGCGGTCCTCGACCGTCACGGCCGAGCGCCGGCACGGGCCGAATCCGCTGCCCGGGTTCGGGCCTGCCGCGCGCCGGCCTCATCACCCTGCAGCTCGCGCGCGACACCAACCAGTTCCCAATCTTGCTGCTTGAGATTGCTGTTGTCGCCCGCTAGGGATATTGATTTCAGGGCCAGATTCTCGGCTTGGGCGTATTGCCCTTGCCGATAACGAACTACCGCCAGATTCTGCCAGAGCACGGCGTTATGTGGTGCGATTCGTAGCGCTCGCTCCAGAAAAGCGGCGGCCTGCTCGTGCTTACCCGCCCCAGAGCTCTCCCGTGCCCTCGAGACCAGATCGCGCACCGCCGCGGGTATGGCAAACTCGGTTTCATCCGGCGCAGGCGGCTGCTCGGCAGTGATCCCACCCGGCGCCGACGGTGCCGTAGGTTCGTCCGGGGCAAGGCTAACGCAGCCGCCGAGCAGGCCCAGCGCCAGGTTGGCCGTAAGCCACCGTGCGGCCAATCCCGTGCGCATCAGTTGAATAGTCCCCGCACCCAGTTCATCGCTCGATCGATCTCGCTCGCCGGGCGGATGCACTGCGAAGTACCATCAGGCGCCGTACCGCTGATATACGGCAGCCGCACGGCATGCTCACAGTAGGCGGCGGCGAGCGCGCCCGTCTGCGCCTCGACCCAGACCTTCTGCACGCTCTCTGGGGGATCAAGCTCGAGGCTTTGCAGCGGCTGCAGCTTCCCCATCATTTGACCCCATACCGTCATAGCACCGCCGGAACCCGTTAATCCAGTCCGGCCACCATCGTCCCGACCCACCCAGACCACGCCGAGCCGCTCTCCGGTAAACGCCGCGAACCAGCTATCGCGGGTATCGTCCGTGGTACCGGTCTTTCCGGCCAGTTTAAGCTCTTGCGGCAGCCACCGGGACAGTCCGCGTGCGGTTCCCTGCTCGACGACTTGCCGCAAGCCATACTGCAACAGATAAATTGGACCCGGATCAAAGGCCCTGCTGATCTGGAGCGGGTAGTGGCTTAGGACTTCGTAATCCGGGGTCACCACGGCCCGAACGGCTCGCAATGGTATCCGGAACCCCCCCGACGCGATGGTCTCGTACATCTTGGTCACGTCGAGCGGGGTGAACTGAATGGCGCCCAATAGCACGGAAGGATATACCGTGTCCGGCACCGGACCGCCGAGGCGCTGGATGGTGTCGACCACCGCCCGCAACCCGACCTTCATTCCCAGACGCACGGTGGGAACATTGTAGGAGTGGGCGAGCGCAGACCACAGGGGCACCACACCATGGCGCTCGCGGTCGTAATTACGCGGCGTCCAGCTTTGACCATTGGCAAACTCTAAGGTCACGGGCTTGTCCCGCAGTAAACTGCCAAGGCCAAAGCGCTGCGGTCGGGACAGCGCCGCGAGGTAGATCGCGGGCTTGATCAGCGAACCGACCTGACGGTGTGCATCCAGTGCACGGTTGAAGCCCTTGTAACGCGGATCGGTCCCTCCGACCAGGGCTTGCACCTCGCCGCTGTCGACGCTCACCACGACCACCGCCCCCTCGGTCCCCGGCAACCACTGCTCGGCCCGGTCGGCTAATGCCTGCTCCGCCGCGTGCTGTACGGATGGAGCCAGGGTGGTAAAGATCAGCAGCCCCTCGGAGGTCAAATCCTCGTGGCGGTAATCCCGGCGCAGGTGGCGCTGGACCAGATCCATGAATGCCGGATAGGCCGTGTCGCCGCTCGGCGGTCGAGGCACCACCCCGAGGCCCCGCCGCTTGGCCCGCTGAACCGCCTCACGCGATGCAAATCCTTGCTCGAGCATGGCATCGAGCACCCGATTGCGGCGCGCCCGTGCACGTTCCGGGTACTTGCGTGGGTTGTAGTATGACGGACCTCTGACCAAGCCGACCAGAAGGGCCTGCTCTTCCAGGCGAAGCTGATCGAGCGGTTTGTCGAAATAAAACCGGCTCGCGAGACCAAAGCCATGGATCGCTCTGGCTCCGTCCTGCCCGAGATAGACTTCGTTGAGGTAGGCCTGCAGGATCTCGCGCTTGCTGTAGTGCACTTCCAGCAGGATCGCCATAATCGCTTCATTGAACTTGCGCCATAGGGTGCGCTCGTTGCTTAGAAAATAATTCTTCACCAACTGCTGAGTCAGCGTGCTGCCGCCCTGCACCCACGCTCCGGCGCGGATATCCGCCACGATCGCGCGACCAATACCCACCAGCGAGATGCCGTGATGCTGCAAGAACCGGCGATCCTCGATGGCGATCAGCGCCTCGACCAGGGGCTGCGGCACCTGCTCCAGGCGCACCAGGATGCGATCCTCGCGCTGGGCCGGGTAAATGTTCGCGATGTGCGCCGGGTCCAGACGGACCAGAGGCAATTCGCTGCCGTCTCGAACATTGCGCACGACCGCCACGCGGTTATTGTTGAAGCGTACGCGCAATATTCGCGAGCGCACCTCGCCGTCCCAGAATCG
>JAKDMQ010000304.1 GCA_030452265.1 Nitrococcus sp.
TGGCGCTTGTTTGTAGTCTGCGAGGTGTTCATATCACAACTCCTGCCTTGAATACCTGCCCACCAGGGGCCATGTTGACTATCGTAATCGGAATAAGCTTATTGCAAAGAGGGATCCTGCATGGAAGGGGCGAGTAGTCGCTTTTTTCCATAGATTGCTCGAACGCTGCCACGACACACCAGCCGCCGCCGCCGGCGAAAAAGGCAGCGACGCAGTTATCGTCCTTACCGCCGAGCCCCGCAAACAAACGAACACCCAAGCCCATCAGGCCGCCGCCCCGGCAGCGGGCGCGAAGGTGAGCGCCACACCGTTGATGCAGTAGCGCAGGCCCGTCGGCGGCGGGCCATCCTCGAAGACATGCCCCTGGTGTCCGCCGCACCGGCTGCAGTGGACCTCGGTGCGCACCAAGAACAGAAAACTGCGGTCTCCTCGGGTACCGACCGCGCCCTCGATGGGCGCCCAGAAGCTCGGCCAGCCGGTGCCGCTGTGATATTTGGTCACCGAGCTGAATAGCCCCTGCCTACAACCGACGCACTGGTAGACGCCCTTGCGTTTCTCATGGAGCAGCGGACTGCTGCCCGACGGCTCGGTGGCGTTCTCGCGCAGCACGGCGAACTCCACCGGAGTCAGCAGTGCGCGCCATTCGGTCTCACTGTGCGTCACCTCGAAATGACCTTCGGCGGCATTGACAGTCATTTGGCCAGTGAGGCCACGCAATAACACCGGCGAGACGAGCAGCGCGCCACCGGCTATCAGCATTCGGCGTTTGGTGATATCCATGTTGCCTCCCTCAATTCGACCCGCCTGCAGTTGCCGTAGAGCAGGCCCACGCACTGGCCTACTGGTTGCGACCGTGCGCGCACTCATGGATATTGAACCACAAAAGGCGCCGTATTCTCCGTACGTGATTCCACACACCTTGCGTTCTAACCCCGGTTACGGAGAGAGGACTAGGGCGAGGAGGCCGTAACTTGGACGAAGCAGCCGGCGAGATACTGGCGTTTTGGTTTGGCCCGGCAGCCGGCGACGCCGCCGTGGCCAAACGTCAGGGGAAGCTGTGGTGGAGCAAGAATGCTCGGCTGGACGCCACTATCCGCGATCGCTTCGCCGCTACCCACCAGCGGGCAGCGCGCGGGGAGATCGACCACTGGGCCGGAACCCCCACAGGGCGACTGGCGCTCGTGATCGTGCTGGACCAACTCTCCCGTGTCCTCTACCGCGGCGGCGCTGACGCGTTTGCCCAGGACGAGCGCGCTCTGGCGCTCGCGCTGGAGGCCCAGGAGCGTGGGGAGGATCGTTACCTGCGCCTGATCGAGCGCGTCTTCCTCTACATGCCCTTGGAGCACAGCGAGTCACTGGCGCTGCAGCAGCAGTGCGTGCGGCGCTTCGAGGCGCTGCTAGCGGAATTGGCGCCCGGCGAGGATCGCGCGCCGTTCAAGAAGCTCCTCGGCTACGCCCGGCGCCACCGGGACATCATCGCCCGTTTCGGCCGTTTCCCACACCGCAACCGCGCGCTGGGCCGGAAGTCAACCGCGGCGGAGCTCGAGTTCTTGCGCCAGCGCGGCTCGAGCTTCTAGGCAAACGTTGGGGTTCGCCTGCCTGTGCCTACGGCAGGCAGATAGGGGCGCCAGCGCCTCAAACTCCGTCCAACACCCGTCTGAGAACCGGGCCATCGTCATGTGCCTGCAAAATGCCGTGCCGAGCTCCGGTGCGGTGTCAGCCCTCTGTCTCGGACTCTTTGGTATCCTAAACGTGCCGGAGAGAATAAGCTGAAAAACGGCGCTTGGCCGCCTAACGATTTCTAGCACTGAGGGATTGATTGTATGACGGCACTGATCAGCGGCTCACTCGCCTTTGATACGATCATGCTGTTTCGTGATCGTTTTGCGAATCACATCCTGCCCGACCGGGTTCACATTCTGAATGTCTCGTTTCTGGTCGAGCAGATGCGGCGCGAATTCGGAGGCTGTGCGGGCAATATCGCCTACAACCTGCAATTGCTCGGCGATGAGGCGATTCCGCTAGCCGCCGTGGGCCGCGACTTCGAGGAATACGCGCGCTGGCTCGCGCGCTGGGAGATACCGCGGCAGCACATTCGGCGCATGGAGGGGTTGTACACCGCCCAGGCCTATATCACCACCGACCTGGACGACAATCAGATCACCGCGTTCCACCCGGGGGCCATGGCACAGGCGCACGAGGTGGATGTGCCTACTCACTATCGCGACGCCGTGGGCATCGTTGCCCCCAACGGTCGTGAGGCGATGCTCAAGCACGCTCGGCAGTTTCAGGAGGCGGGGATAGCGTTTATTTTCGACCCGGGCCAAGGCATGCCGATGTTCGACGGCGACGAGCTCAGCCGGTTTGTCGATCAGGCCACCTGGGTAGCGGTCAATGACTATGAGGCGCAGCTCCTGCAGGAGCGTACCGGACTCATGCTGGAGGCAATCGCCGCGCGCGTAGAGGCACTGGTGGTGACGCGCGGTGCCGAGGGCTCGTTGGTCTACGCCGAAGGCGAGCGCTTGGAGATCCCCGCGGCTGCCCAGGATTCGGTGCAAGACCCCACCGGCTGCGGCGATGCCTACCGGGCGGGCCTGCTCTTTGGGCTGGCCCGGGGCTTGGACTGGGCGTCCACGGGTCGTATCGCCTCGCTCATGGGGGGCATCAAGATTGCGCATCACGGCACCCAGAACCATCATTTCACGATGGAATGGCTCCGTGACCGCTACCGGCAAACGTTCGGCGCGGAGTTTCCGACAGCGTAGGTGCCAATCTGCGTAGATACACGCACATATTTTGGCCTGCTCAACTTGGGCTGCCCGGGTAGGGTGCTGACACTTTCGCCATATGCCCGCTGGACATGGCCAACAGGGGGGCGCCACGTAGGGCGCAATAGCGAAGCGCATTGCGCCGCATGCTCTATACTATGTTTGGTCTAATAATTTCCATGCGTTACCGAAATATCCCACGTTCATAGCCGGGGGGAGACAATGCGTAGAGTTATTGTTTTCTGGGATTACACCAACTTCCACGCCACTTTGCGCTCGCTCTCGGGGGGAACCTTTCCAGGCGCCGCGCAGTTTGACTTCATAAAATTCGTCGAGCAGCTATCCAAGGAGTCAGAGCTTGTAAAAATTTACTTCGCGTGCTCTTCCAGCAGGGATGCGGAGAGCGTACAGGGGTTTTTCGAGTACCTGGATTGGCAACCGCACTTCTACGTCAAGCAGTTTGAGACCCGGCGCCGTGACGGCAATGACGGGGTTGAGAAACAAGTAGACGTCTATATCGCCAGTCAGATGGTGGCTTTGGCCTATGAAAACGCCTACGACCACGCAATCTTAATCAGTGGGGACGAGGACTATGTGCCCGCGCTGGAGATTGTGCATCAGA
>JAKDMQ010000305.1 GCA_030452265.1 Nitrococcus sp.
CATTATTTGTGGTGTTGTTTCAGAGGGTTGGTATTTTTCGGCCAAGCACTATTTATCGTCGGCTCATTCGGCATGTTGGTCGGCAACATCGGCTCCTTTCTCATTCAACTTAAAAAGTGACTACTCAGAGATAGCTGAGCCTACACCTTGCCAGGGGCTCCAACGGCGCACCCGCATCGACATCGCCTACGAGAAAGTCGTCGCGCACGTTGACGCCGAGATCAAGCACTGCCCCCATTGCCGATGCCGACCCAAGCGGCGTTCAGTATTCCGAACGGCCATTTCCTTGCCGGCCTTGGCTTGACTCGTCCATACTTACCATGTAGTGATAGCATATGAAACGAGGGCTAGAACATACGCTCGAGTTTCTTCTCGCCTTCGATGGGCGCAGGCATTGGTATCCGAGCGGGTATTACGTGAAATTCGCCATCAGGCGGGTTCCGCCGACACGCGAGCGACCCCACGGGTTGCGCTACTCCTTCACGCTGCATGACCCGGAGGATAAGCGGCTGATAGGTTTCGACAACGCGCACATCGTGACCGCGACAGGAGCGCGGTTCAAGCCACGCCCGGTCACCGCTGATCACTGGCACCGGACGGAGAGCGACCCCGGCCGCCCGTACGCGTTCAAGGACGCCGAAACCCTGACCGAGGATTTCTTTGCCGAGGTCGAGCGCGTGTTAACAGAGCGCGGTATTCCGGTCGTCGTGGTCGATGATTCCGGCAAAGACGGAAGGAAACAACCATGACTAGCTATAAAATTCAGAGCCATCAGGATTTGAAGGAGGAAATGAAGGCGATTGCGCGGGGAGATCGGCCCGCGCCGGAAGATGCGGCGCAGCCAAGCTTCAATTCCGTCGATGCGCTGATGCGGCTCTTGACTCCTGAAAATCGGGAGCTTATGGCCGTTCTTCGGGATCGGCGACCGCAGTCGATTGCGGAGCTTGCGGAGATTACCGGCCGCGCCGCGCCCAATCTGACCCGGACGCTGGGCAAGCTGGAAGCCATCGGCCTTGTCCGGATGGAGATCGTGAAGCGGCGCAAGGTGCCGACGCCGGTCGTTCTTAAGCTGCGCGTCGAAATTGACCCGTATGCTCGAAACGACACTATTGAGCTTGCTTATCGCCAGTGAGCCATGGATCCATATGATAATGAGCAGCGCTATGCCTGGATGCAGAGCGGCCTGCAGGGATCCGTGGGGATCGTCACCCTGGCCATCGGCACGCTGCTGATGCACAAAAACTGTGCCGCCCTGATTTGACCGACAGCGGTAGCGTGCCGGGCGCGCGATCAGCGGCTATGGTGATGCCCGCTGCCGCTGTCACCTTCATGGCTGTGGAAGATGCCGCCGCCGTTCTCGTCGGCGTGGAAGTGCGGCGCCATCGGGCCAGGATCGACCGGGGTGTGTTGCCCACTCTGGTGTCGAGCGTGGATCCAGCGTACCCAGGCGCAGAGCCGACCCACCGTCTCTTGCCGCTGGCGGGACAGCGCGAGCACCGGAGCACCCGCCCGTGCCGTCATGGCATCAGCGACCATCTGCTCGACATCGACCTCCACGTACGGCGCCAGGTCGATCTTGTTGATGATCAGCAGATCTGCGCGGGCGATGCCGGGCCCACCCTTGCGGGCCACATCGCCGCCGCCGGCGACATCCAGCACGAAGATCTGGGCGTCCACCAAAGCCGGTGAGAAGGTAGCGGTGAGATTGTCGCCGCCGCTTTCCACCAGCACGATGTCCAGCGGCGCGAAATCCCTTTCCATGTCCTCGATAGCGAGCAGATTCATGGTCACGTCATCGCGGATGGCCGTGTGCGGGCAGGCGCCCGTTTCCACGGCACGGATCCGTTCCGCGGGCAACACGCCGGCGGAACGCAGGAAGCGGGCATCTTCATCGGTATAAATGTCGTTGGTGATGACACCGAGGTTGTATTTATGGGCCAGAGTCCGGCACACGGTGGCAATCAGCGAGCTCTTGCCCGTGCCTACCGGACCGGCAACTCCGAGACGAAGTGGGCGGGAGGTCATGGAATTTGAACTACGGCTCTGGTTCTCGGACACGGTAGGAGTCTCCTGTGTTTGTGTTGGCTCCTCGGCAGCAATCGTGGATAGAGCCGTAGGATGGCCTGAGCCGCAGGCGAAGTCCATCGTCTTCGATCGCGCGGTCAATGATGAGCATCGATGCCACTCTGCCCATATATGGACTACGTCGCTGGCTCATGGTGGGACTCTCCCGAATGGCGGGCCAAGAGTCTTGAGGCCGCCGTCGAGGCTGCGGCGAAGCGCGAGGCTGTCGGCGCCAAGGGCGCTGACCAGCACGGCCGGGCCGCTGAGGGGCAGCAGCGCCGCATCGCCGGCAAGCGGCCGAGCGGGCGGAGTGCCGTCGCTCCAAGCAGGATCGACGGCGAGGATCGATCCGAGCGCCCGGTGGTCTCCGACCACCGCCGGACTGTCCCAGCCGGCAGCGCCGGGCCCGATGTCCAAGTGCTGTTGGTACAGGGGGCATCCTCCGAGCCGGACACGCAGACGCTGGCGTACGGTTCCGGGGCTTTCGCCGTGGCGCCCCAGCAGCAATTCCTCCCGTAGCAGCAGGCGGGCGCCGGAGTCGAGCTCGACGCGGACGTCGTTGATGTGGTGACAATCTCGGGCCGCGATCATGGGCTCCGGTAGCCAGATGAAGGTGGCGCCCGCGGCGACGTGGATATCGGTGCGGGTGCGCGACGGCTCGCCATCGGGCCCCGGAAGCAGCAGCGTCGCAGAGATGTCACGCAGAATCAGCACACTGTCAGCTCCAACGTCGACTTCTAGAGCGAGCTGGTCGCCACCGATCGGTCCGGCGGCCCCGGCGGCCAGACAAACCCGCGCCGCATCCGGCACGTTTGCGGCCCACGGTTCGGCCTTCCCGGCTATGGTAAGTCGAAGCATCAGCGGGGCCTCGGAGTGCAGCGTGGAGACGCGGCTACGTCCGCGCCCGTCCGGCAAGATGACGTGCTCTGTAGCAAGGCGGGCGTGGGCACGCATTGCGCCGGGCCGGCTGGCCGATGACCCGGGCCGATCGCCGGAATACCGGCACCGGCCGTAATGGGCGCTGGCACGGTGTGGGTGGCCCTCGGGTATCGCTTGGTCAGGTGCCTGATTACGAAGCAAAGAGCCGTGCCTCCCAGGTGGCATGGCGCTCGGCGCCGATGTCGAGCAATGGCGCACCGGCGGCGGACAGATCCTCGGGCGCGGCGCCGGCTTGCAGAGCCGCCTCGGCCGCCAGCTCTTCGAGTAGCGGGGCCAGGCGTGCCAGCGCGGCGTAGACGTTGAACGGGTCGAGGCTAAGTAGTGCCCGACCGAAAACCCCAAAAATCCAAAAACCAGCGCGCGCCCCAGGCGCAGACATCGTAA
>JAKDMQ010000306.1 GCA_030452265.1 Nitrococcus sp.
TCATCACGCCGAACGCCTGCGCCCGCTCCCGCGCCATCTCCACACAGCTCACAGTCATGTCCGCGGCGCGCTCCAGGTGCAGGGCGATTATAGGGCCGTAATCCATCTTGTAGACGTGGTCCCCGGCCAGAATCAGGATGTAACGCGGCCGATGCGCCTTGATGATGTCGATGTTCTGGTGAACCGCATCGGCGGTGCCGGCAAACCACAGCGGTTTGTCCAGGCGTTGCTGGGCGGGGATGATTTCCACGAACTCTCCGAATTCACCGCGCAGGAAGCCCCAGCCGCGCTGAACATGCTGAATCAACGAGTGCGACTTGTACTGGGTGATGATCTGGATCCGGCGAATACCGGAGTTGATGCAGCTCGACAGCGGAAAATCGATCAGTCGGAACTTGCCGCCGAAGGGTATAGCCGGCTTAGTGCGCCAATCGGTGAGGTTCGCCAGACGCCCGCCACGGCCACCGGCGAGAATAATGGCAAGCGTGTCACGGGTAAGACGGCTGACGAAGCGTGGATTACGCTCGAAACTCATGGTGGAATCCGCTCTCTCGAAGGCTCTGGCGTCGTTCTTGTGGCGCTACCTGCCTGTCGCAGTCGCCGGGGTAGGATACTTTGCCGCTGCGAGAGTGCCAAATGCCGATGCGGATTCCCGCCGCAGGCGTACCAGGTCGCTGGGGCAATCGATATCAAAGCTCAACGGCAACGTTACCCAGCGCAGACCCAACCGGCGCAGCCGCTTGCGGGTCGCGGCCATCACCTCGCCCCCCCCCCAGGGCATGGCATGGAACAGCATCGGCTGCGGCCGACGCAACCCCACCAGGACATACCCGCCGTCCTCGGCCGGCCCGAACACGGCATCCGCGCCATCGGCGAGCCAGTCGAAGGCTTGCCGCAATTGCCAAGGTGTCAGCGCGGCGCAATCGCCGCCTATGATGGCCGCGAATGGCGCCGTACGCAAAGTCCAGCGCAACGCCCGATGCATGCGCTGACCCAGATCGCCCGTCATTTGAACCCGTACCACCAATCCATGCTCGCGGGCACGAGCGGCAAGCCAGGGGTGCGCACGGCCAGGGGTCACCCAGAGCTCTACCGGCGCGGCGCGCGCGTGCACCGCGGTCACCAGCGTGCGCCGAAGCAGGCGTTGATAAAGCATCGCCGCGCCCTGCCGGCCATACATCTCTATCAGCCGCGTCTTGACCCGGCCCGCCACGGGCGCTTTGGCAAAAACCAGCAGTCGCGCAGCCGGATGGCATACGCTTGCGCTTGCGACTTGCGGCGTCATAACAAACCTCGGCACTACGGCCCTGATGCCTGCCGCTCATAGAGACGATGCAGCGCTCGCGGGTCGGCACCGAGAAAGTAGGCGAGGCGCAGATACCACATCAGGGTAATCGTAGCCCAGATTCCATGGCGCTCCCAGCGCCGAGCGGAGGTAATCAGCGGGCCGGGCAGACAGGCCGGACGCCCGCCGCGCTTCAACCGCCTTGACAACGCCACGTCCTCCATAAGGGGCTGATCCGGATATCCACCGAGCCTTTCAAAGAGGGCGCGGTCAACGAACAGCCCCTGGTCTCCGGTAACGATGCCGCTTAGGCAGGAGCGCCGATTCATCGCCCAGGCGACTGCGCGCAAGAGCGGTGCTCGCCCTGGGAATCGCACATTAAATCGACCCCAATGATGGCCGCGCGCCCATGCGTCATTTATCTGATCCGCGGCATCCGCCGGAATCAGCGTATCGGCGTGCAAAAACCACAACACCGCACCGGTCGCATTCACCGCCCCGGCATTCATCTGCCGCGCCCGACCTCGAGGCGCAACCAGCACCTGATCGGCGAATCCCGCCGCAACGCACCGCGTGTCATCCCGGCTGCCACCGTCGACCACGATCACCTCGTGTCCGCGCTTGCGCAACGGCTGTAGCTCGCGCAGCGTTGCCGCGATGGTTGCGGCCTCATCGAGTGCCGGAATAATGATGGAGATCATCATGGGATTCCACCCACGGTGCTTTCACATGGCAATGGCTATACTGGAACTCGGGGAGCACCAGTGCTACACTTCGCGCCGCAAACTGCGAGGGGCCGTAGCTCAGTTGGGAGAGCGCGACATTCGCATTGTCGAGGTCAGGGGTTCGACTCCCCTCGGCTCCACCATAGATTGCGTTAAATTAATAACTTAGAGGATATGAAAAGGCCGCGTATGACGCGGCCTGTTCAACGGGATCGAGCACCGATCTTACTCCAGGGTAATTCGGTCCTGATTCTCGGTTAGCGTTTGCTCGCCTATGCCACGCACCTTCACTAAGTCCGCAAGCGACTCGAAGCTGCCGTTGCGCTTACGATAATCGACAATGGCTTGGGCTTTGGATGGACCAATCCCATCCAATTGCTGCAGGATATCAACCCCCGCCGTGTTGATATTGATCTTAGCCCCAAACGCCAGAACTGGCATCAAAGCAAGTGCACAGGCAAGCATAATAACGCGAAGTGCTTTCATGGGAATCAGCCTCCTCTCCATGCTAATCCTTGGCTAGAGATCGAAACGATCTCAGCTTCCTTTCTCCCCTCCATCCTGGAGGAGATTGTGAAATAGTACCACATTTTACTTATCGGTCAATACACGCCGCGCTGAGTCAGCCGCCCGGGGTAGCTACAAGCCCGAGCGGTTTGTGATTAAGGGCTGTCGACATCCAGCCACGGCGCCGCGGCTGAACGTCAACAGGCCCTAGGTCGTAGTGCTGACCGGCAACTTACTGCGCTCGCTGATTGCCTTGCGCTCCATCCTGGTCCGCCGGCGCAGCCGGGCAATCTCCGCCCGCTGGCGCACCACTATTCCAATGGTGGATAGCACGCCCAGGACGGCGCCCACGATCAGCACAACGGTCAGCAGCAGCGACAACGGCGTGGTGACAGAGCCAAAATAATAGTTCAGCTGCACCACATCTTTGTTGAGCATGGCAAAGCTGAGCCCCAATAGCACGATGACGATGATCACAATCAGATCGACGAGTCGTTGCATGTTTTCCAACCACTCCAGAGCCCGAGATGGCCGGGCTGCTCCCACCTGACATGCTGCAGCCCGAGCCTAGCGTGAATAGTCTCGCTCCTTAGGCAAGCGCTGCCCAGGATGCAATCACTCGCCCGGCACCAAGCCGGTTATTACAGTGTAGCTGCCTTCTGTCCTCGCCCGTTACGATCGCCGGCAAGGATTGCCTCGGCCGCTATTGAGCCGCGATACGCCGTGTGCGATCAGCACGCCCGTCCGTTTCTAGCGCCCCGAACCACCCTAACCAATCGGGTAATCGCGGCTGAAATTAACCCGTTCCCGCATTTGCTTTCCCGGCTTGAAATGCGGCACATGCTTTCCTAGCA
>JAKDMQ010000085.1 GCA_030452265.1 Nitrococcus sp.
GAGCTGACGACAGTCTGCCTGCGATTGTGCGCGTGCAATCGTCGTGAGGGTTGCCATGGCGAGTGTTCGTTGAAAATCCAATGAGTCTTTTTTAGCGTATTCCTATGCCCTAAGTTTGCCGCATTGGCACCAAATCAGCATAAAAAAGGCCAACAATCGGCTGAATTGGCGTGCGATACTTCGAAGATCACCATTGGGCGCGAATATTTACGATGTCTGCGCCTGGGGCGCGCGCTGGTTTTTGGATTTTGGGGTTTTCGGTCGGGCACTATCTACGAACAAACCACGCTCACGTCCAAAGGACAGATCACTCTGCCCAAGTTCGTTCGCCAAGCCTTGGGGGTGACGACCGGCGGCAAGGTTGCGTTTGAGCTGCGCGGCGGCGAAATACTCGTCACCCGCGCCGAGGCCGCGCACGAAGACCCAGCGATCGGCGCCTTCCTGGGGCTGCTGGAGGCGGATATCCGTGGTGGCGAAAACGTCCGGACGTTGCCGGAGGATCTTGCCCAAGCCATGCTTGCCAACGCCGGCGGCGCCAAGGACCTCGATGAGCCCATCGAGGGTGAAGTCGCGATTTGATGCAGCGCCATGGATGGGTACTGCTGTCCCATGAGTGCATCGTGGAGCAGCTACGCAAGCTGCACGCGGCGGCCGAGCGCGCGCAGCGCAGCGACCCGGAAGGCTTCGAGGGCAACGCCAACGTCGAGCTGTTGCGGACGCTGAGCCAGTTGATCCTGGAAACCGTGCCGACTACTCCGGCGCGGGAGGAGTATCGGCAAGGCAACACGTTGGGACCGACATGCCGGCATTGGCGCCGCGCGAAGATCGGTCGGCGATTCCGCCTGTTCTTCCGCTGCGACTCCAGGTCGAAGACCATCGTGTTCGCCACTCGTATCCGGATTTGCTCAACCGTAGACAACTGTGACTTGGATCGCATCGCTCTGACGCTCGATCGGCTTTCTTAGAGACTGCCCCGGATATCGCCACAGCAAAAGGGCGAGCGAAAATGAGCCCAACGCGTAGACATATAGCCCGCGTCATGATTGTCGTGCTCGCTGCCGGATTGGTGGGCTTTGGGCTTGCGAAGCTCTATATCTGGTTCCAAGCTCGCCGCGGCGTCGAGGAGCTCGCGCGGCTCGCCGCTCCATACGCCAGCATCGAGTGGGATAGCGTAAGCGCGGGTCTGGATGGGCGGATGCAGATCCGCGGGCTTGTCATAGCACCGCTGACGGTCGACGATACGCTATCCATCAAGACGCTTACCATAAGACTCCCAAGCGGCTTCAGACCAGAAGAGCTGGTGCGACGCCTCCTGACGGGGGAGCTCACCGGCACTGTGCGGATCGACGCCCAAGACGTTGCGCTGCGCTCGGATGGAGCGCTTTTCCAGCAGCTCAACCAAATCACGAACGGTTACTTGTGGAAAACCCCACTTGCGGCACTAGGCTGTAAGGGTATCGAGGATTTGGATCAAGCCGTTCTTGGGCAATCGGGCGGGGGCATGGTCTACGCGAATGTAGCGCTGCGCCTGCGCAGCCCTGCCCGGCAACTGGCACTGTCGCTAAAGATCGACTTGCGAGAGCTTGCCGCGACCCGTGTGGAGGCGGCGATTGACGTGGGCCACCCGTTTGTTCCCCTGCGGGATCCAGCCGCACTGACAACGCTACCCGTTACCGTGAGCGGTTTGCACATCCGCCATATCGATCGAGGGTTCAATACCAAGCGCAACCTCTTGTGCGCAAGTCAGCAGAACATGTCCGTAGCCGCCTTTCTCGATCGACATCTTGGCGCCGTGCGCGCGCTCTACCGCGATCGCAAACTTGCGCCGAGCGATCAATTGCTCACACAGTATCGAGATTTTGCCGGCCACGGCGGCGAAATCCTCATCGCGCTCAACTTCGATGAGCCCGTGGCCGCGGCTAAGCTGTACCGGATGGACGAACAACAATTGCTCACGCACGCGCGGGTCTCGCTCGCAATCAATGGTGTGTCTATCCAAAATCCCTCCGAGGCATGGCAGCTCTGGATCAACAGCGACGACGGCCGATTCCCGGCTGCTGCGCAGGCAGCGGCTGCCGAATCATCCACGGCACAGCCGAGCTTTCACGATATCCCAGTGGCCGATCTAGTCCATCATGTCGGTGAGCGCACCCGCATCATTACCGGAGATGGCTCGCATCACATGGGGGTTCTGGAACAGATCGATGCCGGCTCCTTGACCTTACGCTGGGAATTGAGCGGCGGTTACGTGCGCTTTTCTATTGCCGCGGATAAGATAGAAGTAGCGCAGGTTTACGGTAACACCGTAGCTGAATCTATGCCTCCCTCGGCAGGCTCTACACGTAGTCCCGATCATGTAGGCAACTCCGCGCACCGGAAGCACGATTCAAAAGCCAGCCTGAAGCATGTAAACAATCAGAAAACCGTGAGCGAAGCCGACCCGACTTCCGCTATTCGCGCGTATAGGTAGACGTACGAGTCTTTTTTGCGTGCAGCAGCGGTAGCACAGCAACACGTTAAGCCCATTGGGCCAGCGCGTGCCCTTGCGCGCGGGCATCAGACGCTGGCCCTAGAAGCCATCGAGAGGCAGACTGTTGGAACGGCGCTTGCTGCCCGATAGCCCACCACGCCGCCGGCGGCCTTTATTTCTTGCCGAGGTCAGGAAATTTGCCGTCAATGGCCTTGTTCCAGTCGTTGACTCGATCTTGCATGCTCGTCAATAGCTCGGTCGCATCACCTTCTATCGTCACGCCAACTAACCTGTCACCTTGCTTAATGCTATCGACGACCTCTTGGTCGGCCTCTGACACGACCTCGCCGAACACGGTGTGGCGGTCGTCCAGATGGGGCGTGGGAGTGTGGGTGATAAAGAACTGACTGCCATTGGTCCCAGGCCCCGCGTTTGCCATGGAAAGCACGCCGGGCTTGTCATGACGAACCTTTGGGCTGAATTCATCTTCAAACTGATAGCCCGGGCCACCGGTGCCCGTGCCCAACGGGCACCCGCCTTGAATCATGAAATGGGCGATTACGCGGTGAAAGCTGAGGCCATTATAGAATTTTCTCTGCGCCAGATTGGCAAAGCTTGCCACCGTCACGGGTGCTGTATCCGCGAACAAATTGACCTTGATGTTGCCTTTGCTGGTTGTGATAGTTGCTGGAATAGCCATTGGAGCCCTCTGCTATTTGATGATGCATTAGTGCCGCGGTTGATATGAATACTGGAGCGGATCTTCTGATACCTGTGATCGGCCGTTGCCATAGAGGCATGTCCCGATCATGTTATCCAGGACACTCTATTTTACAGACTGAGCCCCGCATTTCATCCTCATACGCTATCTGATCGGCATATGCGGGCGTTGCTGGCCTTCCCATCACAAGTAGACCCGCGGTAGCGCGCCATGCACAGAGCGCTCGGCGAGCTCCACCAGATGCGCGTGGTGGGTAAAGAACAGCACCTGTGTCCGGCGTGAGAGCGCCGCGAGGATCTTCAGCCCGGCGACCGCGCGCGCATCATCGAAGTTGATGAACAGATCATCGGCCACGAACGGCAGCCCGGGCGCTTTGTCCAGATATTCCTCGATCGCGGCCACCCGCAGCGCGAAGTAGAGCTGATCCGCGGTGCCATCGCTCATGCCGCTGACCCAGACCCGTTCGCCGCTCGCGCGCAGCCCGGTAAGCTCAGGGCGATCTTGCTCGTCGAAGTCCACTTCCAGGTGGTCGAAAGCCCCGAGCGTCAGCACCCTGAAGAGCTCACCGGCGCGGCTCAGCAGCGGCCCCTGCTTCTCCCGGCGATAGCGATCGAGCGACCAGCGCAGCAGCATCGCCGCGCCGCGCTTCCACGCATAGCCTTGCACGGCTTCGCCCATATCGCTCAGGGCTTGCTGGCGCTCGTTCTCCGCGATCGCGGCGCGCTCGCCGCCGCCGAGGCGCTTGAGCTCCGACTCGGCATCGCGCAGATCGGCGCTCAGCTCGTTGAGCTCCTGCCGGCGCGCGGTAATGACCTGATCGAGCCCGCTGATCTCCGCGATGAGGCGGTCGACCTCGGCATCGGCCGACTCCGTCTGCAGTTCCTCCAGCGATTTACCATCACCGGCCTGCAGCGCCGCCTTGCTCGCTTCCTGAAGCGTCTCTCGCAGCGAGCGGGCGCGCATATCCCGCCGGATAACCTCGTTGAGCCCGGCGATATCCTTTGCACCGGCGGTTGCGCACAAGCGCGTTATCCGCGCGTCGGCTTGCTCGAGCGCCTCTCGCGCCTGCTTAATATCCTCCTCCAGTCGCTCGATGCGCTGCACCTCATCCTGGCGCTTGAGGCGCTTTTGACGTTCCTTCGTAAGCTCCTCGGACAGCCGTTGTGCGGCCCCGACGGGGTCTTGATCTCTGGCATCGCTGCCGAGCTCTCGCGACAAACGCTCGACGCGCTCGCCGAACGTTGCGATCACCTGGGAATCCTGCGCGATGTCTTCTCTCAGGCGCTCTACGCTAGCCACCTGATCAGCAAGATCGCCGAGCGTTTGCAGCGCGCCCTTGGCGGCATCCAGCCCAAGGCCGCGGTCGAGATCGCATGCGCCAAGCGCGGCCGTGAAGCCCTCGCACCAACGCTTGTAGCTTGTGTCGGCCTCCTGCGCTTGCTGCGTCGCATCCGCCAGGCGCTCGGCAAGCTCCTGGCGTTGCGCGTCCAATTGGCGCTTTTGGGCACGCGCGTCTCTGATCTGACCGAGCACGTTGCCGGCGCGCTCCAATACGCCCGCAAACGAGGCGGACTTCGGCATATCCGGAGCACCGAGTGAGTAGAGGACCATCTCGAGCCGCACCCGGTGTGCGCGCATCTGCCCGCGCAGCGACTCGGCCTGGCGATTCATCTCGGTCAGCTCGCGCCGGAGATCCAACAGCCGATCGCGCCGATCCAGCCACTCCAGCATGGAGACCGGTGAGCCTGGTGTGACGTAGGTGTCTTGCCAGCAGGCCAGCCATTCGGCCTGCCTGTGCTCGCGCTCGGTCGCCACCTCCCCGCGGCGCCGCTCGCTCTGGGCGATCGCCGCCTGAGTGCGCTCGATGTCCCGATCGATCTTGGCGAGCGCGGCGGCGGCCTCGGCATTCTCAAAACGACGATCCGCCACCTCATCCGCCTCGTTGAGCGCCGCGGCCAAGCACTCGGCGAGTGCCTCGTTTGTGGGCGCGCTAGGCTCCGGCGGGGTTTGCTCGAGCCAGCGGGCCCGAATGCTCTGCCAATAGCCATTGCGTTCTTCGCGGGTGGCCGCCAAGGTTTCGCGCGGGATGGCCTGTCCGTCGCGCAGGGCCTGCTCGCGATCGAGCTGCAGCGATTGCAGCCGGCTCTCTTCTGCCTCCTTTTGACGAGCGATGTTCTCGATCTGGCCGGCGAGGGTATCGAGCGCATCGCGATGCGTTTCGATCGCCGCGCGCGCCGGCACCGACAGCGTGGCGAGGTCGTCTGGCGATCCGCGCCAACCCGGGAGTCCGGCGAGACTCTCCTGCAGCTCCTGCGCCAGCCGCTCGCGCCGAGTCTGCCATTCCCCAACCTGCCCCTCGGGATTACCCAGGCGCTGGGCATCGCTCAAGGCCGTGGCAAGCTCGTCACCCTCGCCAGTCGTGCCGAGCGCCCGAAGCTTGGCATCGACTCGGGCGCCCTCGCGCTCCAGCTCCATCTGGCGTCTGTGCGCTTCAGTCCGATCCCGGTGGCACTTGTCATGCCCATCGATCCGCGCCCGTAGATCATCGCGGCGGATCAGAGCGGGCAGCCGTGCCAGGATGCTAGCGGGCTCGGTGTTTTCCCAGCCCAGGCCACGGGAGAGATGCTGCACCTTGCGGTACGCGGCGCAAAGCTCCGCTTCCTTACCGGGCCGCTTGCGCCGCGCCTGCTCGACCAGGCTGCGCTCCTGCGCCAGCGAATCGATCTCTTTTCCGACACTCAATATGGCCTCGTTCGAGACGATGCCGGTGATCTTGTCTCGCGCCTCCGCAAGCTGGCGCTCGATGCCGCCGAAGCGCGTCTGCTCGCGAATTTGCTGCTCCGCGAATTGCCGCAGTTGTTCCGATGCATCCTCGGGTAGCGGGGAAATCTCACCCAGCGCGGCAAGCTCCTCCTGGTATTGGCGCAGAGTCGTCAGATGGGGCAGCACGCGGCGAATTCGCTCCGCGCGTGCCTTGCGCCCGTCGGCATCGGCCAGCGCTTCTCGCGCGCTCTCCAGGGACTTGCCTATAGCCTCCGCCTTACGGATCAAATCCTTCCAGCTCTTCACCGCCACCGAAGCCTCTCTCAGGCGCTGGCGGGCTTCCTTCAAGCGATCCTCCGCCGCATAGTACGTACGTTTCTTCGAGGCCCGCGGCGCCCAGAGCGCATCGGCCTCCTGATCCAGCCGCCGCAGGATCTGATGCAGCCCGGATAGGCCCGCGCCGGCGGCAAACAACGTCTGCCCGACATGCCCTTCGGCGGCCAGGATCTCCTGCCCACCTTCCTCCAAGCGGCGGTGATCGAGGCTGAACATACGCTCGAAGAATCTCCGATCCGCACCGCCAAGGAAAGCGTCCAGCACGGTTTCGGCAAGCGGGTTGCTCGCCTCATCGAGCAGCGTGTCCTTATTACCCTTACGCCGGAACACGCGGCGTGTCTCACCCTCGCGCTCCAGCGTGGCAGCGATGCGCAGATCCTTGTTGGCATGCAAAAAGTTGAGCGACGTCTGTGTCGGAATACCAAACAGCAGATCGCCCACCGCGCTCTGGCAGGTGGACTTGCCGGCCTCGTTTGGCCCATAGATGACGTGGAAATCACACTCGCGGCACGGCAGGCCGAGCTCCCGATCCGTGAAGCGTCCGTAGCGCAGCAATGACAAGGCTGCGAAGCGCACGACGGTCCTAGTCCCCGCGCGCCGTAACCTGAGCGATCGCGTAGGCACCGAGATCGTCCAGGATGTGATCCAGCCGTCCATCTCCGAGCTGGCGCACCATCTCCAGTTCCGGATCCGCGCGCAGTTCGGCGGGCAGCTTCGCGACCAGCGCGCCGAACTCGGCGCGCAATTGTGCGCCAAGCGTCTCATCGCCGCCCGCTTGGGTTAGCAGCTCGGCCAGCTCCGAGACGGCGTCCTGGCGCCGCGGATCGCTTGTATCCAGCGCGGGCGCTATTTTGAGCTTGACTTTCTCGACCCAGGCCCGATCACCGGCGAGTGCGACGGCCGCCGCTCGCACATCGGCGATGAAACCCTCCTGGTCGCGCATGATCTCGCGGTAGCAGGCGGGCCGCCCGGTGACGGTTATCCGCGCCGCCAAGGTCCGAGCATCGGCGTCATTCACCGCCGCCTCGAGGGCCTGCGTAATGCGCCCGATCAACTGGTGTGCTTCATCGATGCCATCGGCCTTAATGTTCAGCTCGGCCCAGCGCATGACATCGCAAGCGACGTGCTCCAAGGCGTCGATCGCGCCGTCGCGAACGGACACCCGGTAGGCGCCCTTCGGCCCGCACTCGCGGGCATGGCGGCCCTGGAGGTTGCCCGGGAAGACGATGTAGGGCTGCTCGTGGAGCACGCACGCCTGATGGACGTGGCCAAGCGCCCAATAATCATAACCCTTGGCCGCAAGCTCGCCGAGCGTACAGGGGGCATAGCTCGCGTGCTGGCTGTTACCCTCCAGCGCGGTGTGTAAGACGCCGATATTCAACCGCCCAGGCCATGGCGCGGGGTAGGCGCGCGCGATGTTATCGGTGACATCACGGCGCTCGAAGCTCTGGCCGTGGAAGACGACACCGAGCTCATCGAATTCTATGCTGCTCGGCTGCTTGTGGTCGAAGCTGTGCACGTTTGCCGGCAGATCGAGCGAGCGGGTCATGACGTTGGCGGCATCGTGATTGCCGTACAGCAAGACGACGCGAATACCGGCGTCCCGCAGGCGGCCCATCTCCTGGATGAAAAACAGCCCGGTGTTGAAGTCGCGCCAGTCGCCGTCGTAGAGATCGCCGGCGATCACGACGAAACGCACATGCTCGGCTATCGCGTAATCGATGAGGTTGCTAAAGGCTTCCCGCGCACAGTTCGCCAGGCGCTCGATCGGCGCGCCATCGTAGCGGGCAAGGCCACGCATGGGGCTATCCAGATGAATATCGGCCGCATGGATGAATTCGAAGTCGCATTGCGTCGCCAATGTTTGCTCCTTGGCTGTCGTATGTTTTTCTGCTGACCCGCGCCTTACTAAGTACTCCTTGGCATAAATACAGCAACGTATTGTGACCTGCTCAACCTGAGTAGACACAGTTCCATAGCAAGCCGTCACCTGAGCGGAAGCGATGCCAAGGATACGTGTGCGAATTTATGTCCCATGGGTACTAAGGAATACGCTGAAAAGGCCTCTTGGATTTTCAACGAACACTCGCCATGCCAACCCTCACGACAATTGCACGTGCACAATCGCAGGCAGACTGTCGTCAGCTCCAGTGAAAACCACCCTAGGACCGCGGGCATCTTGCCCGCATTCCCCTGCGTGGCACGGCGTTGCGGGCGTGTGCGGGCGAGACGCCCGCGCTCCCAGGAGAGTGCATTTCCGATCTCCGTAAATACTTGTTCAGCACTTCATGAGGCTTTCCCAATGCATTCCTTAGTATTGCCGGACAGCGGGGAACGAAGGCAAACGGGGATCTCGAAAAACCTGTTGTGCACCGCCACCCCGGCGAAAGCCCGCCCCGGATACGATCCGGGGGCCTGGGTACTTCGTCACCCCGGGGCAGGCCGGGGTCCATCTTGCTCATCCTGGATTACGCACACCATCCATGGCGTGCGCCCTTCGGGCCCGCTAAAGCTGGTCAAAATCGTTCCCGACGATCTTGCCCGGCCTTCACCGGAATGAGGAGAAGACAACTAATCAGCCCTTCCCCCTCGGGGCGTTTCTTACTCGCTCTAGGCGCTCGTAGACCTGGCTACCGAGCCACTTGGAAATGAGCTCCTGCATATCCGGCTTGCCCACGTAGTCGGTGAACAGCTCTTCGTTCAGTTCCATACGCTCGATGAACAGCGATTCCAGTACCTGCCGGAACACCAATTGGAACTTGTCGAGCGAGTTCACTTCCGCGGCTTTCTGTAGCGACTCGTTCTGGCTGGCCGCTTCCGCAATCTGATCGAAGAACAGTTGGTCCGCCTCGTTCAGCTCGCCGCCGAAACGCTCGTTGATGA
Organism: Nitrococcus sp.; assembly: GCA_030452265.1. Taxonomy (GTDB): domain Bacteria; phylum Pseudomonadota; class Gammaproteobacteria; order Nitrococcales; family Nitrococcaceae; genus Nitrococcus. The sequence continues at coordinate 9,174 of JAKDMQ010000085.1, forward strand.
TGTCGATCAAGCGCGACAGCGAAAGGTGTTCCTCGGTCTCGCCGCCGTGCAGCGCTTCCAGTTTTCCCACACCTTGGGCCGGGTGGCGCGGATAAACGCCAGCGCCTCAGCGGGAAAGACCGCCCGTTCGCGGTCAAAGCCTTGTGCCTCGACCCGCGCATAGCCATTGGCCAGTAGCACCGCCTCGATGGCGGTTTCAAATGCGGCCTCGGAGGTTGCCTTCACTTCAGCATCCTTTACTCGTGGGGTGGCCGTGGGTACGACGGCATCAATCGTGCCAGGTATCGGAAGCAGCGTCTTCCGCCACGCGGGGCGGCTCGGCGTCGATTATCACTGGCTTGCCGTCTTGCCAGATCACCGCGTACTGGCCAAGCCGGCGCTTCCGCTCCAGGGTCTTGGCAACGGCTTGGCGCAAGCTTTCCAGCATGCGCTGGCAATCCGCGGAGGGCGTTGTCTTGTGGTTCGTGTTCATGCCTCGAGTACAAACCTAGCTCTCTCGACGCGTAGCATTTCGTAAGGTGCCATGAAACGAATTCCCAAGCCAATGCACGCATTCGGAATCTTGATGCGCTTTGTCCAATTGGCGGCAACTTCGTGGGTGACGGCAAGCAGATAGCTCATGTGCTTACCCGGAGGTCGCGGGCAGCCTCATGAAATGTAGCTGCCTTGCGGATGCCCAGCATCCGATAGGCATCCTGGAAAAAGGTTTGTCCCTCCAGTGCGCTGGCAGTTGATCCGTCAGCGCGAACCCTCGGAATTCACCCACGTCCAATCGTAGAGAAAAAGTTCCGGGTCGGGCAGCAGAGCGGTAATCCCGTCGAGCCGACCGCAGGCGCGCACAGCCTCATCCGTGGTGCTGGCGACCTCAAAGTGCCCGGCGGGGCCGCTTTGCGTGGTCGGTATGCTCACTCGTGATTATTGCAGCCATTGCTATTAACGATAAATGCGCAATCTGATAATAACACTCACCCACGACACAACTTAGCTGCCCGCTGAACGATCGCGGTGCAAATGATAATGCGTGCTCTGCAGCTTCGTTGCAGAGACTGCGGGTCTCGCGACCAATCTTGCCCGCAACACCCATGAATGCGTGGTGCGCAGTATACCGATGGGTTGTTTGGCGCTATCGTGGGTGCATTGCGAAGCTCGATCGCATCAAAGAGGAAATCGGCTGGCTTAAGGTGGTCTTCACTATAAGCGCCGCACTTGATGCCGCCGTAATTGCATGGTTGCTCATTACTACACGCGTGCCGCGCAATCGCTCGTTGTATTGGCAGTGCTCGCGGTAATCGCCATTACCGCGGTAATCATCGGCGTGAATCACGCGGCATTGCGCCGGTTCAGCGCGTTGGAGGATGCGTGATGCTCTGGTTGGTCGCTCTAGCATTCGTTGTATTCATCGCCGGCATGGTGCTCGTTGGTTATGACGCGGCCAACGCTGATCGCAAACCTCGTCGGTAGGCTAACGCCAAATACCGGCGCTGACGAGCTATGGCTAGCGCCTCGTAGCGCGCGTGGCCGCAGCCCTTTGCCGATGCCGCAAACCTCGGGCTGCTATGAGCGGATTCAACGAGCGAAGAAAACCACCGCCATCGCAAGCCCGATGATTATGACGCCGTGGCGGACATAGGTTGGCTTCATGCGGCGTACCCAGCGCGCGCCCAAATAACCGCCCGCGGTTGCCGCGAGCATCATAACCAATGCCTCCGGCCAGGAGACGATGCCACCCCAAGCGTAAACCGCTACGGCGATCGTCGTTAGCAACGCCGAGACCAGATTCTTCAGCCCGTTGGCGGCATTCAGATCGGCCAGGCCCAGCGCGCTGAAAAGGGCCAGCAGAGCGATACCAAGGCCGCCGCTGAAGTAACCGCCATAGAGAGCGAGGAAAAATACGCTAAGCAGGACCACGGGCAGGCTGGCCGCGCTCCCCTCACTGCCGGCCCGGCGCAATCGCGGACCGAGCGCGAATGCGCCCGTGGCGGCGAGCAATAGCCACGGGATCAGGGTGTCGAACACTCGATTCGGTGTGAGCACGAGCAGCGCGGCGCCTGCCACCCCGCCAGCCAGGCTCGCTGCTACCAATCCCCATAGTGAAAACTCTCTCGGTATATCGTCCCTGAACCCGAAGGTGCTCGATATGTAGCCAGGCAGTAGCGCCACTGTCCCGGTGGCGTTGGCGGCTACCGGCGGCAAGCCGGCATATATCAGCGCTGGCAAGGTCAAAAAGCTGCCACCGCCGGCGGCGGCGTTGAGCGTCCCGGCAACAAAGGCGGCAAGGAGCAGTAGCGGCAAATCGGCCAAGAGATCAACGGTCATGGGTTAGCGGGCTTCACAATCACCAACCGATCAGGCGAATAGGGCGCGCAGATCCACGCTCGATTCTTGGCCGATTTGGTCAAAGTGCTGATCCAGCCAATGGCTCGCGGCACGGTGGCCCATCCCACGCAGTGCCTGCAGGAACTCCCATTCGGCATTGAGCTTGCTTGAGGCATCCAAGAGCTTGAGCTCCGCCTCTCCGTCGATCCGGTGAATAAGCATACGCTTGTATCGCACCGGGTTCAGGCTGCCCTCATCAAGCTGCCGGGTTACGAATTCGATGGCACGCAGCTCGCCCATCAGGCTGCTGTTGAAGGTGATTTCATTGACGCGATCCAAAATATCCCGAGCGCTCTTAGGGGTACCCGGCGCATCGATCGGGTTGATCTGAACGATCACGATATCGCGCGTCGCGCATCGATAGATGAACGGATGCAAAGCCGGATTGCCCATGTAGCCGCCATCCCAATAGCCCTCGCCGTCGATCTCCACGGCCTGGAACAGGTGCGGCAGGCAGGCGGAGGCCATAATGGCATCGGGTGAGAGCTCGGGGTTGGTGAAGATCCGTGCCCGCCCGGTGCGCACGTTGGTTGCCGAGATGAACAGTTTGATTCCGGGGCAATGCCGTACCGCATCGAAATCGATCTGCTGAGCAAGGAAATCTCTCAGCGGATTCAGGTTCAGCGGGTTGAGCTCATAGGGCGAGGCCAGGCGGCTCACCAGATCGAGCATTAGGTACCCTGGTGAATTATTGAGGCTCCAATTGCCCATAAGCCGATCCCAAGGAGTCCGCTGAATGAGGCTCAAGCAACTCGCTTGACTGGCCGCGTGCCAGAACTCGTGCAAGGCTGCACGCGCGCCCGCGCGATCGTTTTTCTCCAGGCCATCGGCGAGCACCACGGCGTTCATGGCGCCCGCGCTGGTGCCGCTGATCGCCTCGATCGTGATCCGCTCATCCTCCAGTAGCCGGTCCAGCACGCCCCAGGTGAACGCGCCGTGGGCGCCGCCGCCTTGCAGCGCCAGATTGATCCCCTTGGGCTGATTCTGCGCGCTGCGCTTTCGCTGCTTGGCGGGGCTCGCGCTTTGGCGCGGGCTGACGCTCATTGCGCCGTCCAGCCCCCGTCCATGGTCAAGGCGCTGCCCGTGATCGCAGCCGCCGCATCGCTTGCCAGATACACCACCAGCGCGCCGATGTGCTCGGGCTGCACGAACTGCTTGGTCGGCTGCGCCGCGAGCAGCACATCACGCAGCACGGCTTCGCGGCTGATCCCGCGTGCTTTGGCGGTGTCCGCAATCTGCCCTTCCACCAGCGGCGTTTGCACATAGCCCGGACAGATGGCGTTACAGGTGATACCCGCTTCCGCCACCTCCAGCGCGACGGTCTTGGTCAGACCGACCATGCCGTGCTTGGCCGCAACGTAAGCCGATTTATAAGGCGATGCCACCAGAGCGTGCGCCGAGGCGATGTTGATGATGCGGCCCCAACCGTTAGCCTTCATTTTCGGCAAGGCGGCGCGTGTCGTATGAAAGGCCGAGGATAGATTGATGGCAATGATTGCGTCCCATTTCTCAATGGGAAACTCATCGATGGGCGCGACGAATTGAATGCCGGCGTTGTTCACGAGGATGTCCACGCCGCCAAACGCGTCTGCCGCATCCTCGATCATCGTACTGATCTGCGCGGGCTGGGTCATATCCGCCCCGGAATACCGCGCCCGCACCCCGTGCTCCTGCTCGATCCCGCGGCGCACGGCTTCAATCTCGGCGGCATCACCAAAACCGTTGAGCATGATATCGCAGCTCGCCGACGCCAGAATGCGGGCGATGGCAAGACCGATGCCACTGGTTGAGCCAGTGATTACCGCCGATTTG
>JAKDMQ010000086.1 GCA_030452265.1 Nitrococcus sp.
CATACACGGCGACCACCGCCATGTAGATGGCCACGTTGATGACCACGTGGCCGAAGAGGAAGATGAAGTTCTTCGCGAGCAGCGCCGAAAAAGCGAACTGCGGGAAAAACACGTGGATCAGCATCATGACCAGGATCACCGCACCGAATAGGGTGCCCACCACGTTGCCGATCGTACAAACGGCGCCAGCGATGATCGCCGGCGGCGGGGCGTCCTCCTTGTTCCCGGTTCTCAGCCGCTTCCAGCCGAGCGCGGCCTTGAAGCCTCCTTCGTACTGGGTGGCGATGGCGCGGGCAATCTCGAGGTAGAACACCAGCATGCCGACTCCAACCAGGAGCACGCCCACCAGATAGCCACTCGCCGCAAGGTCTGACCATACCCGCAGCGAGTGGCTGGATAGGGGATACAGCATCGTCCAGGCCGCGGCGTATCCGCCGAGGAAAATGCTCGCCAGGACCGCCACCACACCGACCAAAAACAGCACCAGATTGGCAATTGCCGCGGCGCGGTGTAACGCCAGATGGCGGCCCATGAAATGCCAGATCACCGCCATGCCGCCGAGCGTGACGATAGCGACCATGCCGATCCCGTGGGCGGTCATGATCTGATAGAAAAGATCCGGACCGATGCCCAGCCATTGGCCTTGGGTCATGCGCATGAGCACGCCGAAGAACATGAGCAAAAGCAGAACCACTCCGGTTACCGCCGCGTAGGCACGCACTTCAGGGGTGACCGGCTCGCTGGTATTGCTACCGGGATACTGGCTTGGAGTCATTGCGACACCCCCTGCGCTCACGCACCCGCCGCGGCGACCACCGTAAACGTGGTTTTCATTGCGTGGTGGGCCAGTCCGCAGTACTCGAGGCACAAGATCTGGTAGGTGCCAGGCTCCGTGAAGGTGTGGCGCAGCACGTTCGTGTAACCGGGCATGGCCTGCGTCTGGGTGATAACCTGCATTTCAGGGCCATAGATGGCAAAACCGTGGTTGACATCGGAAGCCCTCACGTGGAACTCGATGGTGCGCCCTACCGGAAGCTGATCCTGTGACATGTCCCAGGTCCATTGGCGGCCCACGACGTCCACCACCACGGCATTGCCACCGGTCGGCACGCTCGCCGGGAACGGGACAAGCGTCAGGCTGTAGAGCGTGATTGGAATGAACGCGAGCAGCATCACCCAGAAAATACCGTTGCGCCAGCGCGCCGCCCTGCTTGGCCCAGCGCCGCGCACTTCGCGCGCGGAGGATGCGAAATAGAGAAACACGACTAAGATCAGCGAGATTCCCAACAACGTAATCGTCAAGGCAAACGATTGATACATATGACCCCTGCGCGGGATTCTCTTGGCGCCCAAATGAACTATTCCGCGTCGATCTTTAGCTTAGTCGGCGCTCGACGACAGTTCAACTAAATCGCGGCCATAGCCATCCTTTGAGACCCCAATCAGCGCGCCCTTGCTAAGGCCCCGCGGTGCTCGCCGCTTCCTACCGCATGTAGGATCACTCCGTGCCGAGATGCGTTGTCGTGCGCGTCGGCAAGAGCGCCTCCGACGGCCTGGTTACCTCCCTGTGCATTCGCCTCCAAGTGGCCGGCGGCGCGCCCACGATGCGCTTGAACGCACGCGCGAACGCGGCCTCAGAGTCATAACCTACTTCCAGCGCGATCGCCGCCACGCTCGATCGGGTGTCGCGCAGCAATCCGGAGGCGAGCTGCATGCGCCAATGGGTGAGATACTGCATGGGCGGCTGGCCGATCAGCTCGATGAAGCGTTCGTGCAGCGCCGAGCGCGATAGCCCGACCTGCCTGCCGAGCTCTCCGATCGTCCACGGCGCGGCCGGCTGCTCGTGCATGAGCGCGAGAGCGCGGCCGACAAAGCGCTCGCGCAATCCGGCAAGCCAGCCCGTCGAGTCTTCGGGCATGGTGTCGGTATGGCGGCGCACGGCATCGACGAACATCATCTCGCTCAGACGCTCGAGCAGCGCGTCGCTGCCGGGACGTCGCCGGCTGGATTCCGTCGCCGCCAGGCGCACGAACTGCTCGCTCCAGGCGTTGCCGCCGTTGCCGCACAGGTGCAAGAACCTCGGCAAAGTGGCGATCAAGGGATTGAAGGGTCGCATATCGCAGCCGATGAAGCCGCAGACGAGCGTCGTCGAGGCGCCTTCGTTGGTACAGACCGAGTCACTGGTGCAGGGCGCCACCTGCGGCTCGCCGTCGCTGTCGTAGGAGACACGAAACGGCCGCCGCTGGTGGCGCATATCGTAATACGCGCTGGCACGCGGGGCGGCGCGCATTCCGGGCGCGTACGAGACGACGTGCGGATCGCCCTGCGGGAGCAGGATGATGTCACCGCGGTGGAGCTTCCGCGGCGATTCGCCGACTATGGCAGCCCAGCACTGGCCTTCCGTCACCACGTGATACGCGATTACGTGGTGGGCGCCCGGCATCACCGCGGCGGCGATCTCGCGCGAGGGCGGGGCTTCCGCCGCCCACTTGCCATGGCAGGAGACGTAAAAGAACAGCGCGCTTTGCAGCCGGACGCTACGCAGGACGTCGGATAGCGTGTCGTGGCTCATGAGGCTGATACTCGGCTCCCAACAAAGCTCGATTAGCGGATGATCGAGCAAACCGCGCGGAGCCCGGGTGAAGCGGCGATCCGCCCGGCACGAAATAATGGAGCCTCCTCAAAACACAACACCAGGAGACTGCCATGTCAGCGACACCGGAAAGGCTGGAATCGATCATTCCACGGAACGCGCCCGACTTCCAGGCCATCAAGGCCAAGCAGCAGGCCACGTGGGCGAGCGGCGACTACGCCGTCATCGGCACTTCCCTACAGATCGTGGGGGAGTTGCTCGCGGAAGCGGCGGATATCCGCGCGGGCGAGCGCGTGCTCGACGTGGCCGCCGGCAACGCCAACGCCACACTCGCCGCCGCGCGCCGCTTCGCGGATGTAACCTCCACGGACTATGTCCAAGCTTTGCTCGCGAAGGGCTCCGCCCGGGCGAGTGCAGAGGGCCTACCCGTCACGTTCAAAGTCGCCGACGCCGAGGCACTGCCGTTCGCCGATCAATCTTTCGACGTGGCACTCTCGACCTTCGGGGTAATGTTCACGCCGGACCACCGCAAGGCCGCCGATGAGATGCTGCGCGTGGTGCGCCGCGGCGGGCGCATCGGCCTCGCGAACTGGACACCGGAAGGGTTCATCGGTCAGCTCTTCAAGGTGATCGGCCTGCACGTCCCGCCCCCGGTCGGACTCCAGCCGCCGGCGCTTTGGGGCAGCGAGCCCTATATCGTGCAGCTCTTCGGCAAGGAGGCGGGCGACATCGAGAGCGAGCGCAAGCACTACCAGTTCCGCTACAAGTCACCGGCACATTGGATCGAAATCTTCCGCGAATACTACGGCCCGACGCACAAGGCGTTCGCGGCGCTCGACGCCTCCGGCCAGGAGAAGCTTCAGGCCGACATCACCGCGCTCCTCGAACGCCTGAACGCCGGCGGCCCCGACTCGTTAGTCGTGCCCAGCGAGTACCTGGAGGCAGTCATCGTCAAGCACTGAGTGTTGGGCGGATGCGCGCTCGCATGTGCATCCGCTGCACTTGTTCTCGCGGGTATGTGGGGTTAGCTCTCGCATTGCAAGATCAAATGGAGGCGAGGATGCGAGCGATGGGCGGGGAGCATACGCACGCTAATGGCTCTCCTGGACCCGTTCAGATCGCGCGAACTCGCTGCCTTGCTCTCTCGGCAAATCGCACCTCACCGAAACCGTGCACTTTTGCATGGCACGCTGCAAGGCGGTAAAAGCACGCACGCAAGTCGCATCGCGATGCTCGAAGGACCAATCGAGGCGACGTGCCAGGCGCAGCCATGCCTCGAAGTGTCTGCGGTTTTCCATCCGATTTTCCATGATCTCTCCTTGGTTTTTCCGGCGGTCCGTTGTCGCTGCCGCCCGCGCAGAGCCCGTTCGGCGCGCAGGGATACGGTATTGTCTCCTCCCTAGCGATTTGGTAGTCATCAGGGTAAAGGTAACTCTAGCAGGGTTCGCGCGTAAATGCGGCATATTGCCGCGGGCTGTTGCGAGAATATGCGGTAGCCTGGTCGGATACGGTAAGCCGAAGCTGGGCCCGGCCGATCAGTCCGCGTTTCCGCATCCCTCTCTTCCCGCCGAAGACACCGACCGTCTGTTCGGGAGGCGCGGCGTAATGCCTGATGACCAATCACGGCGACCCCATGGCACTTTGATAGGTTTACATTTAGTTGACATCCCGAAGCATCGCGCGAGCGTGGAGCACTTTACCGGCACGATCAGTCACGAACGCTCCGCCAATGCCGGTTACCAGTATGATAACGACAGCCGCGGTCACTGCCCTATCGTCGAGGACGCCGATTTGGCGGCCCACAATAGCAATTGCACTTGTGGCAGCCGCATGCGCTACGCTCAGGCCGAACATCACTAAACCTTCGGCCCCATTGAACTCGAACGCGCGTTGCGTCACCAGCGCGGCAACATACTTCGCTGCAACCACCAAAAGCGCGATGCAAAACAACGCGACAGCCATCGCGGGTTCCGCCAATATTGCAGGCTCGACCAGCATTCCCAGGGACAACATAAAAAAGGGGACGAATATCAGATCGCCCGTGGCGCGCAACGGCGCCCATATATCGGGATGATCAGCCACGACAGTGTTGAAGGCCAGCCCGGCGAGCATTGCGCCGATGACCGCATGAATACCCAGGTAATCGCCCAGAGCAGCGAATGCGAAAAGGGCCGCCAGCACGAATGCCGCACCCGTCGTGGCCGTGGCGCGTGTGAGAACGAGACGCCCCAGTAGCGGGAGCACCACGACGGCAATGCCGATATAAAACGCATAGAATATTCCCAGTTCAAGCAGCGCACCGCTGCCGCTATCGGTCACCACGCCGGCAACCAACGCGAGCACCGTGAGCGTAATAATATTGGTGATCACGGTTCCGCCAAGGGCGCATGTAACAGCACGTTCCTTGAGAATACCGAGCCGGCTGGCGATGGGATATGCAACGACGGTATGCGAACCGAATATCGCCCCGGCAAGAATTGCATAATCAATATCCGTGCCGAGGGCCAGACACGTAATCGTGCCCATGATTTGCGGAACGGCGTAGGACAGCACGCCGAACGTAATGCTCGGCTTCATGTTGCGCCGAAATCCGGTGAGATCGAGCTCGAGCCCGACAAGAAACATGATAAAAAGCATGCCGCCCGTTCCAAGGAGCTCAATCACGCCCGTACGGGAAAGAACGCCCAGTCCCTCTTCGCCCAGTACAGCGCCCGCAACGATAAGTCCCACAATGCCCGGTATTTTACAGCGCTCGAACAACGCCGGCACGATGACGAACAACAGCATCACCGCCGCCAAAAGCCACACCGGATCGACCAGCGGCAATACCGGCAATGGGTAAACGATTACTGAATCCAAGCCACTACTCCGCCTGTGATGGTGCGACGCTGATTTCGGTTGCTCCCACGGCGGATATATCGATGGTGCTCGAAGAAGTGCAGTAGAAAGCGGCGCAGGCTCCAGCCCATCGGTACCACGGCTGCGCGATCAGGCGCTGCCGGCGCGCTCGCGCAACGCGTGGCCGGCGAGTGTACGGCCGAGGTTCCACATCCCGGCAAGGCTCTGGCTGTCACCCACGACCTGCGCGAACGCGTTCTCGATCCAGAGGCGATCGTCATCGCTGATTACGAACGGCGGCAGGAGCTTGATTACCGGCATGGCGTGGCCGGCGACCTGCGCGAGAATGCGGTGCTGGGTGAGCAGCGGGATCAAGATTAGCTGGCAGAACAGCCCCTTGTCGGCACGCTCGACCAAGGAATAGGCGGCCTTGAGCTTAAAGTCCCTGGGCGGCCCGAGCTCGATTGCGATCATCATGCCCTTGCCGCGTACCTCCTTGACGAGCTCGCTGCCAGAAAGGCGCGCGGAAAGGCCCGAGATCAACTGCTCACCGACGGCGGCCGCGCGCTCGATCAGGCGCTCCTCGTCGAACGCAGCCAATGTGGCGAGGCCGGCCGCCATCGCGAGATCGTTCTTGGAGAAAGTCGATCCGTGCACGAAGGCGCGCTCCATGCGGTTATATACCCGATCAAAGATCGCGCCGCGCATCAGGACCGCGCCGACCGGAACGAAGCCGCCCGAGAGCGCCTTCGCGAGCAGCACCATGTCGGGCTCGACGCCAAAGTGCTCGCAGGCGAGGAAGCGCCCGGTGCGACCCATGCCGCACTGGATCTCGTCGGCGACCAGGAGCGTGCCGTGACGGCGGCAAAGGCGTGCCGCCTCGGCGAGGTAGCCATCGGCCGGCAGGTTGACCCCCTTGCCCTGCACCGGCTCAACCACGAAGGCTGCCACGTCCCGTGTAGCGAGCGCGCGCTCGAGCGCGGGAAGATCGTTAAAGGGCACCGTCGCGCACTCGCCGACAAATGGCCCGAAGCGTTCGCGAAACGGCTCGTCGCCGCAAAGCGACAAAGCGCCGTAGGTCAGGCCGTGGAAGCCGTGCTCGCAGTAGAGAAGCTTCGAGCGGCCGGTCGCGGCGCGGCTGAACTTGATCGCCGCCTCAACCGCCTCGGCACCGGAGTTGCAGAAAAACGCCTTGTCGAGCCAAGGCATGCGCGCGAGCAACCGCTCGGCCAGGATGCCCGCTAGCAGCGAAACGTCGAGCTGCACGAGTCCGGGAAGGCGGCTGCGCAGCACCTGCTCGAGGGCGCCGATCACGGTCGGATGGTTGCGGCCGAGCGCGAACACCCCAAAGCCGCTCAAGAGGTCGAGATACGGCCGGTCTTCACGATCAAACAGATAGGGACCTTCGGCATGGACATAGTCGACGTCGAAGCCCAGCGTGCGAAGCACGCGCAGCATCTGCGGATTGAGGTGGCGCTCGAACAGCGCAAACTTATCGCCGCGGCGTTCATCGAGCAGAGCATGTAGGTCGAAGGTCATCGGATATGCCCCTAACGTGTTGCTGTGCATTGAAATCTTCTTGTGCGCGTGCAAGGAAGCCGCGGGAGAATACGGCCGACTGCCGATACGAGACTGCCCAGCATTTGCCTCCCAGGCGCGGTTCAACTGTAGGCGCATGCGGCTGAAAAGCTCAATGTGTCTCGCTACTGCGCCGACACACGTTCCTCCGAGCGCCAGAAAATCCACGCGATCCCCGCCCCCGCGATGAACGCGTGCTTGGTCTCCACTAAAGGGCTGTCTTCGAACGCCGCACCGGTCAGGTTGTCGTAGCGTAGAAAGGCGCCGACCCAGAGCGGGCCAAAACGGCGACTAGTGCCCATCAGCACGCTGCTGCCGCTGTAGCCGGCCTTGCCCTTGTAGGCCGGGCGGGACGCGGTAGCGAAGTCCGGTGACACGCCATAGTAGTAGTCATGGTAGCCCTCGTCGGCAAAGATCGGGCCGACGCCGATGCTCGTACCCCAGCCATGCAGCTTGGGCAGGTCCAGCCACATCTGCGGATGCAATACCCAGCCCACATGCTCCACATGGGTAAAATCGGTCGCGATCACCGTACGCAGCGGCAGGTTGAGGCGCAACGGCAGGTCGGCATCTTCCTCTGTCAGTTGAACCTTCAGGATAGGGCCGATCTGCACGGTCGCGTCGAGATCGTCCATGCCGGCGCGGGCGTCGTTGTCGTTGCTGTCGACCGGCGGCGCGACGTCGAAGCTGATATTCAGCTCCAGCCGTTCCGTGTCAAACAGCACACCACGTGGCCCGGACCGATCCACCTTGAGAAGGTTGCCGCGGTAAATTATATAGGGTAGCGGCAACACATAGGTGGTTTGCTGATCGGCGCCGCGGTAATTGGAAAAGACGATCGGCGCAACACCCAAGCCAACTTCCCACAGCGGCAGTTCCTTCTCCTTCTCCACCGCGCCAACCGGGGCCAAGTGAAAGAATATCGCAAGGCAGTGCGCAAACAACAAGCTCCGCGCGCGCCGAACACGGCTGAGCTTGGAATAGATAGTCAACTGGCGGCCTTGCGCCTGGTGAGGTCCGCCCGAGAGGCCGCGCCGAAATCGTGCGCTTGGGGGCTCGGATCAATCTGCCCGACAAAGGATTTCGACGTTGGCCCCGACATCAACCGCTCTGATCCAGCGGCGTTGTGCCACTCGTGAACGTTGCGCCCGCGTTACGCCGTCGTCGCCACCAGGCACGCAGGCTACCGGCGAGATACCGGGCGGAGGCGGCGTAGTAGATCGCCTTGAACAGGATCAGCGGTCGCGAAATGGGCGTTTTGCCGAATACGTCGCCCGCCAGCACCGAGATAACCGCTTCCTGCATACGAAACCGGTTGCTCGGTGCCATGAATAGGTGGTGCATGGGGGGAGCGGTGAAGCGGTAGATAAACCAAGAGAAGGTCCGCAGCCCGCGCCGCACGCGGCGCTCGTAGGCACGAGCCAGCCGCGGGGCGGCGGCCGTATCACGCAGGCGTGCATCCACGACTTCAGCGCCAAGGCAGGCACTGTTCATTGCCAGGTACACACCGCTGGAGAATACGGGATCGACAAAGGCGAAAGCGTCACCGACCAGCAGCCAGCCGTCGCCGTAAAGGCGCGAGCTGCAATAGGAATAATTGCCAGTAGCGCGCGCCTCCCCCAGCAACGTTGCACTCTGCATGCGCTCGCTCACGCCAGGACAAAGCCCAATCGTCTGCCACAGGAAGTCCTCCGGCGGAGTGGCACGGCGAGTCTTTAGGTATTCCGGCCAGCACACCGCGCCGACGCTCATAATGCCGTCGTGCAGCGGAATCATCCACAGCCAACCATGCTTAAACCAGAAAATGCTGATGTTGCCTGCGTCACGGCCAGGTAGACGTTGTGCGTTCTTGAAATGGCCGAAGATAGCTGCACTCGCGTGCCGAGGATTTTTCTGCTTGCTGCCCAAACGCGTGGCGAGGAAGGTGTGGCGCCCGGAGGCGTCGATCACCTGCCGCGCCCGCCAGTGTCGAATCTGGCCATGCTCGTCCTTGGCCTGCACCACCGCGCCGTCGGCGAGCTCGACGTGGGTGACGCGCACACCCTCGTGCACCTCGACACCCTTGGAAGCGCTGTTCTTCAGTAGCAAATGATCGAATTCGGAGCGCCGCACCTCGTAGGCATGTGGGTGATTTTTGTCCAGCGCGAAGCTGAAATAATAGGTCTGGTCCTGATCCGGATAGTCGTCGGAGACGAAGTGGGCGCCGTATTTGGGTATGCCTATAGCTTCAACCTGCTCGAGCACGCCCAACCGCTCGAGGATGGGGAGGTTCATGGGCAGCAGCGACTCACCTATATGAAAGCGCGGATAGCGTTCCTTCTCGAGCAGTACCACCCTCCAGCCTTTGTCTGCCAGCAACGCGGAAACCGTCGACCCGGCGGGGCCGCCACCGATTACGAGCACGTCACACCGGAGGTTTTCGGACTGGGCCGTGTCCATCCTATTCGACCTGAGCTATTTGAATGTCATTGTCATTCTGCCACGCGCACGGGCAGCCCGGAAAGGGCTGGCCGCCGGTGCTCATCGTGGCCTCGGCGCATCGCTCGACGTGCCCAGTGCGCGGGTCAGATTGCCCAGTTGGCCGCGCTATGTTATTAGGGCCAGTTGGCATCCACCCACGGCATCGCGGGTGGACGTCAACTGGCCCTAGAGTGACGTCCTTGCGATCGCACCAGGACGGTGCTGGAAATGAAGTTGCGTACGTCTGTCGGAGGCATCGACGCTCCATTGACTACTGGCGGTACCGGGTCACCCGCGGCGTGGTGGCAGCGAGCGCGGATCTCGCGCGAGCTTTTCTTGAGCCATGCATGCCAGGCGGCGAAACAGCTTTTTCCATCGCGCTTCGTCATCAATTTGTGCGAAGACCGCTATTTGTTTCTGGTTGCATTCCTCGCGACGCTCTACGCCGGCAAGATTAATCTGCTGCCGCCCAGTCGTGCCAAGCGGGAGGTGCAACGAGTCGCCCAGGACTATGCGGATCACCAGTTCGTCACCGATGCCGACATCAAATCGGCGATCTCCGATTCCGATGCGGTGCAATGCGGGGAGCGCATCGATATTGCAGCCGATCATCTAGCGGCGATAGTGTTCACATCCGGCAGCACCGGCAGTTCGCTTGCGCACAATAAATACTGGGGCGACCTCGTGCTTAGCACCCACTGCGCGCAGCGGCGCTTCGGCTTCCATGCCGGAATGAGTTTGGTGGCAACCGTGCCGGCGCAACACATGTATGGGCTGGAGACATCTATTCTGGTACCGCTGGTCTGCGGCGTGAGCGTGCATGCAGAGGCGCCGTTTTACCCGGCGGATATCCACGCGACACTGGCAACAGTGTCCGAGCCCCGCGTCCTAATTACTACGCCACATCATCTGCGGGTGTGTGTAGCAAGTGGATTGCAGTGGCCGGCAGTGGAATTCATCGTTTCAGCAACCGCCCCGCTAACCGCTGATCTTGCCGGGCGCGCCGAAGAGCTTTTTTGCGCGCCGGTCCTGGAAATCTACGGCTGCACGGAGACCGGATCCATCGCAAGCCGGCGCACCAAAGACGGTGCAATGTGGCGGACCTACGATGGTGTTTTTATCAGTCAGCGCAATAATGGCTTCTATGCCAGCGGCCGGTACCTACCCGAGCCCGTGGCGCTGAACGATTGGCTTATGCTGCATGATGAGACGCACTTCGAGCTGGCAGGGCGACAGTCAGACTTGGTAAACGTCGCCGGCAAACGCGCCTCACTGGCGGACCTCAACTTCAAACTCAACGAGATTGAGGGCGTGTGGGATGGGGCTTTTTTGATCCCCGATGAGGAAGATGCGGGCAATGAACGGGCAACGCGCTTGATAGCATTGGTAGTAGCGCCCGAACTGAGTGAGCGACAGATTATCGAGGCGCTCGCCGAGCGCGTTGACGCGGTCTTTCTGCCCCGGCCGCTGTACAACGTCCAGCGCTTGCCGCGCAATGCGTTGGGCAAACTACCGCGCGAGGCCATGCTCGAACTGGCCCGGCGCCTAAAACGTCCACGGTGACCGCGACCGTGGCCTGTCCGCAGTCGACCAGACAATGGATTTCGCGACTTGCCGCCGTATCGAACGGAGCCGGGGGATATACCGCATTCCCTATCTTCAGCAAAGTCGCTGCCTCCAAAACGTGCAATGTGCCACTTGGGGGCGTCCTGAACTGTGCTATATTTCAGCGCCGGTCCTAAGGCCGGTTTGCACTACATAGTTCGTTCACTGAAATATGAAATCCCTGAGAGCATGCAATGGGGGAAACTGCCTCTGCGGCTGAATTGGAGCTGGCCCGGTTAATCGTCGAGTCGCTCAATCTCGAGGACGTCGCTGCCGAGGACATCGAGCTGGAGGCGCCGCTGTTCGGCGATGGCTTAGGATTGGATTCTATCGATGCGCTAGAGCTGTCCCTGGCCATCTCGACTCGCTACGGCGTGCAATTGCGCTCCGATGACCCGGATAACGCTCGTACCTTCGCTTCGCTGCGCTCACTCGCGCGCTACATTGAGCAGCACCGCAGCTAATAAAGCAGCCATCAAACCGCCACCGTCCCACGGCCTGCCTCGCTCCAGCGCGCGGCGATTTTTACAGCGCAGCGCCGCCGGGTGGTCTGTGCATCGGGGCAACCGTTAATATGCCCGCAGCAGAAGGCAATGGCCACCGCCGCTGGGCCGATCTGGCGGAACGCGGCTCGCCCGTGCTAGTGCGGCTGATCCACTGGATTGCTACTCGCATCGGCCGTCCCGTGGCACGGACGCTGCTCTACCCGATCACCCTCTATTTTTTGTTGCGCGCGGGCCCGCAGCGGCGTGCTTCGCGCGATTACCTGCGGCGCGTGCTCGCGCGCGAACCCGGCTGGCGGGATGTTTTCCGCCATATTCACTGTTTCGCCGCCACTATTCTCGACCGAGCGCTTCTCCTAACTGGCGAGTACAATCGCTTCGACGTGCGCATCTATCAGGGCGAGATCCTGTTGGGCCAGGTGGCGAGTGGGCGGGGCTGTATTTTGCTGGGCTCGCACCTGGGCAGTTTCGAAGTACTGCGGGTGCTGGGCGTGTCGCAGCACTGTCCGCTCAAGGTGCTGATGGATCCCAAGCACAATTCTGCTATCACCCGCTTCATGAATGCCCTCAACCCGGAAATTGCCGACACGGTGATCGTGCCGGGCGGGCCGGAAACCCTGCTCAAAGTCAAGGAAAGCCTGGATGCAGGCTTTCTGGTAGGAACGTTGGGGGATCGCCTCGGCACTGACGGCAAATCGACGCAATGCACCTTCCTTGGCGCGCCGGCGCGCTTTCCCGCAAGTCCGGTGCTGTTGGCCGCACTGATGGAATGTCCGATCATATTGTTCTTTGGTCTTTACCGCGGCGCCAACCGCTATGATGTGCATTTTGAGTTGCTCACTGACGGGCTCACACTGGAGCGCAGCCAGCGGGCGCGCGACATCCAAGCTTGGACGCAGCGCTATGTGGAGCGTTTGGAGGCTTATACGCGGCGCGCGCCGTACAACTGGTTCAATTTCTATCCGTTCTGGGATCACTATAATGACAAATCCGGATCACCTGCCGAAAACGATCTTGCGCACCGATAAATTCCGCATCCGTCAGCTCAACCCGCATGCTGGCAGCGCGCGCTTGCTCGATCTGATGCTGGAGCGGCCGATGACGGTCTATGGTGATTCGCGTGAGTGATCGGCATGAGTAGGTGCCATAATGCCCGAGCGGCGTAGCGAAGGCCGGAGGCCGCCAACGTGGCTGACGGTATCCGCCGTGGTGCACGCGGCAGCGCTCGCTCTGCTAATCTTGCGGCCGGATCTGTGGCGGTGGGCATTTATCGTGCTGGCGGCCAATCACACTCTGCTGATGCTGGCCGGCCTGTGTCCACGCTCTCGCCTGCTGGGGCCGAACCTCACGCGGCTGCCAGAGAATGGCCCGCCAGCCGTGGCGCTGACCTTCGACGACGGGCCCGATCCCGAGGTCACGCCCGAGGTGTTGCGCCTGCTCGCGGAGCACGGTGCGCGTGCGACGTTCTTTTGCATCGGCGCGCGGGCCGAGGCGCATCCGAAACTGGTCCGAGCCATAGCCGCCGCCGGCCACCGGGTGGGAAACCACAGCCAGCGCCACCTGGTCCGGTTCGCGTTGCTGGGGCCGTGGGCGATGGCCCGTGAAATCGGTCACGCACAGCAAATCCTCGCGGCGCTAGGGGACGAAGCGCCGCACTACTTCCGCGCTCCAGCCGGAATCCGCAACCCCTTCACCGGTATGGTGCTCGCTCACCTGGGGTTGCGGCTGGTGAGTTGGACGCGGCGTGGTTTCGACACTGTGACGCGCGATCCCGAGC
>JAKDMQ010000087.1 GCA_030452265.1 Nitrococcus sp.
TCCGAGCAAGCCATCGCCACCGACTGCCTGGCGCTGCGCAACCGCTTGCACTTCACGCGCAGCCATTTGCCCTGGGCGCTGCCGACGGTGTGGCTCGGCTTCCTGGGCGTGCTCATTAACCGCATCCGCCGCGGTCAGATCGAGCGCGTAAAACCCATCCTCGGCATCATGCTGGGCCGGATACGGGTTGCATCGCCATTCACCTCCTCAAAAAAACCGCTTGGCGGTGTTTATGAACGGCAAGCACAGCTCTAGAACAATTCCCTGTTTCTCCGTATGGCGCCTCCCCCGAGAGGGCCTTGCTATCCCTGTGAGCGCATTTTTGCCGCCCAGGGCGCCGGTTCAGCCGGCGACGACGAATTCCATGCTGGCAAGGGATGGCCTTTGCCGCCGCTATCGCCGCACGCGCCCTGCCGACGGCGGGCGCGCCGCATGCGTTTTTTTAGGATCCCGGCCCGCATCAAGGAGGAAGCATGCACGCGAGACCGACCAACCAAGCTCGGCCCGACAGCGCCCCGCCACGGGTGGTGATTTCGGTGGTCAGCCATGGTCATGGCGCTCTGATTCGAGGGTTGCTCAGCGACATCCGTGAGCATTGGAATCCCGAGCAGCTACGTCTGGTGCTGACCCAGAATTTGCATGAGAGCGCACCCCAGGAACTGGAGCGCCTCGCGTTTCCCACCCGGGTGATCCGCAATCTTCGCCCTCGCGGGTTCGCCGCCAATCACAACGCGGCCTTTGGGGTCTTCGAGAGCGAGGTCTTTTGCGTGGTCAATCCGGATGTTCGATGCCGCGAGGATCCTCTGCCGGCACTGCTGAACGCGCTGGCCTCGCCCGAGATCGGCCTGGCCGCGCCCCGGGTGGTCAACCCGGAGGGGGGGCTAGAGGACAGCGCGCGCCGGTGCATCACGCCGCTGCGCATCCTGCGGCGGATCAGCGGCATGATGCGCGGCCCCGACTACGACATCGATGCGGATCCAGTTTATCCCGATTGGGTCGCGGGCATGTTCATGGCCCTGCGCTCCGAGACCTTCGCCCGGCTCGCCGGCTTTGATGAGCGCTACCGGCTGTACTGCGAGGATGCGGACCTGTGCATGCGGCTGCAATCGAACGGCCAGCACGTGATCCTCGCACCCAAAGCCAGCGTCGTGCACGGCGCCCAGCGGGCGAGTCATCGGCAGCTACACCATCTGCGCTGGCATGTCTCGAGCTTGCTGCGGTTCTTCGTGCACTATCCATTTTATCGACCCGTCAGGAGCGGGGTGGCCAAAGAGGCCGGACTCAATAGCTATGCAAACGCTGATTGGTCCGTCATTCCCGCGAAGGCTGGAATCCAGAACAGAGCTGACTCCGCCCTCGTACGCAGACTATAGGCACGAAGACCGATGTGGACCTCGAAAAATCTCGTTCCACGCCGTCATGCCGGCGAGACCCGCTCCAGGGCTGTGATCCGGGGGCACGAGTCCAGTGCTTCGTCATCCGGGTGTAGGACGCGCTCCAGCGCCACGTCACCCCGGCGCAGGCCGGGGTCCATCTTGGTCTCACTGAATTTCAGGCTGTGCCGAAATACCGAAGCCGGCGCAGGTTGGGATGACGGAGAAATCCCAACACCTCCGATAGGCGCGTCGGGACAAACGTTGAAACGATGATGAATACATGAGAGTAGCCAGCCAAGAGCACTTCTCGACCACTCACCTGACAGCCGACCTCGGCGGCCGCTCGGTGCGCGGCGGCACGGTGATGATAGCCGCCCAAGGAGTTAAGTTTATCCTTCAGCTAGGCTCGCTGATGGTGCTCGCGCGGTTGCTTACCCCGGCTGACTTCGGCCTGGTCGCCATGGTCACCGCTATCACCGGCTTCGCCGTCATGTTCAAGGACGCTGGTCTCTCGATGGCCACCGTGCAGCGCGCCGAAATCAACCATGCTCAGGTCAGTACGCTATTCTGGATCAACGTCGGTCTAAGCATTGTCTTCATGGGGCTCACGGCCGCGCTCGCCCCGACCATCGCGTGGTTTTACGGCAAACCAGAACTGACGTGGATTGCCCTGTCCCTCGCCGGTACCTTTATCTTCGGCGGCCTGACCATCCAGCACCAGGCGCTGCTCCGCCGGCAGATGCGTTTCACGGCGCTGGCGATAACCAGCGTCGCCTCTATGGCTTCCGGTATCGCCGCCGCCGTGACCGCTGCCGTCCTTGGCGCCGGTTATTGGGCACTTGTCCTCATGCCCGCCACCAGCGCCGTAACTAACACCATTCTCGTCTGGCTGCTCTGCCATTGGCGCCCAGGCCTACCCCGGCGCGGCACCGACATCCGATCAATGCTCGCTTTCGGCGGGAACCTAACCTGCTGCAATTTCCTCAACTATTTGACGCGGAATGCCGACAAGATGCTCGTCGGGTGGGCTTGGGGCGCAGGACCCGTGGGCCTCTATACTAAAGCATACTCACTCTTGATGCTGCCAATTCACCAGATCAATGCTCCGATCTCGGGGGTCGTAATCCCTAGTTTGAGCCGCCTGAAGGACGACGCAGAACGGTATCGGGCATATTATATGAAGGCGATTTTGCTGATGACTGCTGTGGGTATGCCGCTCACGGCGTTTGCATTAACTGCAGCCGACGATCTTGTATTGGCTATTTTCGGTGAACAATGGATCGAAGCGGTGCCGATCTTCAGAGCCTTGGCCCCCGCGGCATTCCTGGGCACATTCAACGTAGCGGCTGGTTGGGTATACGCTTCGCAAGGAAGAGCCGATCGGCAGCTTCGTTGGGGTGTGATAGCCACACCAGCTAATATCGTGGCTTTTTTGGTTGGCTTACCATTCGGGGCTATTGGTGTTGCCATTGCCTTTAGCTCAGCCCAGGCAATATTGCGTCTGCCAGCTTTGGTGTACTGCTTTAAAGGTACACCGCTACGACTAGCGGACGTGGGCTCCGTAATCTGGCGCCCTACTTTAGCGTCAATATCGGCAGCGGCTGGGTTACTACTGTTTGAAGGTCTAGGAGTGTATCCAGGACACATCGCCCTCGACATCGGTCGCCAAGCTGGCATATTTGGTTGTTGTTACTTAGTTGCCTGGCTGGCCTTACCCGGCGGGGCAAGGCACATTAGCGACACATTCCATTTAATCCGCATGGCGCGGCCGGGCCTGCTGTCAGAGCCAAGGCTACTGTAATAGCATTATTGAGCATGAGTTAAATTACATTGTCAATGGGTGTATGGAAGCATTAAGAATGAGACATGTGAGGCCTAACCTTATTATCATCGGAGCGCAAAAATCTGGCACTACTAGTTTGTGGGATAATCTGCGCCAGCACCCAGAGATATTTATGTGCCAGCCGAAGGAGCCGTGTTTCTTTGCCTTTGATACTTTGTATTCGCGAGGCTGGGACTGGTACTCGTCCTTGTTTAACCCAGTGACACATGAAACAATAGCTGGAGAAGCTTCTACCCATTACTCCATGACTCAGACGTGGCCGAAAGCTCCGCTTAGAATTGCGCAGCATCTTCCGACAGCTAAGATCATCTATATAGTCAGGGATCCTTTGGAACGACTACGGTCGGCATGGCTGCAGTTTATAAGCTGCAACTACCCAATACCTTGGTCTTTCAGTAAAGCCATTCGGGAATACCCTCCCCTCCTTGATGGGAGTATGTATTGGCGAACTTTGAGTGCGTACCGTGAACATTTTGATGACAGCCAAATCCTTCTTCTTTTTTTCGAGGATCTAAAGTCCGATACACACCTACTGAACACGAAGTGCTTTCGGTTTCTTGATGTAGATGACGGCTTTGAAGTAAGCGATGCCGAGAACATAAGATATCGGACTGCAGGTAGAAAAATGGAACGCCCGATTGTTTCCAGGATCAGGCGGGTTCCTGGTAGTTCTTTCCTCAGAAGTGTACTTCCACATCGAGTTGCCCGTAATGTACGAGATAATTGGGCGCGGGTACGATTGCCAGAAAAGCCCGCCTGGAATCCACGGATAAAACAATGGGCCGTTGATCAAATTAAGGAGGACGCGCATGATTTTCTTAATTATGCTGGTAAACCATTGGATTTTTGGGGGCTTCACTAACTCATTACCTCACTGCATAACTTAAAGCGCAGAACGTAGTATTGAGCCGCGGTGTTGGGCGTCATTGCAACTGCGGTGTGCTCAAGTCTACGTCACCGCATCAAAATTAGGAACTCTGTCAAATGGACGTGTCGTTAATAGGCATCCAACGGTTTGTATCGGCGGCTCCTGGTATGAGACATAGCGGCTGGAGACGCTTTTTCAGAAGTATTGCGCATTGGGTCTTTCTCGGACAGCTAAGAGGTCGCCATCGACTTAGAGATTCAAGAAACCCTCTGCGTCTTCATCTCGGATGTGGACAGAGAAGATTACCCGGGTTTATTAACATTGATCTAAATTACAGCCCTGCGACGGATTACGTGGGCGATATTTCGCGGTTGCCCTGTAATGCCGGCTCAGTGGCAAGAATAGAAAGCTACCATGTAATAGAGCATATAAGGCCTGCCATGGTGAACAAGCTCCTTGCAGAATGGTTCCGGGTCTTGATGCCCGGCGGTGAAGTTATAATTGAGTGCCCTGATTTGGATGAAACTGCAAAACAATATCTCGCGGGCAACGAGGAACGGCTATACAACATCTTTGGGCGCCAGAGGTTCCGAGGTGACGCTCACTGCTGGGGATACAACGCCGAGCGTCTGCGCGCGATAGTGGAGTCCGCGGGGTTCTCAGGTGCAACTGAAGAAGAACCGCAGGATTATCACAAGGATCAAGAGCCTTGTCTCCGCATCAAGTGTTGGAAGCCACAGGCTTAAATTATGACGTTCGTTAGTGTAATTAACTTTAGAAGATCCGGTTTGGTCGTATTTCGCCGAATGATGTCTCCCGTGTTGGAACACCATCTCGCACGGATCTACGCCAAAGCCTTCCCAATTAGGCGGCGGGACTTTCTCTTTGAACTGCCAGATGAGGAAAGAAAGGCTAGCGCGTCGATATCCACAATTATACCGGTTCATGATGGAGTTGACGTCACGTCACGGTGTCTGGCGAGTCTTGAGCGCTTCGGAGGCGACGCAGAGATCGTTATCGTCGACGACGGCTCCAAATTGGACGCAACACGTGAGCTGTTGGATGGCTTCGTAGCGCACAATGGTTGGAAGTTAATTCGCCATAACAAAGCGCTCGGACACAGCCGCGCTTGTGAGGCCGGAGCGGCGGCCGCCACAAGGCCGATCCTCTGCCTGTTGAACTCGGATACTATTGTCTCACCGCGGAGCTGGGCCGCTGCTGTGGATGCCATGGCCCGAGATTCACGGATCGCGGTGACGGGGCCTTCAACCAGCTACGCGTATACGCGACAACGCGTACGTTTAGCTTATTATTGCAGGCATCATTGGACTGATAATCAAATTTTCGCTTTCGCAACCGGCTACGTCAAACGACAAGCACCTCGATCCTGGAGCGATATGGACGTGATTAGCGGGTTCGCGTTTTTTATTAGAAGCAGCATCTGGATACGGTTCGGCGGATTCGATGGTGAACTTTCGGACTACGGAAACGAAACAGAGCTTTGTATTCGTTTGCGGAAGGCAGCGTATCGATTGGTTTGGACAAAAAACAGTTATATACATCATATAGGTACGGCCAGTTATAGTCGGAATAAGAAAATAACCATACAGAAACGAAGAACCCGTGGGGAGGCGCGAATTGCACAACTTCATGGAAATGAGTAATAACAAGTTTAGCAATCTGGGAGCGGCATAATGGCTACACCCCTCGTAAGCGTCATTATCCCCACATACAACCGCGCGCATGTACTGGGGCGGGCAATTCATAGTGTCTTGGCCCAGACGTATGAGGGTTTGGAGCTCATAGTAGTCGATGACGCGTCTACCGATAACACCCAGGGCTTGGTCGAGCGTATAAAAGATTCGCGCGTTAGGTACCTTCGCCACGACCATAACAAGGGTGGTGGAGCCGCCCGCAACACGGGCATCGCTGCTGCTCAAGGCGAATACATAGCCTTTCAAGATAGCGATGATGAATGGCTGGTGGAAAAGCTCGAAAGACAAGTGTCGTTATTGCAGACGACAGGGAGCGCTGTGGCTGGCGTCTATTGCGGCTACATACGGCGTGCAGGTGATCGGGTAAGCTATCTTCCAGGTCCGCAATGTAGGGATAGAAAGGTAAGCCTAGTAACCAAACTGCTCTGCCTTTATTGTCCTATAGGCACACAGACATTGCTGCTTAAGCGAAAACCATTGATCGAGGTTGGGTGCTTCGATGAGCGATTACGCCGCCGGCAAGATGGGGAGCTTCTCCTACGATTATCGCTGACGTATGAGTTAGAAGTAGTTGATGAACCGCTGGTAGTGATGAACATTTTGACGGAGCGCGTCACAAATGATGTGGCAGCGCTTATCAAGGCCGAAGAAATCATATTGGCGAAGCATCAGGAATATTTTAATAAACACCCTGGAGTGCTGGCATCACGATTTTATGGGCTCGGGCGCGAAAAATGCCACAACGGCGTATTGGCATTAGGGCGGAGAGACTTCATAAACGCCATCAAGGTTAGCCCCTTGCACTGGAGAGCTTGGGGAGCGTTGCTCCTCTCGATGTTTGGCACTAATGGTTTCATAGCCGCAGCAAGGCTGCATCGACGACTGAGGACGTAAAGCTACCGTCGATCCTACGTCAATTAGTATTATAGATTCGGTTGCCAGTAATCGCTAATACGTTGGAGAAGCTTCTGCAAGCATGTAGGCACAGAAGTATCGCCGCGTCGAATTCATAATTGACCGAGGGCCATTCGACACCCCCAATACCAACGGGATCTCGGCGTTAAGCGCAGAACTTACGGCTAGGGATAATTGCCGAAGCCACAGAGAAGAGAGGAACGAATTCTGCCAACGATAAAGCATTGATTTGGTTGCGACACGTGAATACTGGGCAGGCCGCGGAGGAAATGGCTCTGGCCGTGGACATCCCATGCTCGCAGAGCTCGATCGCAAACGTTTATCAGCGCACGGCTTCTTGCGCGCTGACTTACGTGGGCGGCAGGGTTTTTTAGTTCGTAGCGAAATGCCTTCTCAAACGCAACAATTCGCCGTTTACTATGAGTGCTGACAAACTACCAGGTTTCTTCGTTGTCGGCGCCGCCAAGGCCGGGACAACGTCACTCTATGCGTACCTCCGGCGCGTGCCCGCAGTGTTTATGCCCGACGTGAAAGAACCACACTTCTTTTCGCCGAGCGCGCTTGGGTCTAACGGTGCGCATGGGAAAGTGTCGGATTGGCGCGACTACCTAGCCATCTTCTCGGGCGCTCGTGACAAAGAAATAATTGGGGAGGCCAGTCCGTCTTATCTTTGGGATGATCAGTCACCATTGCTGATCAGGAGTAGGCTCCCTGAATCAAAGATCATAATATTGCTACGGGATCCTATTGAACGTGCTTTTTCTCATTATCTAGCAGACGTGCGCCTAGGCTGGCAGAAGCTGCCATTTCATCAGGCCCTGCAGGCCGATCTAGACTATCCGAGAAAGCAGTGGGGCCAATCCCACCTCTATCTGGAGCTAGGATGTTACGTGGAGCAGATTAGTCGCTACTTCAGAAATTTCGGCCGCGAGAACGTAAAAGTCGTACTATTTGACGACTTGAAAGAGGAGCCCATGACCTGCCTCACAGGTATCTGTTCGTTTCTGGGAGTAAATCCGCTAGCTCCCCTGCCGGCTAGATCTGAGACACATAACGCTGCCGCCGTGCCAAGGGGGCACATCGGCCGATTGCTGATCGGTAGCTCGGCGCTAAGACGCGCGGCGCAAGCCTTAATCCCCAGCCAGGTGCGTGCACTTTGCCGCGACCACCTCTTGCTGACCGCATCAAAGCCGCAGATGGAATCGCAGGCCCGCGCATTTTTGAAGGGGTACTATAAAGAGGAGACGCAAAAACTTCAGACGCTGCTAGATCGCAGGCTACCCTGGGCCAGTTCAGATGCGCTTGACCACAAGCTGAGTAGCTAGCCATGGCATGCGCGCAAATAGGGCTAGCTGAGCCAAGCTCCCATCGTCGTGTCAGCCATCAACGAATGTGGGCAGTGATCTACTTCCTAGTATTATACTCGCTGACCCTGCCGACTCTAAAAATCCCGCTGGGTTTTGATATCCGTCTTGGGCAGTTTGTATTGCTAGCAGCGTTTTCTCTGATCCTGCTGCGTGACATGCAGCTCCGGGAGGTAAAGTGGGCCCCCTTATTAATCATGGTCGGCGTTGGGGTGATCTTCTCTGCAATCAGTTTGCTTGGTTACTATCCCGACATCAAGGAAACGACATTTATCGTCAAGTGGATTGCCATATATCCACCCGCGTTCTATGTGGGTTTGCGGTGCCTGAGGCTGGTTACCCCAGGCCAGTTCATCGTTCTCCTCGAATCCGCACTGCTGCTGTCATGTATCGTCGCAGTTATTCTGGACGCTCACCCAGTCCCTGCCCTCATACACGAGCGACCCGGCATACCTGGATTAAAGGGCACTTTTTGGGAACAAGCCGGGCTGTCAGTTTTTATAGGCGTCTGTTTGCTAGGTGCGCTTGGAATGAGAATAAAGACAAACACATGGCCTCAGTATAGGCTATGGTTGCTGCTCTTGTACGGCGTCGCAATTGGATGCGCCATAGCGACCAAGAACACCACCTTTTGGATTGCGATATTTTCAGCGTTTGTGGCCGCAGCCACAACGTATCGAGGTGATCCGATCCTTAAAGATCCATGGGCTATAAAGGTTAGCCGCAATACGCGAAGGTGGGCTGCGCGGTTCTTTGTCGTCGCCATCGGTGTCGCTGTACTCATGACGATTTACAACGTCAGTCTCGAGCCCGCCGACAAGCTGATAACGTGGGAAATGCTCGAATACAAGTGGGAAGCGGAGCGGGGAGCCGCGCTCAGATCAGCGTTGAGCCTCATAGCCGACGATCCTATACTGGGAAAAGGCTTTGGGTTCGTAGAGTATTATTTCAGTACCCGAGAAACAGACGTTTTGGGTCTAGGCGAGGGTTCAGCGATTATCTTTAACTCATATTTGGATATATGGGTGTCAGTTGGTATTCTTGGACCCATTTATTTAGTCTTTTTAACAGGGCTTTCATTTAGCCGATATAGCATCGTATCAATTCTTCTGGTGACGTACCTATTTGTTCGGGCGAATCTTAATCCGCTCGCGCAGACGGAGTATTATTATATTTTCCTCGGGCTGTGCTTCTTTTTGGGGGGGCGTGACAATAATCCATCGCGGTCTATGCTGCCCAGCTAAGGAATGGCTTATGCGTGCGAAACGAGCCCTGCCGACGTTTATAGGAATTGGTGGGAAAAAATGCGCCACGACGTGGTTGTCAGAGTGCTTAAGGGACCATCCACAGATATTTATGAGCTCACCGAAAGAGCTCAATTTTTTTGATGGCAATGGGTCGTTAAAGGACATCGGAGCCTATTTGTCTCATTTTGCCCGCTCTGGAGAATATGAAGCAGCAGGTGAATTTTCAAGCACATACCTTACCAATCCTCACGTTGCAAAAGAAATACGAGGATGCATGGGGCAGGTAAAAATTATCGCAAGTATTCGTAATCCAATTGATCGTTTTGTATCGGAATGTAAAGAGCTAATACGGCGTGGCGTAGTGGCCGAACAAAACGCCGATGGCGGCAATAGCATCATCATCGGGCGGCCATTGGTAGACAGGATACATCAGCAGTGGCCCACCGTTATAAGTAACGGCCAATATTTTGAAGGGCTGAATCGCTATATCGAGGTTTTTGGACGGGAGTCGGTGCATACGATCATAAAGGAGGAGCTGGATCTTGATGCGGAGCAGGAGCTCGGAAGACTTTATCGATTTCTTGGCGTCTCAAGCACCCATAAACCAGCAATGCTCAAGCGGCTAGTGAGCCCAAGTATTGTGCCCAGGCACGCCTGGCTCGAAGATTGGCGACATCAGACTTTCTTGTACTGCCACCAACAAGCACCCTCGATTATAAATTGGTATAAAAGGCTCGGCATAGCATCGATTTACCGATGGCTCAACGCGGACACCAGTGCTGCTATTAGAATTGATGTGGATGCACTGGAGCAGATTATCCAGTTCTATCGCAACGATGTTGCAGGCGTTCAGCAACTCTTAGGACGTGATATTCCTGCGTGGAGGTCCATTAATGCTAACCATGTTTAGCAGGTTTTTACATTCCACGGATGCTCTGCTCTTGCGAAATGACGCCAGAAAGTCTTGGCGCCAAGTTTTTTCCGAACGGATCGCAGGAACCGGCACAATGAAGATCGCTTTCATCGCAATCTCGTATATACCCCAGCGCGATGGCGTGAGTATATACATAGAAAATTTGCTATTCGAATTATTTCGGGAAATGTGTACGCAAGGAAAACAACGTTCATTTCTGATTGATATTTATGTATGCAGAGAATCTGCTGCCTTACTCGAATCTTTCATAAACGAAGCGCTTTTGGATATCGGAATCACCGTTACCTCGGAAACGTTGCTTAGATTTACAGTAAGCCCAGACCACAGAGGCCTTAAGTATTTATGGGCAGCGTATGGAATTTGGCGCCGCGCCCCATATGAGTGCGTTGTAATGCCCAATATGCAGCCGCTCGCGTTTGTTCCCAATCCGAAACTGAGCGTTCTGCATGATCTTACGTACAAAGTGATCCCAAATTATCTACCGTATAAGCGGTATCTCTATTTGGATCTGCTCACGCGGTATCATTTACTTAGAAATGCTGCGGTCGCTTGTATCTCAGAAGCCACAAAGCTGGATCTCAATCGATGCTACCCCGGCAGCATGAGGAAGACGTCTCCTCACCTGCCTAACGGGCTCCCCCTTAATCTCGTGGATATTTCAAGGTCAAGCCTTTCTAAGGTAGAGGAGAGGCTCTCGGGTGCTACGGGGCTTGATTTGGTCTTCGTTGGGCGGATTAATTACCTGAAGGGTTTTGACCGGGTCTTGGAGGTGTGTAGTGTCCTCGACTCGCGGCTAAGAGAATCCCGTATTGAAAGTGTAACTGTGCATGTGGTGGGGAAACAGACGCCCGATAGCCAAGAGCTCCTTGCTTCGGAGACATTCCAGCATGTCAAGTTGAATATATGTGGGTATGTTAGCCGCGATAGATTGCATGCTCTGTATGCAAACAGCGCCTATTGTCTATTTCTCTCCCGTAATGAAGGGTTCGGCTTGCCGGTAATCGAGGCGTTGTGGGGTGGCTGCGTGCCGATTCTCTCCGACATTCCTATATTTCGTGAGGTGATGGGGCCTGGCTTTCCGCTGTTCTACGGGAGCGGATCAGGCGGTGATGCGGTGGTTGATTGTATGCTTAAGGTGCGCAGCGATCCCCAATACAGGAGCGAAATCCTCACCATGATGGAGAGCGCGCTGGAGTGCCATCGCGATGGATACCAACGCGCGGCGCGGACGTTGCTGGCGTGGATCGAAAGTACGCAGATTCGATCACATTAGCGCGATGAAGGATGCAATCTGGCTAGGTGGCAGCAGAGACTGCGTCCGACATTTTCCGCTTCCAGCACGGCGAGCGATTGGTGAGCAGCCTATGCGAGTACAGTATGGACGCGACCCTGTGGAATGGAAGCCTATGAGCACAGTAGGTTCCGGTGTACGAGAGTTCCGGATTCGCACCGGCAACGGCGTGTTCCGCGTGATCTATACTACGAAGATCGCCGATGTGGTCCACATACTGCACGCCTTCCAAAAGAAGAGCCAGAAGACCGATCCGCGCGACATGGATCTCGCTCGGCAACGCTTTAAAGCGCTACAGAGGCAGCTGTAATGAAGATGGAGCGATCCAGCGGGAACATTTTTGCCGATCTGGATGTACCCGACGCGGGGAACATGAAGCTCCGTGTTGAGTTGTCCATGGCTATAGAAGACATCATCGGGTCCAAGGGCTGGAGCCAGCGGGAGGCCGCCGAGCATTTTGGCACGTCCCCCCAGCGGCTTAACGATGTCCTGCGTGGCCGTGTCCACCGCGTGACCATCGATCGCCTGGTCAACATGATCACGGCCGCTGGCCAGCATGTCCGCATAGAGGTAGGCAAGGTCGCGTGACACGCGGGGCAAGCGGCGACTTGAAGAGGCTTGGGGAAGCGCTTCCGAGTGATCCATCCGCACACCAACATACTTATCTGGACTGCCTGCGGGCAGGCGGGGATCGTGGGCATATTGGAGCATTGGTGGGAGTCCGGCGAGTCTGTCGGGGCTTCGTCTGTGGCTTGGTTCGAATTTGCGTGCAGCCCAGTAGACGCGGATCGAAAACGTATGATCTGGCGTTTAATCCGGGATCACTTTGTCGCATTCGACGCGCCTGAGTCGAAACGTGGGGCGGAGCTTTTCAACCTGACGGGACGCGCGCGCGCCCAGCGCTGGGATTGTATGATCGCAGCGACAGCCATCGAGACTAACGCGCAGCTTGCCACGCTCAATTCCGCCGATTTTCGGGCGTTCGTTCCCGCCGATTTGGCGCTGGTGGACCTAAACATGGGGGGCAGGAGTTAGTCGAAGCGTAGCTGCCGCCGTCAGCAGGCCAAGCACTACCGTTTGGAAGCCTCTGCCCGCCAAGGCGTGCGCCGTCGCGCTGCAAACAACTAAGCCTAGGTAGGATCGCGTTGGAGCGGCGCCCTCGCCGCGAATCCCTGGTACGATTACTTTGGAAGGTTCGCGGCAAGAGCGCCGCTCCCACATCAGGACGGGGTTGTTCCCACAGGCTCTACGTAGCGACGGTAGAAGCAGCCCGGCGATTGTTCATCCTAACCCCAGCAAGTACGGTGAGTTGGGTTTTGTTTCATCAGGAGGGGTAGGATGGCGCGCATTAACTATTTCTTGTTGCTGCTCATGGGCTTGGCTGGCGCGTTGCCGTACGCTGGCGCGCTCGGCGGTGAGAAGCCGCTCGTGCTGGCCGAAGACGGGGCAACTGCATACAGTATCTATTTCGCGCCGTCCGCACCGGCGGCGGTAGGCCATGCGGCGCGTGAGCTCGCGCGGTTTCTCGAGCAGATCACCGGCGCCAAGTTTCCGCTCGTCCACGACGGGGCTGCGCCCGGCCGGCTCCTGGTCGTGGGCTGGAACCGGCTGGCACAGGAGAACGTCGGCGGCGAGGTTCGGCGGACTAGCCTCGGAAGTGACGGCTTCGAAATCCATACCTCGGGGGAGAATCTCTACTTCGCGGGCGGCTCGCCGAGGGGCACGCTGTATGCCGTGTATTACTTCCTGGAGGAGTATCTGGGCTGCCGCTGGTACTCATCCGAGTTCT
>JAKDMQ010000088.1 GCA_030452265.1 Nitrococcus sp.
TGCTTACCGTGCACCACAAGGATCACAACCACGACAACAACCCGGCCGATGGCAGCAACTGGGAGCTGCTCTGCCTCTACTGCCATGAAAACGAGCATTCCCGCCATGTGGCCGCGAGCGAGCTCGGTGCGAGTGCGGACAAGCGTACGCCGTCGGGCACCTACAAACCGTTCGCCGATCTCAAGAAACGATGGGAGAAAGCCAAATAGCCGCTAGCCGGTAACCCGAACGCAAGCCACGGCAGCTCCGCGGATTGATCTGCAACGACTCTGGGGTGCGCCACTGCGCTCGAGCTCTGAGCGCAGGACCGCAAGCAGCGCCCTAGCAGCGCCCGTGAGCGTATGGCTTCCCGTCGGCTCTGCGCTCTATATACTGGGGCGGTCCCAACCTCTTATCACATGCAATCGAGGATCGATAATGGGCCACCGCAGGTGGTATGCGCTGCGGCGCGCGGTACGTATTCTGGGCAAATCGGTAAGAGTCGATGCGGAGAAAAACGGTGTCGTTCTCCACCCTTACCGGGGCTACGGCTCGTCTGAGCAAATATTTGTCGTGGGGCGCGTGCTGCGCCAGTCCGGCATTGGACAGACTCGGCGCCCGGATGGTAGCTGGAGCTACGATCTGCTCGCCGCGGCGAGACATTTCACTCGCCGAGGCGCGCGCGGCGTGCAAATTGCCGCGCGGTTTTATGGTAATGAACAGCATACGACCACGGATAAGGACGGCTACTTCCGGATACACATGGCGCCGGGATCGATGCCGGCAACCAACCGGCTTTGGCACACGCTTGCGCTCGAAGTACTGGAGCCGAAACTCGGTCTCAAGAGTCAAACCCAGGTATTCATTCCGCCTGCTTCGGCGCGGTTCGTCGTAATCAGCGACATCGACGATACGGTGATCTACACCGGCGTTGCCAACAAGCTCATGATGCTGTGGCGGCTTTTTGTTCTGGGCGCGGCAAGCCGCGTGGCCTTCCCGGGCGTGGCCGCGTTCTACCGCGCGCTGCATCACGGGATGTCGGGCAATGAAACCAATCCGCTGCTATACGTCTCGCGCGGCCCCTGGAGCCTATACGAAACGCTGGAAGCGTTCTTCGACGTCCACAACATCCCGGGTGGCCCGTTGCTGTTCCTGCGCGAGTGGGGCGTGACCCTGCAGCGACCGCTACCGCGCCAGGCCAAGGAGCACAAGCTTGAAACGATACGCGGCATGCTGACCTTGTATAAGGACTTGCCGTTCGTGCTGATCGGCGACAGCGGGCAGCGTGATCCCGAGACGTATGCTCAGGTGATCAGTGAATTTCCCGGCAAAGTGCAGGCGGTTTACATCCGCGATATCAGTCGCGCCGCGCGCCGCACGCGTGAGATCGAAGCGCTTGCGAAGCAGGTTGCGGGGGCGGGCTGCACGTTGCTGCTGGCCTCGAATAGTTTCAGGATGGCCGAGCATGCCGCGGCGCAGGGTTTGATAGCACGGTCGGCGGTAGGCCGAGTCGCCAAGGAGCGGCACGCGCAGGGCGAGGCAGAGCTTCAATCCACGCGTGAGCGCGCCGAGCCCACGGCCGAGTCGATCAACGCGGCGGCTGAGCAGGATGAGCGCGATGATACGTGGGCGCGCGATGCGCTGGACCACGCGCCGACGCCCGATGTGGAAGTGGAATCGGCTGGGGGGCAGCAGGAAAGGAGCCGCAAACAACTATAATCACCGGCCGGCGGCCTCGGCGCGCTGCGAGCAGTAGCTGCCTTCGCGAAATGATCTGGGCGGCATGGCCTCGCTCATCGCTCTCCGGTCGGGCCGCGCTTCAAGGCGGAGGGGATTGGCAGTGACGTTCCCGCCTTGATCAATCTTGCGGACTGACGCCGGGCGAACAGGCCTGTGGCGGTCTTTCCCTTGCGCAGCAGAGTCTCCTGGCGGGCGCGCACTCCATATCCCACCAGCCCGCCGGCGGCCGCAAACAAGGGCAACAGCCCCAGGGTCAAGAATTGCATTGCGAGCAGTCCTACCCCAACGCCCACGGCGCCGACGACAGCCGCTCCCACCTTGAAATTGGCCTTGGCATGAGCCCGGTTGCTTTCCTTGGCAATGCGCTTGCGCGTTTGCTCGAAAAACCGATTCTTCTCCTTCTCGGTGGACACGAGCAGTCGCTCTCGCTCCCGCACCGACTGCTCCTTCAGGCGGGAGAGGGCATCGCTCTTGATGTGTTTGGCAATGGAGGCGAACCAGAAGGCGGTCAGCAAGCTCGCAGTTAGGCCAAGCGGTGCGTAGAGCAGCCAGTTCGCGCCTGGGGTTCGCACGACGGCGAGCACGAGTGCTACGGTCGCAGCCTGGATGATGATAATCCCCGGGAGAAATCTGAACATGGACATAGTCAACCTCTCAGGGATAGAAGTTTGCTCTGCGCCAATGAGTTAAGGGGAATCTCGAATATCCCTCGAATTCCGTCATCCCGGTGTAGGCCGGAATCCATTCCCCTTCTTAAAACAGTAAGATGGATCCCGGCCTGCGCCGGGATGACGATGCGTAATGAAGTTTTTCGAGGTTCCGTTAAACGATAACCGAGCCGGCTTTGCGCCGCAATCGACGCGGCGCCTGCCAAGCCGCGTCCCCGCTCGAGCGCTGTTCTGCCAAGCCGCACAAGAGAGCATAATGTGGCCGACTTCATGCCTGCACCGATCTAAGCCGCCCAGCTCGACGTAATGCCAAATTACCGCGAATAAGCGCCGATTCCAGCACAGCCAGTATACAGATACTGTGATTCGTGAATTTGCAATGCTGAAGATCTCCAAGCGAATACAGATCCCGGACCACGAGATTGACATTACCGCGATTCGGGCCCAAGGACCGGGCGGCCAAAACGTGAACAAGGTTGCAACCGGCATTCACCTGCGCTTTGACATACGCGGGTCATCGCTGCCTGCGCGTTACCAGGACCGACTTCTGGCGCTAAGGGATCAGCGGCTCAGCAAAGAGGGCGTGCTGATCATCAAGGCTCAGCGCCGGCGCAGTCAGGAGGGCAATCGGGAGGACGCCCTGAACCGGCTTCGGCTGCTGATACAAAGCGTGATGGTCCCACACAAACCCCGCGTACCGACCAAGCCCACGCGAGGCGCCCAGGAAAAACGCCTGGAGGGTAAGACCAAGCGCGGGCGAGTTAAGGCTCTGCGAAGCAAGCTCGACGTCTAGACAAGCGCTGCCTGCCCCTCGCCGCATCGGCCACGCGGTGTGGCTCTGATTCGGCGCCGCTTCAAATGGAACCGCGGGCCACCGACCAACCTCAAAGTTATCGAGGCCCTGTGGTATTGAGCTGACGGTCGCGCGGCCACTTCCCGTATACACACGTTCTGAAAACGTCCGGCAGCTCCTGACAGGGAAACGCTTCAATATGGCAGAGTCTTTGGACCGAGTGGAAGCATAGGAGGTCCGGGACGCCAGGGAGGAAATCATGCGTGTATTCAATTCGGTTCGACCACCCCTGTTTGCAGCGAGTCTCGCGCTCATCTCGATAGTGGGCTGTCAGAGTTTGCCCGGTACGCCCGGGACTCAAGGCGCCGTGGCGGGAGCCGTACTGGGGACCGTAGTCGGCGACGAGCTGGGCGACGGCCTTTGGGAAACCTTGCTCGGCGGTGCCCTGGGTGCGGCGGCCGGATACCTTATCGGGGCCAACGTCGATGAGTGGACCGGCGGGGAGCCCGATCGCGAAGAGGCGGTCGAGGCGGTCAACGAAGCGCAGCGCGATCCCGCCACCGTCGAGTCTGTTTATGACTCCGACACCGCGGATCTAAATGGTGACGGCTTTGTGACCATCGACGAGGTCATCGCGATGGAGAATGCCGGCCTCAGCGATGAAGAGATGCTCGAGCGCCTGCGCGCGACGGATCAGATTTATGTGCTCTCGCAGCAACAGCAAGAGTATCTCGTCAGCGCCGGTGTTAGCTCCTCCGTAGTGACTCAAATGGAGAACATCAACCAGGGCGAGCGTGAGCGCTTCCTCGCCGAGCGCGATGCCGTGATCAGCGCCCCCGCGAACTAGCGAACAATTCACCCGCCTGTTGCATTGAGAAGCCGCGGCGAGCCAGGCACTCCGCGCAGGACTCGCGTCCCGTTCAAGGCGCATAATGTTGCCGGCGCTACTTCTCGGCGCTACCTAAAGGCGTGTTGCAGTGCGGAGCGGCACACGCCTTTTTCCACGCCGCAAGTTCCGGGCTATGCCTGCCCTGCGCGGACGGTGGCAATTACTTTTTACACTTGGCACTGTCGTTATGCGCCCGGTCTCGCGGAGGCAAA
The DNA here is from genome assembly GCA_030452265.1 of Nitrococcus sp. Classification (GTDB taxonomy): domain Bacteria; phylum Pseudomonadota; class Gammaproteobacteria; order Nitrococcales; family Nitrococcaceae; genus Nitrococcus. Next base: position 4,282 of record JAKDMQ010000088.1, read on the forward strand.
TTCATGCTCGTCAATTGCGTCGTCTATCAGGAAGGCAAGAAGCTGCGCGACATAGAGATCTCGGAGATCAGTACCTATGTCAAACGGCCGGATTGCTTCATCTGGGTCGCGCTGCGGGACGCCGAGCCCTCCGAGCTGGACCAATTGCAGGCGGAATTTCAGCTCCACGAGCTGGCCGTGGAGGATGCCCAGCACGGTCACCAGCGTCCCAAGGTGGAGGAGTACGATGGCTCCCTGTTCGTCGTCATACACACCATCGAGTTGGTGGACGGCGAGATCCATAAGGGCGAGGTGAACGTGTTCGTGGGCGCGAATTATGTGCTCTCGGTGCGCAATCACAGCCAGCGCGACTTCCTTGGTGTGCGTGCGCGCTGCGAGAGCGAGCCGCAGCTCCTGCGCCTGGGCTCCGCCTTCGTGCTCTATGCGGTCATGGACGCGGTGGTCGACCGCTATTTCCCGGTGGCCGAGGCGCTGGAGATGGAGCTCGAGACCATCGAGGAGCAGATGCTTGGCCAGGGCACGGAGCGTGCCAGCATCCAGCGCCTCTATCAGCTAAAGCGCAAGGCGACGGTGCTCAAGCATGCCGTGGCGCCGCTGATGGAGGCGACAGGGCGGCTGTTTGGCGGCCGAGTGCCGGCGCCGTTTGGCCATACTCACGATTACTTCCGCGACGTCTACGACCATCTCCAGCGCATCAACACCTCAATTGATACCATTCGCGAAACCATCGCGATGGCGATTCAGGTCAATCTGTCCATGGTCGCCATCGACGAGGCCGAGGTGAACAAGCGCCTTGCCGCTTGGGCAGCCATTTTCGCGGCGGCGACGGTCCTTGCCGGCATCTGGGGCATGAACTTCGAGGTCATGCCGGAGCTGCAGTGGAAGTACGGCTACGCGGGCGCGCTGGGCGTCATCGCGACGGTCTGCGGTTATCTCTACTACCGGTTCCGGCGCGCCGGCTGGCTCTAGGCGAGCCCAGTCCGCAATGAGAGATGAGAGATGGGGTCAAATCTAGTATTGTGCTAAATGCGCAATACTAGACTTGACCCCGCCTCTCGCGGCTACTAGCGATGCGCATAGGCTGTTACAGTGACCCCCATGCAGTCAGATTACGTGTGCACAAATGGCCAGAGGCCAAGCCCGATAGAGGAGCGATTGGTCTTTGACAACCGCTTCACCCGCGAGCTGCCGGCCGATCCACACAGCGGCAACCAGCGCCGCTTGGTGATCGGTGCCTGCTTCTCTAGAGTGCAGCCGCGGCCCGTGGCCGCGCCGCGCCTGATCGCCGTTTCGCGCGAAGCCGCGGCTCTGCTCGATCTCTCCGAAGGCGACTGCGAGAGTGCGGAGTTCACCCAGGTGTTTGCCGGCAACCGGCTGTTGCCGGGCATGGACCCGCACGCCACCTGCTATGGCGGTCACCAGTTCGGCGCCTGGGCCGGCCAGCTCGGCGATGGGCGCGCCATCAACTTAGGCGAGGTGGTGAACGCGCGCGGCGAGCGCTGGGTCGTGCAGCTCAAGGGCGCCGGCCCCACGCCCTATTCGCGCGAGGCGGACGGTTTTGCCGTACTGCGCTCATCGCTGCGGGAGTTCCTCTGCAGCGAGGCCATGCACCATCTGGGGGTGCCTACCACCCGCGCGCTGAGCCTGGTGCTAAGTGGCGAGCAGGTGCTGCGCGACATGTTCTACGACGGCCACCCCGCACGCGAGCCGGGTGCGATCGTGTGCCGGCTCGCGCCGAGCTTCACTCGCTTTGGCCACTTCGAGATCTTGACCGCGCACGAGAACACGACGTTGCTGCGCGAGCTTTTGGACTACACCATCCGCACGGACTTCCCTCATCTCGGCGAGCCGAGCCCGCGGGTCTATATCGCCTGGTTCGAAGAGGTCTGTCGGCGGACCCTGTCGATGATCGTGCACTGGATGCGAGTCGGCTTCGTGCACGGCGTGATGAACACCGACAACATGTCCATTCTCGGCCAGACCATCGATTACGGCCCGTATGGCTGGCTCGAGGGCTACGACCCGGATTGGACCCCCAACACCACGGATGCCGTCGGCCGGCGCTACCGCTTTGACCAGCAACCGCAGGTGGCCTTGTGGAACCTCACCCAGCTCGCCAACGCCATCTTCCCGTTGGTCGGTCAAGTCGAGCCGCTGCAGCGCGCCATCGCTAATTACGCCAAGGAGTACGAACCGGCTTGGGTTGCGATGATGGCGGGCAAGCTTGGGCTCACCCAAGTCGATCCCGCTACGGATAAGCCGCTGTTCTTTGAGCTGCTCGATGTGCTGCAGCTCGTCGAGACCGACATGACGCTTTTCCACCGTAACCTCGCCCTGCTCAGCAGCGAGCAGCGTGAGGCAAGCGATGACGCGCTGCTCGAGCCGCTGCTGCCCGCCTACTACGCGCCCGATGCGCTGACGGCCGAGCACAGGGCGCGTACCACGGCGTGGCTGCGCCGCTACCTTGAACGCCTAATCGGCGAGGGCAGCGGCGATGAGGAGCGCCGGGCGCGCATGAACCGCGTCAATCCCAAGTACGTGCTGCGCAACTACCTCGCCCAACTCGCCATCGACCGTTGCGAGCAGGGTGATTATTCACTGCTGCACGATTTGCTCGATGTGCTGCGCCACCCCTACGACGAGCAGCCGCAGAAGGAGCATTTCGCCGCCAAGCGGCCCGAGTGGGCGCGCGAGCGGGCCGGCTGTTCGATGCTATCCTGCAGTTCTTGAGGGGGCCCCGATCTCGAGGATAGCTGCACTTACCCGCGTATCACCATGCCATACAGGAGAGCGCCGCCATGGCGGTTGAATCCGTGCCCGATGGCTACCACACCCTGACGCCGTACTTGAGCATAAACGGCGCGGCCGAGGCCATCGAGTTTTACAAGCGCGCGTTCGGCGCGACGGAGCTGTTTCGTCTGGTTGCGCGCAGCGGCGCGATTGGGCATGCCGAAATCAAAATCGGCGATTCAGCCGTCATGCTGGCCGAGGAGTGCGACGAAGGCGTGTTGCGCGGCCCGCGCACCCTTGCCGGCTCGTCGGTCGGGCTGCTTGTGTACGTTGAGGATGTGGATGCGCGCTTCGCGCAAGCCGTTGCCGCGGGTGCCAAGGTAATCAGGCCGCTTCAGGATCAGTTTTATGGTGACCGCACGGCTACGTTGGAGGATCCTTTCGGACATGTTTGGTTCCTAGCCACCCGTAAGGAGCAGCTCTCGGCGCAGGAAATCAACCAGCGCTTCAAGCAAGACAACACTTAGCAGGGCCTGTAGTTACCCGCGGCAAACGCACGGCGCATCGTCCCGGGTCGACACCGGTAGTGCGTTGGGCCGAGTTCTGCCTTACGGGGGAAGAATCGGCCGCCTTCGCGTGCAGTCGTTGGCGGATTAGGCGGAATACGCCGCTCAGTGGAGATAGAAGAGGGTCCAGCCTGATACCAGAATGCCCAGAGCGCCGACCATCATGCAGGCGAATGGCAACAGCAAGGGCAGTATCCGCACGGGGGTGCCCTGCCGGGCCAGAGTGAAGAATCCAATCGGGCTCGCGCCGATGGCCACAAATCCCAGGTAGACGCCCCAGTTACCCAGCACGCCAAATGCCAACATCACCAAAATGGCGGCCGCGCAGGCGAAGCCGAGCGTTACCAAGGCGCGCAGAAACATATCGAGCACGCTGGGTTGGGCACGCTCAGTTTGAACGTCAGATTGCATCATGGCCGTATTAAATCAAGCCACACGCCGCTCAGTGCTGAAAGTGCAAAAGTAGGGTCCAGCCCGATACCAGCATCCCGAGGACGCCTACCATCATGCAGACGATCGGCACCAGCAACTGCAGCACCCGGACATTGGCGCGCAGCGGGGCCAGAGCGAAGAATCCCGCCGCGCTCAGGTTGGCGGCCACAAATCCCAGGTAGACGCCCCAGGTGCCCAGCACGCCTAATGCAAGCATCGCAATAATGGCCCCCGCACAGGCGAAACCGATTGCTGCCGCAACGCGCGCAACTAAGATGAAGACGCTGGGACGGGCGCCCTCGGTTTGAACGTCAGATTGCATCATGCGCGTATTAAAACAAAGAGAGGTTTGGAAATCAAAGCGAGGTTTGGCGGCCCAGCCCTTAAGTCTTGCCGGGCGCGCGCTCGCGTGCGCTACTCATGGCCGATCGATCAGCCGAGCGAAACCGGCAGCAACGTCATGGTGTCGTTACCGAAGATGTCCACCACCTTCACCGCCACGGTGTAGCGGCCGGGGAGGTCGTAGGTATGCTCGGTGGTGACAAGCTCCAGCTCGCGGTTCCTGCGGGTGCGGAAGCTCTGCCACTCGTTGTTGTCGCCCCAGATCAGCTTATTGGTCCAGCCGCCGGTCTGGCGGCCGCGGGCGTCGAACAGGTCACCCTGCAGCCTGGTCTCCGCGCGCGGCTCGTCCACGTGCTCCAGGGTCTGGAACGGCAGCACCGCGGTGCAGACATCTGCGGTCTTGCCGTTCCAGACCAGCTCGACCTCGCGCTTGTCCTCGAACAGCAGGAAGCGGTAGCGCTCCGGCAGCGGCTTACCGGCCTGAATGAGCTGGATCAGATCGCGCTTCTCGGCGTCGCTGAGGTCGTAGGCGTTCTTGGGCATGTCACACCTTTGAACTCCCCCTTTGAACGCCAGCGCGCCAAAGGCTCAATTTTTGTGTCATATAAGCAACTGATTTATTTGTAAGTTAGCTCTGCTCTAAAGCTTCTTTGAATTCTTTGCCGCGTTATAAAGGCTTTGGCAGATACCAGAGTGCCCAACGCCGTGTACCCTCGACGCGGATCCGATCCTCATCGCGCAGTTCCTGCAGCAGCCGTTGGACCTGAGAGGCGGTGAGCGCCGGCAACACCTGCCGCAGGTCGCGCAAGGGGCTGCCATCGGCCTCGTGGTCGCGGACGTGTTTGAGCAACAGCTCCTTGTTGGTCTCACGATCGAGCCCACGCTCTCGCGTGTAGGTGCCTCGATGGCCGAGTGCAGCGTATAACCCACGCGACAGGATATAGCGCACCCCACGGCCACGGCCATGCCGCTCGACAACCCCCGCCTCGACAAGCCCCGGCAACCGTGTTTCCAGCGCAGGCGGCAGCGCCGCCTGGTGACGTCTGAGCACGTCAAGCACGAGGAAGTCATGGGTGGAGAAGCTACGCAGCCTTTCTTCGCCTACGCGCTCCAGAAAGCGAATGAACGTCGGATCCTGCACGGTGCCCGCTAACATCAGGCGCACTTCGTGCGACGCGGAGCCGTCGAAGTCCGGTAACGGCTTGCTTTGGCGAATTGCGCTTTCGAACATCAGGTTCAGCCCTTGTCCAGCTCGCTCGATCAATCCGCAGCGCGCCAGTGCTTCGGCCAGTCGGCGATGCGCGGGTTGGCCGCTTTGCGCGCCCAGCGCTGGCGAAACGCCAACAATGCTTCTGGCGCAAGATCGGCCAGCTGGGCGCCACAGGTCTGGGCGGAATGGTCCGGACCGGTTTCGGCGAACATTATCTGCAACTCGCCTGGCGGAATGGGCACGAGATCGTCTCCGGCACGGCGCAGGTACCGACCATTGTGCTCCCAGGCGGTACCGGCCAATCGCGAGGGGACGTGGACGATCAACAACCGCTTCCCTTTGACGCGCACTTCTTCGATGGCGATGCGGTGATGTAGCCGCTGGTACAAGCCGGCCTCGGTACGCCCCGGTTCGGCAAATGCACCTGTTCCAACAACCTCCCGCGGGCGTTTGTCCGTCACACCAAGCAGGATGGCGCCACCACCCTCGTTGGCCAGTGCCACGCAGTAGTCGACCAGCTTGTCAAAGTGATAGTTGTTCCGGGCCGACTTGAACTCCAGCCGCTCGCCCTCGGGCTCCGACAGCCAGCGCTCGATCTTATCTGCGGATGTCATGCCTGATATTCGGTGAAGCTAGCGACGAGCTCGGCAAACGACGTGGGCCGGTGGCGTTCAAAGCCACCCTGATCCACGTACACGAAGCGAAATACCGGGCCGCCTTCGGCCTGGCTGGCCTCGGTAGCATCCGCGCACCACTGGCGCAGTCGGGCCATCTTCTGCGGCAGCTCAATCTCGGCGCGGCCCTTGGTCTCCACTATCCAGATAGTGCCATCCGGCGTCTTTACGAGGAAGTCGGGTACGTAGTTGGATAGATCCCCGTCGGCCTTGACGTAGTCGATCTTAAAGCCCACCGCGAGGTAGTTCTTGGCAAAGCTCGCCACGTCGGGGGCGTCGTCGAGGAACCGGGCGAACTTCAGCTCGAAGCCGCCGCCGGTGGCCTCGGGCACCATCTTGTTGAACACGGATTTCTTCGCCGGCAGGTATTCCCGGTTATCGGTGCGAAACGGGCGCGTGTCGCGCAGGCGGATGTAGTCCTCGATGCGCGAGCTGCCGGCATCTCGCACGGTCAGCGCATTAATGGCGGCCTTGAAGCGGTCGAACACGATTTTGCCGGCGGCGGGCTCGGCGAGGTTGCGCAATACCACCGGATCGTCGAGACCCACCGGCGCGCCGTCGAACAGCCGCTCGCGCAGAAAGGCGCGCAGCTTGGGGTACAGTAGGTCGTAGCCGCCAACCAGGCGCAGCTCCTTAATCAATTGCCGGGTAAAGAAACCCACCACCGAGCGGTGGTCTACTGGCCCCAGCCCGTCCAGCACGACGGTGTGGTGCAGCTCGCCGTCGAGCATGGTCTTGAAGACGATCTCGCGGGTTTCCTCGGGGGTGAACGGCTTGAGCGGGATCGGCGTGTGCGTGAAACTCGCCGGATCCAGCGCGGCCAGATCCTTGTATTCCCGGTTGAAACGGCGGGACAGCCTGGGGATGGCGATGTCGAGCGCTTCCAGGTCCTTGTCCGGGTTATCAGCATCCACTTCCACCACCAGCGACTGCTGGCGGGCGGCGCCCTGGCCCATGGGCTTGCGCTCGAACTCGACGCCTTCGGTCTTGATCGACTCCACGAAGTCCATGAAGGCCTGGGTGCCGATGATCGAGACGTACTCGGCCATGTCGCTGGCCTTCTTGCCGGCCGCCTCGGAGATCTCGCCGTTGTTCTTGGTGTGAATCACCAGCACCTTGCCCGCGAGCTCCGGCGCGGTCCGCTCCAGATAGGCACCCACTTGGTCGCAGTTCCTGGTGTCGTCCACCATCACGAACAGTACGGCCTTCTTGCCGAGCGCCTTGTGCTCCTCGGCGCTCTTGCGCCACTCCTCTACGCCCAGCCGCAGATAATCGGCGTAGCGCTCCTCGAAGATGGCGCTCTGCTGCTCGTTGAGGTGGGCGATACTGGCCGCGTCGGGCAGGGTCGGGTGCTTGACCACGTTCTGGTATATGGCTTCGACCAACGGGTAGTCGGAAACGGTCTGCACAAAGATCTCGCCGTTGTTGTGCTTGGGGGTGGCGGTGACGTCGATCTGCAGCGACAGGCGGGTGTCCTTCTGCAGCATCCGGTGGTGGATGTCCTGGATCGACTTGAACCACGCCATGCGCTCATCATGCACGTGATGGGCCTCGTCGTTGAACACCGCCAGCTCGTCGATCTCGCGCACGATCTCCCCCAGATCGGTTTGGCTGCCTGTGGTCTTGCCGGCCGGTCTGGGGCCGAACGGGTCGAGGAAATAGTCGCGTAGGTCCTCGTCGTCGAGTGATGGTTCGGTGATGTCATTCAGATATACGCGGTGGATGTTGGTCAGGAACAGGTTGCCGGTAGGACGAACGATGCGCACATCGTCCTGGATATGCAGGGTGAGCTGAAAGTCGTCGCGCCAATTGCGCCCGTCGATGCCGTTATCGGGCAACACCGGGTCACTGAAGAAGATCCTCAGGCCATCGAAGTCGGCGCGCAGGCGATCGAGCACGATGATGTTCGGCGCAATCACGAGCATATTGCGGGCAAGCTGCGAGTCCGGCTCATAGAGCTTATGGAAGTAGCTCCAGGCGATCAGCAGGGACAGCACCTTGGTTTTGCCGGAACCGGTGGCCATCTTGGCAACATAGCGCGGCCAATCCTCCGGAAACATTCCGGCGGAGACGGCCCCGGATGCATCGAAGCGCATGAAGTCGAATTTGTCGCGGGCACAGCGGACATCGTAGAGCCAAATGACGGTTTCCACGGCTTCGCGCTGGGCGAAATAATACTGGAAGCGGCTCAGGCTGCCGTCGGCCTGCTCGACCATGTGGTCGGCCCGAAACCACCATTGCAGTAGCGCCTTCGAGGTGGGTGACGCATCTGGATAGCCGGCTTCACGCCAGTCACTGACCTCGCCACGGATTTTGGCGACCAGCGGCGGCAGCAGCTTCTCATAGGCCGTAGTGCGCAGATCCTCCGCGGCCGGAAACCAGCGCTGGTTCGGCTGCGGGTTCGCATAGGGTGATTTCGGAAAGTCCGGATGAAGTGCCATACCCCCTCGCGTTTCGGCCTCGGTGCGGCGACGTCATTACCTGCTTGACGATACTGAGGACGTAAGCAGCCGTTGCCGTTGTTGTTCCCAATCCGCAAGAGCGGAATAACCCATTGTCCTGATCAGAGCCGCAATCAGGTGGAAACTTCCGACGGAACCCTATCGTGGCTGGGCAACGCAAACCATGGCCGTGGTCGCAAAGCAGCCCTTTCGGTCCTGTTCTTGTCGCGGCGATTGTACCGCGGAAAGGCCAGCTTGCCTCGCCGCCCGTGGGGTGGTCGGAAAGAAGCGCAACCCACCGTTTCCGCGAAGAGCGCTTCGGCCGCGGACTCGATCGAATTGGGTCGTTGCTTATCTCCGCTAACCGTTTAAACCATGCCCTGACCGAAAAGCGATTAAGAGTTAATTGCCACTGAATGCACGGAAAGCACTGAGTTTTAACCTTAGCTCTGCCAGATAATGGATTAAGACCCATTCAGTGCTTTCAGTGCGTTCCGTGGCTAAGTTTGAATTTTGCCTTGATCGAAAAAAGGTCAAGACGAAAGTACGGCGAAAGTTTTGTACTAAGGAATACGCTGAAAAGGCCTCATTGGATTTTCAACGAACACTCGCCATGGCAACCCGCACGACGATTGCACGT
>JAKDMQ010000307.1 GCA_030452265.1 Nitrococcus sp.
GAAGCGATCGGCTATCGGCGCTGGTCGCAAAATCCCCCGTAACGGCAAGTTCGGCAAGCGCTGATCTATTCCCCGCGCCGGCGCAGGCCGGACTCATATCGTAACCGTCATCCCGGCGCAGGGCGGGATCCATCTGACGTCGCGCCGTCCGCCCACCTTGACTCAACTACCGCTAGAGCCATCGGCGCTTGTGCTGCCGGTAACCGGCATCGGGCGGCATTGATCAGTGCCGCTGGGCCGGCGCCACGCTGAAACACACTCATGCCAAACAATCAAACAATCAAACAATCAAACAATCAAACAATCAAACAATCAAACAATCAAACGAGCAACAGTGCGGGTAATGCCAAGAGCCAATCCATCCAAGCGTCTACTTGAAATGCTCGTCATCCTAGTCATGTTGGTCATCATGGTCATCCCGATCATCGGACCGGTGATGCCGAAAGCGAAAGCATTTCGGTCCCTCGCACGGATTGGTAGTGAACACTTCAATCCCCTTGATCGCGGACACCCAACGCCCGTGGCGGTCATCCCCCAACGCAACGATCCGGGCAATTTGATCCTCTGGGTCCAATAGGCCACCGTCGACCTTATAAGCAACGAGTAGATCGTCGGGTTGACCGTTGTTTGCCTTGTGGTCCGACCGGCGCGCGATGACCTCGCCCAACGAGAAAACGGCCTTGTAGTTATCGGTGCCCGTGACCACAACAATTAGACCGTACACCTTGGGGTTGAAACGCGGGTCGTTCGGATCGGTGATGATCCCGTGGCGCTTGAGCAACGCCCAGAGAGGGACACCCGTGAACGCCCTGGGGTCGAACTCGTCGGTGCCAGGCTCAATTACGGTTTCCTGGATGGGGAAGTGTTGCAGGGCCCATAGGCCATAGGTGCGAGGATGTCGGACCCAGCCGGTGAGGATGAATTCCTCGGAAGGCGTGCCAAATTCGGCGGTCCCGATGACACGCGAGAGCGGTGTGACCGAAAGTACCAGCAGCTTGTCAAGCTTCGACACATCACCGAAGCCTAAGCTGCCGAGCCAGTTCTGTTGTTGGCCAAAGCTAGGATCGATTGCCCCAAACGAATACACCACGCGGGACCCATCGTCAAAGACCGCGGCGACATAGTAGCGTAGAAGAGTGTTTTTCTGCGCGCCGGTGTCAACGAACCCGCCCCCTCCATCCGCGCCCGTCAGGAAATCGAAGAGCTCCGCGTCGGTGAAGTGTGTGTCGTCCGCGGTGAGATCGGCGTTATCAAAGGGGCCAGGATTTTCCACCAGTCCAATTAAGTCGAACCCCGTGTGGTGCTTGGCCAAAGCAACGGTCGTGATCGAGCAAAGAACACATGCGAGGATTAGGACAAACGCATAGGCCCTGGTGCCTCGAAAGATGATGAGAGTCATTGCATTCTCCTTATGGGTGGCTTGTTCACGCAAGGTCATTTGCCGCGCCCCATCGATCGCGCGAGAAAATAGGGCAGGGAACGAGGAGGTGCCTACCCTGCCCGAATGCGATGGATATTGTTGACGCGTATCCCCGCGCTCTTATTGGCTGCCGAGCTTGCGGAACGCTCTGCGCGGAAGGGACCCTTTCCCGCTCAGACCTTCGGCCAACGTCCGAAGCATTCCGCAATGTGGCTCGCCCGGATCAGCGAGCCTGCCATGATCGGATGTGCTGGCGATGCGACATCCATGCGTTATGTGTTATCAACCATAACGCCGCTATGTTCTCTATCACATAACGATATGTCAACCCCCCTTTTTATCACCGCGCGCGGCAAGCATGCTGTGCCGCTATCCACCGTACAGACGCAACTGGCCGCAAGGCCGTTTGCGGACTCGGTGAAAGGTACCGGCAGTGCCGCGCCCGACTCGCACGCAGCCCAGCGGCATCAGCAATGAGCCGGAGCCATGCCATAATGACTCCGGCCGCGGCAAGCTCAACGCTATTGACGCGCCTGGCATCAGCCATGTAACAGTTCCTGTGAACCGCCCACCCTGCACCGCTGTGCTGAGCATGCCGGGTTCGGCGTGTCGCTGAGCGTCGGAAGACGGGCCTTGGGCGCGGACCGATTACGGGAGCCAAAATTCGAACATGCGCGAATGCTCGAAAACGCCTACTGGCGTCCCCAGCGGGCATCTACCCCAGGTATTTTACGGATGAAGGTTCTGGTGATCGGTGGCGGAGTGATCGGCACGACCACGGCTTGGTGTTTGCGCCAGGATGGCCATGAGGTCACTGTTCTAGAACGAGCGAGCGCCCTCGCCGCGGAGGGGAGCTTCGCCAACGGGGGCATGCTCCACGCGAGTCTCACCGAGCCCTGGAACACGCCCGCGGCCATTCGCCAGCTCGTCCGCTGGATTGGGCGCGAGAACTCGCCGTTGCTGCTGCGCCTGTCGCAACTGCCTAATCTCGTAGGCTGGGGAATGGGTTTTCTACGTTACAGCCAGGCGCACCACCATCGGCACAACACGCGCGTCAATACCCGGCTCGCCCGCTACAGCCAGCGCATGACGCGCATGATCCGGGAGCGCACCGGTATCCGTTATGACGACGCGCAGCGCGGAATCATCAAAATATTCCGCTCCCGGCGCGAGCTCGAAGATGCCGCGCGCATCGCGGCCCTGACGGCGGAGCTCGAGGTGCGCCATGAAATCCTCAGCGTGCCGGCGACAATCGAGCTCGAGCCGGCACTGGCAGGGGTTCACAATGAGCTCGCCGGCGCGATCTATTATCCGGATGACGAGAGCGGTGATGCCTGCCTTTTTACCCGCCGTCTAGGTGAAATAGCGGCGCGCGAAGGGGTCTGCTTCGAGCTGGGTACGTCGGTGCGGCGCATAGAGCTCGAGCGCGGCGCTATTCACCGCCTCTTGACCAGCCGCGGGGTGCGTCAGGCGGACTGCTATGTGCTTGCCGCGGGCGTGGATGCCCCGCTACTCGCGAGGCCGCTTGGCATTCGCCTGCCTATCCGCCCGGTGAAAGGCTATTCGGCGAGCCTGCCGATCGCCGGCTGTCCCGGGGTGCCAGAGGTGCCGATCGTCGACGAGCGGCACAAGGTCGTGATGACTCGGCTTGGCGAGCGGCTGCGCATCGCGGGAACCGCCGAGTTCGCCGGCTACGACTACAGCATCCGCCAACAGCGCGTACGCACCATCATCGAGCAGGCGCTGACCAATTTGCCGCGGCTTGCCCGGGCCGTGGACCGCGATTGCGCATCGAGCTGGGCCTGCCTGCGACCCCTCACAGTGGACGGGCCACCCATCTTGGGGCGCACCCCTGTGCCCAATCTGTTTCTAAACGTGGGCTCCGG
>JAKDMQ010000308.1 GCA_030452265.1 Nitrococcus sp.
TGCTGAGCGCGAATATTGCCCATCCCACCGGCGATCATGATCGGCTTGTGGTAGCCGCGCACTTCAAGGCCCTCGGGCCCCGCCACGGCCATCTCGAAGGTACGAAAATAGCCGCCCAGGTTGGGACGGCCAAACTCGTTGGCATACGAGGCCGCACCCAGCGGCGCCTGCAACATGATGGTGAGCGCATCGGCGATACGGTCAGGGTATCCGTAGCGCTCCTCCCAAGGCTGAATGGCACCCGGCAGGCACAGGCTCGAGACCGAATATCCAGCCAGCCCCGCCTTGGGCTTGGCGCCGCGCCCGGTAGCGCTTTCATCCCTGATCTCACCCCCGACACCGGTGGCGGCACCGGCGAAGGGTGCAATGGCGGTGGGGTGATTATGGGTTTCCACCTTCAGCACCAAATGCGCCGGTTCCGCAAGGCACCCGTAGATACCATTGCCCGGGTCCGCAACGAGACGGCATGCCGGATAGCCCTCGATGACCGCCGCGTTGTCCCGGTAGGCCGAGAGCACCCCCTGCGGCGAGCGTTCATGACTGTGCCGAATCATCTGCATCAGAGAGCGCTGCTGCGCTTCACTATCGATGATCCAATCGGCGTTGAATATCTTGTGCCGGCAGTGCTCGGAATTGGCTTGGGCGAACATCATCAGCTCGACATCGGTCGGGTTGCGCCGCAACTCCCGGTAGCTCTCGAGCAGATAATCGATTTCATCGCGCGCCAGCGCCAGCCCCAGATTGCGGTCGGCGCACTCGAGGGCCTCACGCCCACTGCCGAGGATATCGATCTGGCTCAGTGCAGCCCGTTCGGCCAAACGGAAGAGGGACTGCGCCGCATCGACATCCGTCAGCACGGATTCGGTCATGCGATCGTGCATGAGGCCGAGCACGGAGTGCAGCTCGCCCCGCCCGATCGGTGCGCCATCGGTGGTCCGCAGGCGGTAAGCGATGCCGCGCTCGATCCGGCGCACCTGATCGAGACCGCAGTGATGAGCGATATCGGTAGCCTTGCTCGCCCAAGGCGAGATGGTACCGAGGCGAGGCACTACCAGCAGCAGTTGAGCGCAGGGCTCGGCGCTATCCCGGTCCGCCTCGGAGCCCAGCAGATCCCGTAATATGGCATGCTTACGTGCGCTCAGCACGCGATCGAGATCAACGAAATACATAACGCGCGCGCTAAGCGAATGCAGGCAGGCCATGCCTTGCTTGAGCCGGGCCGCTAGTTGTTCGCTTCGAACCGCTGATAGCGCCGCGCTGCCGGTGAAACTCAGCATGGTCTTACCGTAACCCGAATCGACGGCGGGGAAATCGCGCCCGCATACGGCGAACGCCTGAGCTTACTAACGCAGTTGTTTTTGCACCAGTTGGAGTATCGTAACGGCAATATCTTTGCTCGATGGGGCATTACCCACGCGGTGTACCGTTACCTGAGTGACGTCTTTGACCTCGGTCAAATCGATGCGGTATTTCTCGAGCGTGTCCGGAATTTCGTTGCTCCAAAACGCCACCGTATCCAAGAGCCCCTCGTCTTTCGGTCCCAACTCGGCGCGGGTGTCGTAACGGATGAAATAATGCCGCGCGCTGCGATCGCGATCGACTACCGTAAAACCGGCTCGATCGAGCGCCAACCCGATCCTGCGCCAGGCCTCGAAGAATCCGTCGTGCAGAATCAACGCGGCGGTACCATTGCGCAGCTCCCGCAACCGCGGCTCTACCGCATCGGTATCGCCTTGGGTGAGGGAGGTGGACGGCGAAGCGCTATCGCCGCCGAGGCTGATCAGCAGCGCGCGCATCAACTCGGCCTCCAGAAAACGATCCGCGTTGCGCAGATGCCACTTGCCCTGCTCGTCGCGAGCGACCCGACGATGGGCGACGAATACCTCGGTGGTGCCTTGCTGGACCCCTTCCTCCAGACGGATCAGGTAGCGATCGGCAATGCTCGCCTCCTCTCGATCGACCGTGGACGGGGCAAGAGCCTCGCGCTCCAGGGGCTTCGCGCTATAGAGCCAGGTCGTCTCCATAATACCAAGCTTAGGGTCGCTGCGCGCCAGCGTGAGGCGGCGCTGCTTGACAAAGCGCCCCACCCACCGCCACACCTGACTGGGCGGTGCCTGCACTTCCAACCAACGCTCATGCCCATCTCGGCGCAGCGTGACATGATCCGGCTCGGGCAGAACCGGCTCGGTGCTGCTTTCTTGGCCCGTGCCGGTACTCGCCTGAGCCCCAGCGGGAATGGCCATAGCGGAAGATTGCTGCTCCGGGCTCAGATCCGGAGGCAGAGTGAGCTCATCGGCCGTGCGCTCAGCCGGATCTGCTCCTGAGGTGCAGCCTGCGAGCGCCAGCAGACTCAACACGGCGAGCAAAACGAGAATGGGCCGCGACATTGCCGACAAGACGTTCCCTTCAGAGCACGCCGGCAAGCTTCATGGCCTGCAGGACGCTCTCATGATGGTGCTCCGATAAGGGTGTCATTGGCAGACGAATACCCTTTCCGGCCAAACCAAGCCGAGATACGGCCCATTTTACGGGGATGGGGTTGGTTTCCACGAACAGGTTCTTGTGCAACGCGGCCAGCCGTGCGTCGATGCGCTCGGCCTGCTCGGCGTTACCGGCCAACGCGGCAGTGCACATCTCGTGCATCAGCTTGGGTGCGACGTTGGCGGTGACGGAGATCGCACCCTTGCCTCCGGCCAAGATGACTTCGAGGTCTTTAACATCCTCGCCGCAGTATACGTCGAATTGCTCGCCGCAACGCTCCAGGATCTCGCGCACCCGCTCGACACTGCCGGAAGCCTCCTTGAGGCCGACGATGTTGGGGATCTCCGCCAATCGGGCCGCTGTCTCGGGCAACAGATCGCATGCGGTGCGGCTCGGCACATTGTAGAGAATCTGCGGAATCGCCACCGCATCAGCCACAGCCTTGAAATGCCGATACAAGCCCTCCTGGGTCGGCTTGTTGTAATACGGCGTAACCAGCAAAGCGGCATCACAGCCGCCTTCCATGGCACAGCGCGTGAGCTTGATGGCCTCCCACGTGGAGTTCGCTCCGGTGCCGCCGATGACCGGAATACGGCCGCGCGCCATCTCGACGATCCGGCGCATGACATGGCAGTGCTCATCGTAGTCCAAGGTGGCCGATTCGCCCGTCGTGCCAACGGCCACAATGGCATCGGTCCCTTGTTCGATGTGCACTTCAACCAAGCGCTGCAGGGCCTTTTCATCTATGGACCCGTCATCATGCATCGGCGTGATGAGCGCTACCATGCTGCCGCGGAACATCGA
>JAKDMQ010000309.1 GCA_030452265.1 Nitrococcus sp.
TGCGCTCTGACAGGGCACGCCGTGAATACTTCCCTGTAGGCTCGACGGCGGCCTCCTTGCCGCCGACGGCCCCGCCAGAGCCCACCGCCCCAGGCTGGCAATGCTTCTGCAACATCAGTATTCAATCCACTCCCAAATGAGCGAAGCTGCAGCTATGAACAACCCGGTGCTGGATACCGAGGGCCTGCCCCGGTTCACCGCCATCCGCCCCGAGCATATCGAGCCGGCCATCGAGGAGATCCTCGCCGACAATCGTCATAGGCTTGACGACATCCTCGCTCGCGCCGCCCCTCCCACCTGGGAGAACACGGTGGAACCGCTGGAGTCCATAAACGACCGCTTGAGCAAGGCCTGGTCGCCGGTCGTGCATATGAATGCCGTCGTCAACAACGAGGCTTTGCGCGCGGCGCATAACGCTTGCCTGCCCAAGATCTCCGCGTATTACACCGAGCAGGGCCAAAACGAGCGACTCTTTCGCGCGATAAGCGCCATTCGGGAGAGCGAAGAATTCACCCGCCTCGGCCGAGCGCAGCAACAGACTATCGATCATGCCTTGCGGGACTTTCGGCTCGCCGGTGTCGCGCTGCCGGCTCGGGAGAAGGCGCGGTTTAAGGTAAATGCTCAGCGCCTCGCGGAGCTTGCCTCGAAGTTCGAGGAAAATCTGCTGGATGCCAGCAACAATTGGCGGAAGGAGATTACGGATTCGGCGCTGCTCGCGGGCCTGCCGCAGGTGGCGCAGCGCATGGCTCGCAAGGCCGCCGAGCGCGAAGGCCAGGACGGCTGGCGGCTGACCTTGGACTTCCCAATCTATCATGCCGTCATGACCTATGCCGAGGATCGCGCGCTGCGCCGGGAGCTCTACGAGGCCTGGAGCACGCGCGCCTCCGATGCGGGGCCCGATGCGAATCGCTGGGACAATCTGCCCCTCATGGAGGAGATTCTCGCGCTGCGCCATGAACAGGCCCGACTGCTCGGCCTGCGCAATTATGCCGAGCTCTCGCTGCAGACCAAAATGGCGCGCAGCACCGGCGAGGTTCTGGAGTTCCTGGAGGACTTGACCAAGCGCAGTCGCGCGCGGGCGCTCTCGGAGCTTGCCGAGCTGCAGCGCTTCGCCCGCGAGGCGCATGGTGTCGATGCGCTCGAGGCCTGGGATATCGGCTTTTACTCCGAGAAGCTGCGCCATAGCCGCTTTCAGCTCTCGGCCGAGGATCTGCGGCCGTATTTCCCGATCGATAAGGTTCTGGCCGGCTTGTTCGCCGTGGTCGAGCGCCTATACGGAATCCAAATCGCCGAGCGCACCGGGGTCGAGACCTGGCACCCTGACGTGCGCTTCCACGAAATACGCGACGCCGAGGGCGAGCCGCGGGGGGAGTTCTACACGGATCTCTATGCCCGAGCGAATAAGCGTGGCGGCGCCTGGATGGACGAGTGTCGAGTGCGCTGGCGAACCGCCGATGGCGTGCAAACCCCTGTTGCCTACCTGACCTGCAACCTCACTCCGCCGGCTGAGCCGGGAACACCGGCACTGCTTACCCACGAGGAAGTTCTGACCCTATTCCATGAGTTCGGCCACGGCTTACACCACATGCTCACTCGGGTGGACTGGCCCAGCGTCTCGGGTATCAACGGCGTGCCCTGGGATGCGGTCGAGCTGCCGAGCCAGCTCATGGAGAACTGGGCCTGGGAGCGTGCGGCGCTGGATCTGTTCGCAAGCCACTATCAAAGTGGTGCTGCGCTTCCGCGCAAGGTCTTCCAGCAGCTCGAGGCGAGCCGTAACTTCCAGTCGGCTATGCAGATGGTGCGCCAGCTCGAGTTTGCGTTATTCGATTTCCGCTTGCACCTGGAAGCGGAACCGCCCAGCGGAGCCCGGATCTACCAGATCCTCGATGAGGTCCGGCAGCAGGTAGCCGTGCTGAAGCCGCCGGCGTTCAACCGCTTCCCCAGCAGCTTTGCCCACATCTTTGGCGGGGGATACGCGGCTGGCTATTACAGCTACAAATGGGCGGAGGTGCTCTCGGCGGATGCTTATTCGCGCTTCGAAGAGGAGGGGATCTTCAATGCGCGGACCGGCCGGTCCTTCCTCGGCAACCTCCTGGAGAAGGGCGGCTCCGAAGACGCCATGGTCTTGTTCGAAGCCTTCCGCGGCCGCAAGCCGAGCATCGAGGCGCTGCTGCGCCACAGCGGGCTAGCGTCGAACTAAAGCGCGAGAGTATCGTTAGGCGGCTCCGGTATGGCTTGGTAAGCCCGGGTAGGGCGCAATAGCGAAGCGCATTGCGCCGCATGTTTCTCTATTCTCGGCGGTAGTCGGCCAGATCGTTTGCCATCTGCGCAAGGCTAGTGTGGCGCACGTTCCTGCCATGCACGAAGTACACTACGTACTCGCAGATGTTGCGGGAGCGGTCGCCGATGCGCTCCAGCGCGCGCGCCGACCAGATGATGTCCATGGCGCGCGGCACTGCCAGCACATCGTCCATCATGGCGTTGATCAGCTCGCGCATGATGTTCTCGTACTGGCGGTCGGCCTCGAAATCCTGCTCGGCCACCTGTACGGCTTTCTCCGCGTCCATGCGGGCGAAGGCGTCTAGCGCCCCGGCAAGCATGTGACGCACCTGGCTACCAAGCGCTTGCATCTGCGCCATCGGGCTGCGGCGGCGATCTTCTTCCAGCAGGTTCAGTGCCATGCGCGCCACGCGCTCGGCCTCGTCGCCGATGCGCTCCAGATCGGTGATGGTCTTGATCACCGCCATGATCAGCCGCAGATCGCTGGCCGCCGGCTGGCGGCGGGCGAGAATGTAGATGCACTCCTCGTCGAGCTTCACCTCGGCGGCGTTGATCTCGTAGTCGCTCGCTACTACCCGCTCGCCGCGGACGCTATCACCTTGCGTCAAGGCGAGCAGGGCGTCGGCTAGCGCTTGTTCGACCAGACCGCCCATGCGCATCACCCGATTGAGGACTTGTGCCAGCTCCTCGTTGTACTGCCGGGAGATGTGCTGGGTGAAGCGCTTCTCGTCAACCATGGACAATCCTTCCCAATCTCCACCTTAGCTTACCTAAGATAGATGAAAACGGGATAGTCCGAGACGCACCGCACGCCGTCTGTGTGCTTATCCAGTTCCCGGCTATCCATTGCGGCGCAGGCGTACGCTTTTGGCCGGGAAATGACAGCAGAAGGTGCTGCCCAACCCCGGCCTGCTCTGGATTTCGAGGCGGGCCTCGTAACGCTGCAGAATGTGTTTGACGATGGCCAGTCCCAACCCCGTGCCGCCGGTCTTCGCACTGCGGC
>JAKDMQ010000310.1 GCA_030452265.1 Nitrococcus sp.
CATGGCGACGAGCCAGCGTATTCGTATCCGTCTTAAGGCGTTCGATCATCGGCTGATCGATAAGTCGACACGCGAAATCGTTGAAACCGCTAAGCGAACCGGTGCTCAGGTGAAGGGCCCGATACCGCTGCCGACCAAGAAGGAGCGTTTTACCGTTCTGATCTCGCCCCACGTCAACAAGGATGCGCGGGATCAATACGAAATGCGCACGCACAAACGCCTCATGGACATTGTCGACCCGACGGACAAGACCGTTGATGCCTTGATGAAGCTTGATCTCGCGGCCGGCGTCGAGGTTCAGATCAGGCTGTATTGAGCCCTCTTGGGAACTACCCCGGCCCCGTTGGTTTTTCGGTCGGCCGGGGCGGGCCCTGAACCCGGGTAATTCCGGACGGCGTGGCTGCCGCTCCATGACGATTTGGGAAGCCTAGTGCCTTACGCAAGGCGAAGGTGCTTCTGTTGCCGTTAAAATGAGGTTAACGATATGGCGATTGGGATCGTCGGTCGAAAATGCGGCATGACACGCCTTTTTGCAGAGGACGGCAGCTCCGTCGCGGTGACGGTTATAGAGGCGACCCCGAACCGTGTCGTTCAGCGTCGGCTCAAAGACAAGGACGGCTATGCCGCGGTCCAAGTCACCACCGGAACCCGGCGGCCGTCGCGCGTGACCAAGCCGCAAGCGGGTCATGTCGCCAAAGCCGGTGTAGAGATGGGGCGTGGTTTGTGGGAGCTGCGTTTGGCTGAGGGAGCCGAGGCGGATCTACAGGGTGGCAGCGAGGTGCGGGTCGATCAATTCGTCGTCGGCCAGCGAGTCGATATCACGGGCAGAACCAAGGGCAAGGGTTTTGCTGGCACGGTGAAGCGTCACCATTTCCGCACGCAGGATGCCACGCATGGTAATTCGCTGTCCCACCGCGCGCCAGGATCGATCGGGCAGAACCAGGATCCGGGACGGGTGTTCAAGGGCAAAGCGATGGCTGGGCATTTGGGTGCGGCCAGACGTACGGTGCAAAATCTCGTGGTTGTTCGAGTGGATATTGAGCGCAACCTCCTCCTGATCAAAGGGGCCGTGCCCGGAAGTCAAGGCGGCGACGTCGTCATCCGTCCGGCAATCAAGACCCGCAGCGCAAAGGAGGTCACCTGATGGAGTTGGCGCTGCGCGAGGGTGTGGGTGCGGTCCAATTGTCGGAGCGAATTTTCGCCGCCGAGCTCAAGGAGCCGCTGATCCATCAAGTGGTGGTCGCCTATCTCGCAGGCGGGCGTGCCGGCAGCAAGGCCCAGAAGACTCGCGCGGCGGTGCGTGGCGGCGGTGGTAAACCGTGGCGGCAGAAAGGGACCGGGCGCGCGCGCGCCGGCTCGATTCGCAGTCCGCTTTGGCGTGGAGGTGGTCGGAGTTTCGCCGCGTCTCCGCGTGATCACGCGCAAAAGGTCAACCGCAAGATGTATCGTGGAGCCTTGCGCGCCATTCTCTCAGAGCTCGCCCGGCAGGGGCGGTTGTGCATCGTAGAGCGTTTCGATCTAGACCAGCCAAAGACGAAACTCCTCGTTGACAAGCTCGCTGGCCTCGATTTGACCGATGCTCTCATCGTTAGCAACGATCTCAGCGACAACGTGTGCCTAGCCGCTCGGAATCTTCCATCTGTGGACGTTCGGGCAACGAGCCGACTGAATCCGGTCGTGCTACTGCGCCATGAGAGTGTGCTGTTAACGGTCGATGCCGTTCATCGTCTGGAGGAATGGCTCGGATGAATCTGGAACGCGTCTATCAGATTCTCTTGGGCCCTCATGTCTCCGAGAAGACCACGGAGCTTGGCGACTCAGCGCGCCAGGTTGTGTTCAAGGTAGCCCGGGATGCAAGCAAGCGCGAGATCAAGCAAGCCGTCGAGCGTGTTTTTGAAGTCCAGGTCAATCAGGTTCGCGTTGTCAGGGTGAAGGGAAAACGCAAGGGTTTTGGGCGGCGGCGCGGTAGGCGCAGCGATTGGAAGAAAGCCTACGTCGGCTTGGCGGAAGGCCAGGATGTCGATGTGTTCGGGACGCCCGAGTAAGTGCTGCAATCGGAAGGATGATCGACCATGACTTTGGTTAAGGCAAAACCGACATCGGCAGGCAGACGCTTCGTGGTACAGGTCAAGGACAAGGATCTGTATCAGGGTGGGCCCTACGCTCCGCTGGTGCGCAAGCTATCCAAGACGGGCGGGCGCAACAATGCCGGGCGCATAACGACGCGGCATCGTGGTGGGGGCCACAAGCGGCGCTATCGGCTGATTGATTTCAGACGCGAGAAGGACGGCGTCATCGGTCAGGTCGAACGCTTGGAGTATGATCCGAACCGCAGTGCCAGTATCGCTTTGATTCTTTATCGCGATGGCGAACGGCGGTATATTATTGCCCCACGCAGACTTAAAGTTGGCGCGCAAGTGCTCTCGGGAACCGGAGCGCCCATTAAGCCGGGCAACGCGCTGCCCTTGCGTAACATTCCGCTCGGCACTCAGGTGCATTGCGTGGAAATGCGCCCAGGTAAGGGGGCGCAGTTAGCGCGGGCCGCCGGCTCCTCAGTGCAGATCGTGGCACGGGCTGGGGCCTATGCCACCCTGCGGCTTCGCTCCGGGGAAGTGCGCAGGGTGTCGGCCGATTGTAAAGCAACGGTTGGCGAG
Organism: Nitrococcus sp.; assembly: GCA_030452265.1. Classification (GTDB taxonomy): domain Bacteria; phylum Pseudomonadota; class Gammaproteobacteria; order Nitrococcales; family Nitrococcaceae; genus Nitrococcus. Next base: position 2,655 of record JAKDMQ010000310.1, read on the forward strand.
GTCGGCAATGCCGAGCACTCCCTGCGCTCACTGGGCAAGGCGGGGGCGCGGCGCTGGCGCGGCCGGCGCCCGAGTGTGCGCGGTGTGGCGATGAATCCGGTTGACCACCCTCATGGGGGCGGAGAGGGTCGATCCTCTGGCGGGCGCCACCCGGTGACGCCCTGGGGTGTTCCAACCAAGGGCCACAAGACCCGTAGTAACAAGCGTACCGATCGCTTTATCGTACGGCGGCGCAAGTCGTAACGGCTAATGCGCGGTCGTGATACCGGCAGAACAGGTGGATGATACATGCCACGATCCATCAAAAAGGGCCCATTCGTCGACAACCATCTGCTGCAGAAGGTAGAGGTGGCGATCGGGAGTCGCAGCAAGCGGCCGATCAAGACTTGGTCGCGCCGGTCCATGGTTGTTCCGGACATGGTTGGTCTAACGATCGCGGTTCACAATGGCCGCCAGCATGTACCCGTATTGATCAACGAGAACATGGTCGGACACAAGCTTGGTGAGTTCGCCTCTACCCGGACGTTTCGGGGCCATGCGGCCGATAGGAAAGCCAAGAGGTAATTCATGG
>JAKDMQ010000089.1 GCA_030452265.1 Nitrococcus sp.
AGCCAGTATGCGAGGATCGCTCACGGGCACTCCCGGGACGCTCAGATTGCTCTATGCCATTGTATTGCACTACGTGTATCAACGTCGTGAGGCGGCGTGAGTCTTGCGGATTATGCCGCCGAACGAAGCCACGGGCGCCAACGGTTGTTCAGCCTCGTAGGTTGGGGTGAGGTACGAACCCCAACATTTTTGGCTGGGAGCGTGTTGGGGTTCGCAAGCTCACCCCAACCTCACACGCTTGTACTACGGAATGCGTTGGGAAAGCCTCATGAAGTGCCGAACAAAACTTTACGGATATCCGAAATGCACTCTCTTGGGAGCGCGGGCGTCTCGCCCGCACACGGCCGCAAGGCCGTGCCACGCAGGGGAATGCGGGCAAGATGCCCGCGGTCCTAGGGTGGTTTTCACTGGAGCTGACGACGGTCTGCCTGCGATTGTGCACGTGCAATCGTCGTGAGCGTTGCCATGGCGAGTGTTCGTTGAAAATCCAATGAGCCCTTTCCAACGTATTCCTTGGTATAATCAATGATAGAGTGCGGTTATGCTTCCGATTTGGCGCCTGACTAAACGTCATTAATAACTTCTACTCCTAGTTCGGGGCAACAATGAGTGAGCAGTTAATTGTTCAATGGCCGTGGACAATGATCTACATAGAGTATGCGGATGATCTCATCGCGCAGATCAAGGATGCGCTGCCACCAGACCATGAATTGCAGCAGCATAAGATATTTCCGGGCATCAAGATGGATCGACGACCGATCTTCATCGTAGACGACGACACCACTGACCAAAGTATTCTTATGAACTTCGAGAAGCCGAAACGTTGGAAAAAGACGAAATACAAAGTACCAACGATGAGGGTATTTAAGAACCGCGCAGAAATCGCCGCTATGATCGAGCGCGATCATCTTGCCGAACGCGCCAAGTACAACGACGACGGATCGTTGAAATGACCGGCGAATCACGCAGTAGAAGGGACAATAGCAGGACAATTATTTGGATCAGACCCGAATGGCATTTCTTTAAGCCGCAACTACTGGAACTATTGGAATAAAACGAGAATTTCTGTAGGGTGGATAAGCGCAGCGCATCCACCAACAAGCCTTCGATTCAGAAGACGGTGGATGCGCTAACGCTTATCCACCCTACGCGCTATCTGAATTACGTATCTGTAATCAGCAAATTAGAACATTAAATAAGTGCCATTCGGGATAGACTACAATTAAAGGCGGCTTTGCCTCCTATCGTCAGCGGCGAAACAGCGGCAGGTGAGCTTTATAGTTAGACTTGTTTGGAGACTCTTATGCCGTTGACACTTCTCTTGCGCTGCGGCGACCTGAACGAAACCCGCAGGTTCTATGAGTCGGTGCTCGGCTTCAATGCATTCGACTCTGCTGAGGGCACGCTGACGGTCGAGAAGGAAGGCGGCAAGCTTGTCTTCACCCCGGCAGATCTCTGGCAAGGTCCAGCCGGCTTCTCCGGCACGATCTACTTCACACTCACGGACGTGGACCGCTACTTTACGTCCATCGAAGACAAGATTGACGCAGCCTGGCCACTCCAAGACACGTCCTATGCCTCCAGGGAATTCGGCATCAAGGACTGCAATGGCTACCATTTGGGATTCCAACAGCAGGTCAAACAATTCATTCAAGCCGACGCCTAAGGTCGCGGCTTAATTCAGCCGTTGTGCGGTATGCTGTGGGAAATGCGCCTGTCAGGGCGCGATGGCATAGGCCGCGCAGTCTATGTGACCGCAACCGGCCAGCGCGTCGTCGTGGTCCATGCTTTCGCCAAGAAGACGCAGAAAACTCCTGTCGCGGCCCTGGAAATCGCCGAGAGGCGAGCCAAGTTTCTGCGGGTCCGCGACCACGACATAAGCCCACTGGCCGTGCTCGCCCAAGCGGTTTACCGCCTGTACCCAACGCTGCGCCGCCTTGGCTTTCGCATCTGCGGCATCGTCATACTGCCCCTTGACCTCGACAATGATCTGCAGGCCGTTGTCCAACACGACGATGAAATCGGGGAAATAGCGAGCCTGGATATTGCGTTTGCGATACGGAATGACGAAGCCGAGATGGTCGTTTTTTACCCAGCGCGCCACGCCAGGATGTGCATCAAGCGCGAATGCCGCGCTCTGCTCCCACTTGCCCGTGTCCGCCACCATCGCGCTCGAGTGGCACTTCTCGACCGGGTAGATCGGCTTGGTCGAATAGAAATCCACATGCACCGTGCTGCCGCGCCCGTCGCATCCCGCGACGGTAGCTGCGGGATCTTCACCAGCCCAGACTCGATGGCGTCCAATAGCCCGAAATCCGATACGATCCAGGGGAACGGCCGCCCGACTTCATTACCCGACCCCTGGATGTAGAAAGGCGTGGCCGAAAGGTCCACACAGAAACAGATGCCTTTCTTCCTGCCGCCGGCCAACTTGTTGATCCGGTCCAGCCCTTCGATCCAGATAGTCGCCTCGCGCGCGTTCTTCTCCGCCAGATTCCTGTCTTCTTCCAGGTCCGACTCGTCCGTGATCCGATCGCCGCGCCGATAGGCATGATGCGCCTCATCGTTGAACACCAGCCAGTGCGGCGCACGCCCGCGGCCTGATCCCAGCTCTTGGCGAATGCGCTTGAACCACGCCGCATCCGATTCGAAATACTTGATCTCCCGGGTTTCGTTCTTCTTGCCCGCGTTCTTGACTACTTCCACCGGCTCGCCCGTCTTGACAACCTTTGCGGATTGCCCGTTGACAGTGCCGGTTTCTTGCTTGGCGAGCCGACGCCAGTTGGCGATCATCACCTCCCCGCGCCGCAGTTCCTCCATGCGGTGCGGAGGCACAAGCTGGCGCGTGCGATACAGGCTCAAATCGCCGCGCGCTGGATCCAGCTCCTGCAATCGCTCACGAATGGTGACATTGGGGCAGACGATCAACACCGTATCGCTGAAACGGTTGTCGGTGGGCGTGGCGACACGGTTGAGAATCGACCAGGCCGCAAGCATCCCCATAACCGTAGTTTTGCCCGTGCCGGTTGCCATCTTGCAGGCATAGCGGGTGAAGGCGCGAAAGCCCTGAGCCTTGGCGTCGGCATCGGGCTCGTCGGTGGGAATCTTCGGGATACCCTTGCGATAGGGCTCGGCGGCCTCGATCAGAAAAAGGATAGTCTCGGCCGCCTCGACTTGCGCGAAGAACAGCCGCTGCATGCGGTCTTCGCAACACCACAGAGCCAGCAGTTCCAGGGTAACGGGCGAGGCACCATCGTACGCGCGTCCTGTGATCGCGCCCTGGCGCCAGGCGGCCACCCGCTGGCGCAGCAGATTAACCAGCGCCAGCGCTTCTTCCTGGCCAACATCCGCCGCGCCAAAGAGATCCGGCTCGCCGCGTCGTCTGTGTCCCCGCTCGGCATGCTCAGGCACGCGGAAATAATAGTTCGCGTGCCGCCGCCCTTCTGACTTATACGGCGGCTCCCCTTTGCGAATCCGCCAATGCAAGCGGGGCGTGTAGAACGGCGAATTGATGATCGGCGATTCGACTTCCAGCGGGCCGCTCGGCCGTTGGGTTTCCTGCTCTGCTTCAGGCATACATCAGCCGCCGGCCATTCAGGCCGCCCAACGCAGGATCTCGACCTCGGCACCCTTGCTGACAGCCGCCTCGGCCATGGCCAGCACCTGCTCGGTCATGGTGGCGGTGAGATAGTACTCGCCGCACTGAGCACAGACCTGGGCCGGAACGTCTTTGATGACGATGATCGTTTCACCGCGCTGCAGAGTCACCGTGGCGGTTCCGTCCGCGACATCCCCGGTCTTGCAAATCACGCATTTCATCTTTATTGCCTCCGCGTTCTGAAATCATCAAACCACATGATCGGGTTGGGAACGTAGGCGGTTACCACGAAACAGCGGCGGCTTTCCGCCTCTCGGGCCACCACTACATGAATCGGCTCGCCGTACACAAAGCCCAAAAGCAGGCAACTCGGATGGGGTTTGTCGTCTGAATACTCGGCAATAACTTCGCCGTCTCGCACAATTCCCAATATGTCATCTCGCTGAAGCGCACGCTCGAAAATTCGCTGAACAGCGTGGCCACTAAACAGTACATCGGCGCAATCCATTACTCCGGCTCCCGCACCACCATCAGCTCATTGCCGCGCTCGTCAATGACTTTGACGGCAATCCTCCGCTGTGGACCGAGCAAAAAAGGCTCCGACTCCGTGCCGGAGAGATGCTCCCACACGCTGTCGTTGAACTCCGCCCTGAGTGATTTCTGCAGATTCTCCCAGGCCCCCGTGCGCGGGAGGAACACCTGCGAGGCGCAAAACACCATGCCGTTGTAATCCGTATCCAGCAGGGCAGGCTCTCCGCCTCGATGGAACGCGTTTCCAGATCCGCCGGGTTGAAGATATCGAGCCCCAGCACTTTAGCCTGATAAAGCGGCTCCCCGTCCTCGCGGGTGCCGGCGCGCTTGAGCTTCACATCCGGCAACCCCGTCACCGAGAAGATCTGATCGGTGTCCCTGGTCTTGAGCAGATCAGCCATCACGACGTCCGGCGTGACGCTGACATAGGTCACGGGAATGCGCAGCTTGGCGCGATCCTCCACCAGCTTCCGAGCCTTGGCCTGGATGGCAAAACCAAACAGATAAAGCTGATCGTATTTCAAAAAATGCGCTTCCCGCGCCGCCTCGTAGACGAATTGCGAGGCTATCGCGCCATCCTCGGGGCCGAAGGCTACGGCCACCCTCTGCCCGTCGTGACCATTGGCCTCGGTTCTCGCCTCCGCGTGCAGCCACTCACAATCGGCCACCGGCCGCACCGACTCCAACGCCAGCGCCTGATTGCCGGGCAGCCGCAAGGTATGCGCGCGGCTTAGCACCTCGATCATGCGGTCCAGATAGGCGCGCGGATTCTGATAACTTGCCGGCGCCTCTGCTTGCTCCCCTCTACCGCTCGCGGGAGAGGGGCCGGGGGTGAGGGCCTCATCCAATACCGCAGCCGCCTGTATGGTCGCCTCCACGGCGAACCGGCCGCAGACCCGAGTGACCTTTTTATTCACCTCTGGCCGGTCCACCAAGGTGACCATCTCCGGCTGTTCATTGTTGGCGATGGACTTCAAGGTAATGCGCGGCACCAGCCTGCCCACTTCCTCGCCCTTACGGTTCTGCTTGCGCTGGTACACAAAACTGCCCGCCGGGCCGCGCTGTGGTTCTTTCAGCTCGTACCAGGGGAAGGTCGCGGTCAGCAGCCGCTGCCGGGCCAAGGCCAGCGGAACACGGGAGGTATCGCAGGTAATCCAGCGCCGACCCCATGGTTCGGCAACGTAGGCGGTGGTGCCGGAGCCGCAGGTGGGGTCCAACACCAAGTCGCCGGGGTCGGTGGTCATTAGGAGGCAGCGCTCTGCGACTTTCAAGCCTGTTTGTACGACATACAGCTTGTCGTCGGTAAAGCTGCCGGTCAGCGTGTCGGTCCAGATATTGCCGATTTGCTGATAGGCAAAGTCGTCCGCAAATCGCCGATAGCGGATGCTGTTCTTTGCGACGTGGATTCGTCCCGCAGCAGCTAACCGCTGTAAACCTTCCGGATAGTTCGGCTTCCAATGTGCGTTCGCGCTCGGCTCGTACCGCTTGCCCTCAAACTTGAACGGCTGCGGTGCCGATGCCGCGCCTTGCGATTGAAGATCACCGGGATTGTATAGGCGGGCACCCTCGGGTAGATCTACCTCGCTGCGCTTCTCCTGTGCTGTGACACCTCGATACCTGCCATCGGGCAGCAAAATCCACTTCGCATTACCCTCGCCTACAACGGCGGGTTGTTCCTCGTAGGCGCGGTTGTATTTGACACGCGCTTTATCCTTTGCGTACCAAAGAAGAAAATCTCCAAGGGTCGGGAGAGTTGACGAGTCGAAACCAGACGTGGTTTGGAAGCTGATCTGAGAAATAAAGCCGCCGGGAAAAACCTCATCCATCACCTCCCGCACATGATGCAGATTCTCATCCGAGATCTGCACGAACACACTGCCGCTCTCCGTCAGCAGTTCCCGCGCCAGTAGCAGCCGATCACGTAAATAGCTGAGGTAGGAATGCAGCCCCAACTCCCAAGTATCGCGGTAGGCCTTGACCATCTCCGGCTCGCGGATCATATGTTCGTCCTTGCCGTGGGTGACGTCGCGCCGGCGCACGAAGGGCTGGAAGTTGGAGCCGAATTTCACGCCGCAGGGCGGGTCGATGTAAATCATCTGCACCTGGCCACCCAGCCCCTCGTACTCCAGCAGGGAGTTCATCACCTGCAGCGAATCGCCCAGGATCATGCGGTTGGTCCAGGGGCCGGTGTGCTCATAGGCGTCGAGCTTGTCGGCGATATCCACATTCGGGTCGCCAAAGAGATCCAGGTTCTGCCCCGCGGCCTTGTAGCTCTGCAGCTTCTCTAGGATGGCGCGAGTGGAATGGCGCTCGTGCACGAACAGCGGCACCGTCGGCACGCTGATCTGCTGGCGCTCGGCCTTGCCGGCCCAGTTGAGAAACGCCCGGGTCAGGCTCTTCAGGCGCGCCGCGCATTCGCGACTGGACCGGAACACATCGCCTGTACCCTGCCAATGTTGCGGTTTTGCAAAGACTGTCTGCTCGCCTTTCTCGCCCGCCTCCGCAACGAGCTGTAGCAGCCACTCGGCGTACTCCCCCTCGGCCTGCAACACTTGCCGCACTTCATGGAACAGGGTCAGGTTACCTATGGTGCGGCCTTCATCTGGTACATTGGCCAGAATCAGCTCGCGCATGCGGGTGTGCGTATCCTTATCCACAAACATTCTTCCTTGCTAATCTGTACTGACCGCCAGAGTACGATGCGCGATCACAACATGCTGGAGTATTGTGCATTCCAGGTCTTTGAGACCTTTAGCATAATTCGTCCCACCTGCTGAATGCAGAATACTAAGTTTGACCCTCTCTCTACACTTATGGAAGCACTTGCGCGCCACACCGGCCAGGCGAATACTTCCTCAGGCGGACACATCCATACCCACTAATAGCCGCTAGGAGGAGAGCCACGATGAAGACCGTCCTCGCTTTCGCCGCCGGCTTACTGCTGGCTGCGTCCGTACACGCGGGCGATACGCCATCCGACAAGTCCATCGCCCACGGTAAATTCCTGGTCGGCTACGGCAACTGCCATGACTGCCACACGCCAGGGTGGGGCGTGCACGGCGGCCACGCACCCAAGGACGTGCTGCTTACCGGTAGCGGCTTTAACTTTCAGGGACCATGGGGGACGACCTACCCGGTCAACCTGCGTTTGTACATGCAGAAGCTGACCCTAAAGCAGTGGATCCATACTGCGCGCACCATGAAGCCACGGCCGCCGATGCCATGGTGGTTGTTCCGCTACCTCAGCGACGAGGATCTGGGTGGCATATATGCCTACATCCGCTCGCTCGGCCCCGCCGGCAAGGAGGCGCACGCCTGGGTTCCGCCCGGGCAGCCTGCCCCGCCGCCATACCTGAAGCTGGTCGTACCGCGCGCGTCACCAGGCGCACATGCGGCACACTGATAGCGACAATGTTTCGGGCAGAAGCAAAGGGCAAACGCGCGCTCAACGCGGTTTCATTCCGACCAGGCGATCCACGCGTAGGCGCTCGCGCTCATCGAAAAGGCGGCGCGCCGCCAGGCGATTGGCGAGCAGCGTCGCGAAGCCGCTGCCAACGGTGATCAGCAGAAAAATCAGGATCTGATACTTGACGGCCTGCGCCGGCGGGCTCCCCGCCAGGATCTGGCCGGTCATCATGCCCGGCAGGCTCACCACACCCGCCGCCGCCATGGCGTTGATCATGGGAATCATGCCGCTGCGCATGCTCTCGCGCCTGAGTGGCCCCACCGCCTGCCGCCAGGTCTGTCCCAGCATCAAGCGCGCCTCGATGACGTCGCGCTGCTGCCATGCGCCCTCGATCAGCCGGTCCTGGCTGAGGGCCACTCCATTCATAGTATTTCCAAGCAGCATGCCGAGCAGAGGAATGGAGTAGCGTGGCTCATACCAGGGCTCAGCCTGCACGAGGACGATCAGCGCGAACACGGTCACGGTGAACGAGGAAATGAACATAGAACCGGTGCTGAGACCAAAGCTCCACCACCCGGCCAGTCGGCGGCGTTGCCGGGCAACCACCTCCCAACCGGCGAGGAATAACATCACCAGCGCCATCGACACGACCCAGTAGAGCTCGGCATGGGCGAATAAAGCCTCCAACACCAGGCCGACCAGGGCAAGCTGTACGACCATGCGCGTGGCCGATATCAGCAATGGACGACTCACCTCCAGCCGCGCCCGCGCGGCAAGCCAAGCCAACAGCACGACAAATATTGCGGCAATGCCGAGATCCACCCATCCCAGATGCTCCAGTGTCATGGCACTACCAATTGCAGCCTACTTGCCGTGATCCTATAGCCGCGTTGGGCAACCCGGGCCGCCTGGGTGGCGTTGTGGGTTACCCAGAGCAGGGCCGTGCCGTCTCGCCGGCGGCGCTCGGCCAGCCAACGCTCGACGCGCTCGGTGTTCTCGGCATCGAGATTAGCAGTCGGCTCATCGAGCAGCAGCACAGCGGGCTCCAGGGCCGCCGCCCGCGCCAACGCCAAGCGTTGCCGCTCGCCGGAGGACAAGCGCCGCACGGACCAACCACGCACCTCCGGTCCAAAGCCGAGCGCCTCGAGATCGACATCCGCACTGCCGTTGAGATGCACCCCGACCGTATCCTCCCACCACTGGCTCTCGGCCGGAACCATCACAACCCGATGGCGCCACTGTGCCGGGGCAAAGCATCGCCGATCCTTGTTATCCAGGTAGACAGCACCAACGTGCTCATCCAAATCCGCGATCGCTCGCAGCAGCCGCGTCTTGCCGCTACCGGAAGGCCCGGCGAGGCTGACGCACTCACCCGCGGCAAGCGTCAGATTGACGTCACGAACGCTACCGCAATCGAGGTTCTCGATGACCAGGCGCGCGCTCATTATCGCTCAGCCATCCAGCTCCCGCTCGTCCCGAACAACGCACTCTGCCCAAGACCGACGCTGAGCCCGCGATAGGGAGTAGCCGATAACGATCGCCATAGTCCGGCCGGTTCAACCGCCGTCTCCCGCGATATCGATCTGCTTCGGTTGCGCCGCCGTGGCGCCTCCCTCGACGGTGATAACGAGCAGCCCGCCCTTGAATGAGGCGTGAATGTCATCGTCACCGACTCCCTCCGGCAAGCTAATGGTGCGGCGGAAAGCGCCGAAGAAACGCTCGCGCACGTAGTAGCTGTCCACCGCCTCGGTCTGACGGTTTCCGCTGATGGAGAGCACGCCGTTGGAAAAGCAGATGGCGATATCCTTCATCTCCACGCCGGGCAGCTCACAGCGGATCACCAGATCCTCGCCTCGTGCCAGTATGTCCGTAAGCGGCGCCCACGCACTGGCCGCGGTCCGTGGCTCCGCCTCCGCGCTGCGACCGTGCATCACGTTCGAGATTCGGTTCATCTCGCTGAAGAAGTCGGTTACTCCCTGAAATGGGCGCCAACCGTGCTTGTGCTCCATCGCTCCCTCCTCCCGGCATCGTTGCAAAATCGAGCATTGAACCCGCCAATAGAACCTATGTCCTGCGGCGACCGGGCTTCGCCGCGCCGACCTGGGACGAGCCGGGCGCCTCTTCTGCGCCGCCTTGGCCATGCCCCCGGCGCGGGCCTGAGACGGCGTCTATCGCCCTGCTGCCCCGACCCGCCCTGAGGTCCGGCATCGGCCGCGCCTCCAAGCGCAATGCCTTGCGTACCGAGAAGCACATCCCGATCAGAACGATCATAAACGGCCCAGCCGAGAGAATGGCGCCGGTCTGCAGACCGCTCAAGCCCCCCGCTAGCAACAGTATCGCGGCGGCGGCACCGGTCAGCACGCCCCATATTATGATGACGAACACGTTCGGCCTCAGATTGCCATGGGAAGAGAGCATGCCCATGACCACGGAGGCGGCGTCAGCGCCGCTGATGAAGAACAGCGCAACCAGAACAACCGCCACCAACGAGGTGATAAACGACCAGGGCAAGGCATCTAGGGTAGCGAACAAGACCGCGGCGTGGCTCTGCTGAGCGGCATCAGCGATCCCAGCGGTGCCGCTGAGCTCCAAGTGCAGCGCGGTGCCGCCGAGGACCGCGAACCAAGCGAGGCAGATCATGCTCGGCGCCGCCAGCACGCCAATGACGAATTCGCGGATGGTGCGGCCTCTGGAGATACGGGCCACGAACGTTCCTACAAACGGCGCCCAGGAGATCCACCACGCCCAGTAGAAGATGGTCCAGTTACCGAGCCATTCGTCGCCACCATAGGCGCCCGTGCGAAAGCTCATCGTAAGATAGTTCTGGAAGTAGTAGCCGATTGTGCTGACGAAGCTATCGAGAATGTACACCGTCGGCCCGACGAAGAAGAGAAAGAGCACCAGCAGGATAGCGAGGATCATGTTGGTGTTGGACAACCATTCGATGCCGCGATGGATACCGGATACGGCAGAGATGATAAAGAGCACCGTAATGACGGCGATGACGCCGATCGCCAATCCGATCGTGTTCGGAATGCCCCACAGATAGGCCAATCCGCTGTTGATCTGCAGTGCCCCCAGCCCGAGCGAGGTGGCGGAGCCGAACAGCGTGGCAAGGATCGCCAGGACCTCGATGACCCTTCCGGCGGGGCCCTCCACCCGTTGCCCGATCAGCGGCCGGAACGACTCGCTGACCAGATTCTTCTGCCCCTTACGAAACGTGAAGTAGCCGACCGCAAGGCCGAACAGGGCGTACACCGCCCAGGGCTGCATGGCCCAGTGAAACACCGTGTACTGCATCGCGAGCTGCGCGGCCAGCGGCGAGCGCGGCTCCGCCAGGCCAAACGGCGGATGGATAAAATGCGACATAGGCTCGGCAACGCCGTAGAACATCAAGCCGATACCCATACCGGCGCTGAACATCATGGCGATCCAGGAGGTCGTGCGGAACTCCGGCTTCTCGTCGTCTGCACCGAGCCGGATACTGCCGTAACGGCTGAACGCCAGGTAGAGCATGAACAGCACGAAGCCGAAGGCTGAGAGCACGTAAGCCCAGCCGAAATTGGCGATCGTGAAGTCAAGCGCAATCGAAGTCCGGTGGGCCAGGCTCTTCGTGGCCAGCGTGCCCCACAGGACGAACAGGCCCGTGAGCGCCACGGCGACGTAGAAGACCCAGGGATCAATGGAGGAATGTAGTGCTCGTAGCGCCTTACGCATCCATAGCCTCTATTTCCCATGAAACAAATCGTAACTTTTGCTGCTCTTGCACGGATGGTTGGCTCCTGGGTGACAACGCACTGCTGCCGACGGTACATAAAACCAGATCCTAGTTGCCGCGGCTGTTTCCTGCGCGACAGTACCGGGCTGAGCATACCATTGGATTTGCGTCACCGGCATGGTCCCGGCCTACGAGCCGGCATGGTCCCGGCCTACGAGCTAAAACGACAGCCCGAAGCTGAGCACCGCTCCACCCGGCAGCGGTTGCGCTCCCACCTCCACCAGCGCGCCCGACTCCAGAAACGCCTCGTGCATGAAGCGGCCGATGAAGTGGCCGAGCGCAAAACCGACCAGCACGTCGGAGAAATAGTGTCTCCTGCCCTCTACCCGCGCCCAGCCGGTGGCGCCGGCCAGCAGATGGAGCGTGATGGAGCTACCGCGGCGTGCCCAGGCCGGCATGGCGACATAATCGAGGTTCTCGATCGCAAGCGTCGTATTAACCGCGGCGCTGCTGGCGTGACCGGATGGAAAGCTCCGATCATCATCCCCGTTAGGGCGTTCGCGGCTGCTCGCCGACTTGACGGCATCCGTGAGGAGGCGGGTGGCGCCGATGGCGGCAATGCCTACCGCGAGGCCACGGAGCTTGTTGACGACCCAATGCTCACCGCTTGGCGCAATGAGCGCGGTCACGGCGTAGACGACTGTGCTCGCGTCCTTCAATCCGTCCGAGATGTCCGCGGCATTCCCGCCAAACAACGGCGTGTTGTCCGCCGCCCAATCGGACAGATCTTCGTCGAGATCGCCGATCGTGAGCACACCGGCGGTGAGGATCGGTGCCCAGGTGAGCGGGTCGGTCGCCGCCCGCCGCGCGGCCCGACCGACCGCGCTCCAACCGGGTAGCAGGCGTGCATCCTCGCCCCAGGCGGGCTGTCCGGAAACCCCCGCACAACCCCCGAGTGCGAGCAGCAAGACCAGTATGGCCGGCAGAAGCAGCGGGCCGCCGCGCCAAGCGCTTGGAAACACAGCCGCTGACAATGCGCGCTTGCTGCCTGTCCTCGGCGCACGCATCCGCTTCGTAGGTCGAAAACGCGCCGGCGAGCACCTCGTTACGGCGCGTGCACAAAAACCGGTGCCGCCTGCCCATAATTCAAATACCTGCCCGTGTTTGGCGTCAGAGGTTATAGCCGCGCTCGTCATGCAAGGCGATATCCAACCCCGTGAGCTCCTGCTCGTCAGTGACGCGCAAACCGATAACCGCATCGATGCTCTTTAAGATCAGAAAGGTCAATACTCCATCGTAGATCATCGTCACCGCCACGCCCAAGATCTGTTTTCCCACTTGCGCCGCGATCGATACCCCATCCGGAAGACCGACACCGCCCAGCCATGCGGCGGCGAAAACTCCGGTGGCGAGCGCCCCGACCATGCCGCCAATGCCGTGCACACCGAAGCAGTCCAAGGAGTCATCGTAGCCGAGCGCGGGCTTGGTGCGGGTGACCGCATAAAAGCAGGCGAGGGCGGCAGCGCCTCCGATTACCAGGGCTCCCATGGCGCCGACGAAACCGGAGGCGGGGGTAATCGCAACTAGACCGGCTACCGCACCCGAGGCAATCCCCAGCGCGCTCGGTTTGCCGTGGCCAACCCATTCGGCGATCATCCAGACTAAAGCCGCCGCGGCCGTGGCGAGCTGTGTCACGAGCATAGCCTGGCCTGCAATGCCGTTGGCGGCCACCGCGCTGCCGGCATTGAAGCCAAACCAGCCGACCCACAG
>JAKDMQ010000311.1 GCA_030452265.1 Nitrococcus sp.
ATTTCCGCTATGCCGCCGAAACCGAATGAGGCTTTTTCAACGTACTCCTTAGTACTGAGCAGAGTTGATGAGATTCTCGCTCGCGTGGATAACGGTACTGAGCTAGAGATCGTCCGCTACGCGGCCTGAGCTTCGGCCTACACCGGAATGACGAGATTCGGGAGTTGTTCGAGGTTCACCTATGCGTATCCCCCTCGCGGCGGTTAAAATCCTCGCGTTCTCCCGTGCCGCAATGCGCCGGAGCGACCGTATCCAAGGCCCATAACCACGCTTCGAGCAGAGGATTATGCTCCGTCCCTTCAACGGCCGATCACCACGCTTGGCTGAAACCGCTTGGGTGGATACGACCGCCCTGGTAATCGGTGATGTCACCCTCGCCGACGACGTCTCCATCTGGCCCATGGCCGTCATCCGCGGCGATATCAACAGCATTCGGGTCGGCGCGCGCAGCAACCTACAGGATGGGACGGTCATTCATGTCACCCACGACGGCCCTTATACTCCCGGGGGCTACGCTACGAGCCTCGGCGAGGATGTCACCATCGGCCACCGAGCAATCGTACACGGTTGCACGGTGGGCAACCGCGTTCTGATAGGGATGGGGGCGATCCTCATGGACGCGGTCGAAGTCGCCGACGATGTCATCATTGCCGCGAACGCGCTGGTGCCACCCGGGAAAAGACTAGAGTCGGGCCGGCTCTATGTCGGCACGCCGGCGCGAGCCGTGCGCGAATTGACCGCCGAAGAGCGCGAACAGCTACTCTATTCATCCCGCTACTACGCGCGGCTCAAGGAGCTGCACCGCCCGGCACGGGAATGAGCCGCGTGCAAGCACATAACCCTCGCGCCTCCCTCGAAATCGCAGGCCATCGAATCCAGAGCGGTGAGCGGCGCACCATTGACATTCCGGCCGCACTGCTCTACACCCACGCCCCGGTTACGTTGCCGGTGCAAGTGATCCATGGCCGGAAGGACGGGCCATCTCTGCTCGTCTGTGCCGCCATCCACGGCGATGAGATCAGCGGCGTGGAGATCATTCGCCGGGTGCTTTTATTGCCCGCCCTAAAGCGACTGAAGGGTCGCTTGCTGGCGGTGCCGATCGTGAACGTGTTCGGTTTCGCCGCCCGCTCCCGCTATCTGCCGGATAGGCGCGACCTCAATCGCGCCTTTCCCGGCAGCGAGCGCGGTTCGCTTGCCGCGCGCATGGCGCACTTGTTCATGCGCGAGATTCTGACCCACGCGAGCCACGTCATCGACCTGCACACAGCCGCGATCCACCGCGACAACCTGCCGCAGATACGCGCCAACCTGGACGAGCCGAGTTGTGCGGCAATGGCCCGTGCGTTCGGGGTTCCGGTCATGATCAACGCACCGCTGATCGAAGGCAGCCTGCGCCAGATCTGCAATGACACCGGCAAGCCCGTGATTACCTATGAGGCCGGCGAGGCGCTGCGCTTCAACGAAGCCGCGATACAGGCGGGGGTCAAGGGCATCATCCGCGTGATGCGCTACCTTGGCATGATTCCTCCCAGCCGCACGAGCCGGCTCGCAGCCGAGTCGCACTACGCGGCGAATTACAGCACCTGGGTTCGAGCCGAGCAGGATGGTATCTTCCGCGCCACCGTGGCGCTTGGCGCGTATGTCAACAAAGGCCAGGCACTTGGCTACATCGCCGACCCCTTCGGCGAGAGTGAGCTTACCGTGGAGGCGAGCATCGATGGCATCGTGGTTGGCCGCAATAACCTGCCGCTGGTACACGAGGGCGAGGCGTTGTGTCATCTCGCCCGCTTCGACTCGGTACGGAGGGTGGCAAAGTACGTCGCGGCCTTCAACCGCGAGCTCGAGGAAGATCAGGGTTGGCAGGGCGAGCCACCGATCGTCTGAGAGGGTGCATCTCGCTCGGCATTTTCACGGTCCCAACAGCGAGCGGTTCGGGCGCTAAGCATCATCGCTCCATGGGATCTGGATCAGTATCTGGCACCTGCGCCATCGCGTCCTCAAACTTCTTTCGGCTGCCACGTGCACCGCTGGTCTCCAGATAGTCTTGCGTGGAGATAGAAGCCAGTTTCTCCAATGTCGCAGAGGTAATGAACTGATTAATGGAAACGCCCTCTTTCTCAGCGTACTCGCGAAGCCGCCGATGCAGGGAATTGGGCAAACGAATACTCATAGTGCTCATGGTTCAACTCCAAGCTCCGCTAGAAGCTCAGCAGGACGAACAACGCGGACGCCAAAGCGCGCGCTGCCCTCGAAATCCTTGACATTGTAAGTAACAATCGTCTCGCTCGGAGACGCCACCGCCAGCTCCAACACAAAGTCGTCCTTCGGGTCTTTCAGAAAGGGGCGCCACAGGAAGTGGACCTCTTGCCGATGAGCCACCTGGCACAGGTAATCAATCACATCCGCTGCCGCAGATGCGGTGATACCGATCACCTCGCGAGCCAAGACGTCCTCATACTCGAAAACCAAGGGAACGGATACAGCCGTCTCGAAGTGCCCAGTTCCCAACAGCGACAGCAGGTGGAATGCCGGCCCACGGCTGGAACGCAAGGCAGCAACAAGCACATTGGTATCGAGTACGACCCTTGGTCTACACATGTAGGTATCGTATGCAATACCTTTCTATGCCGCAAGGCTTACCGGCGTTTCGCCGCCCGCTCCCACTATCTGCCGGACCGGCGCGACCTCAATCGCGCCTTTCCCGGCAGCGAGCGCGGTTTGCTTGCCGCGCGCATGGCGCATTAGTTCAAAGGCCAGGCGCTTGGCTACATCGTGGATCCGTTCGGGGAGCGGGAGCTTACCGTAGAGGCGAGCATAGGCGGCATCGTGGTCAGTCGCAATAATCTGCCGCTGGTGCACGAGGGCGAGGCGTTGTTCCACGCCGCACGCTTCGATTCGGTACGACGGGCGGCGAAATACGCCGCGGCCTTCAACCGCGAGTTCGAGGAAGACCAGGGTTGGCAGGGTGAGCCGCCGCCCATCGAGCCCCGCCAGCACCGCGCAAACCTCATCGCAGGTCATTACCGCCGGCAGACGTCACGGCTTCTTCGCCCGCTCGATGCCGTCCAGCCAGGGCAACTCGACGTCGAGCACCTGCCGATAGAGAAACAGAATGACGCTGAGGGCCTGATTCTAGGTGGAGGCCGCCACATCAACCTGCCGAGCCAAGTGTGTCAGAAATGCCTCCACCTCCGGCGCGCCCATATCTTTCGGATGCC
>JAKDMQ010000312.1 GCA_030452265.1 Nitrococcus sp.
GTGGGTGCGACATATTGTCGCATTTGTCTGCGACAATATGTCGCGTTGTAATTGGCGAGACTCTGCATTATTGTTTCGAGCACGGCGCTTCGGGGAAGAAGCGTCGATCGCTTCGCAACTCTATGGAAACCTCGAGCTTCGGACCCCGGCCATGGGGCGGGGTCCGGTTTTTTGCAGCCGGTTTCGATGTCCAAAATACCACCATGAGAACGGGACCACGAAAAACCTTGCCGCACACGGCCACATCAGCAAGACCAATGCTGCACTTCGACTGGGGATCTTATCAGGTTGATACAATCCGGGCGACGATGCAAGCGCCTAGGGTTTCAGTAATAAGGCGCCGCAATCTGGTCCGTCGATCCGGTTGGAGTCCGAGCTATGAGCATGGTTAATCCGCAATCCAAACTGCTGCCATTTGATGCAGCGAAGTACCTCACCGGCGACGAGGCAATCGCCGAGTACATGAATGCTGTGCTGGAGTCCGAGGACTTTGACCTATTACTGCTCGCCCTTGGCGATGTCGCTCGCGCGCGTGGCATGGCGCAGGTTGCCAAAGCCTCAGGGCTTGGCCGCGAGAGCCTGTATAAGGCGCTCTCGCCTGGCGCGAAGCCGCGTTTTGACACCGTGCTGAAAGTCGCGCGTGCACTGGGCGTCCGCCTCACGGCACATGCTGTCGAGCGCGCATCGTAGCATGTCGCCAAAGCCATCGTTGCACCCGACGGGGGTCTTGCACGTCGGGAGGCGTCGCATACCCCGCAGTCCGGCCACGACACCGTGCAACATGATGTTTACTCCACCCACGAGTACTCCACCCACGAGGCGCCAATTGGGCAGCCGGGCCGCTGGGCCGAAACACCGCGCTCGTCATCCAGTCTCCACTGGAAAGTGTTCATAGCCGAGACGCTCAAAGCTTATGGTCTGGCCCGCCGCCGAGATCAGTCTGACACCCCGGCCTTGGTCCACCCGACCGACGCGGGTTAACTCCACGCCCGCTCGGCGCGCCCGCCTTTGAGCTTCCTCCTCCCGATTCAATGGTAGGCTCAGACAAAGCTCGTAATCATCGCCGCCGGTCACCGCCAAGCTCGCTGCCCGCCCAGCCGGCGCCAAATTACGGAACGCGCTGGACTGCGGCAACCGGTGCGGCTCAATGATTATCGCCACCGCGCTGCGCTCGGCAAGATGACCGGCGTCTGCCAGCAGTCCATCAGACACGTCGATGGCAGCGTTGGCGAGGTCGGCTAGCGCTCGTGCCAAGGCGATCCGTGGCGTGGGCCGATGCAGGCGTTCAATGAGGTGGTCAACATGGGCACCCCCGCGTTGACCGCCTTGCCAGAGTTGCAAACCAAGGGCCGCATCTCCCAGTGTTCCGGATACATATAGGCCGTCGCCTGGGCGCGCGCCATCGCGGCGCAGTGGGCGATCGACATAGCCCACCACCTGAACCGTAATGGCCACAGCCTGACCGCGGCTGATATCACCCCCGATCAGAGCCATCCCGCTCTCATTCGCCAGTGCGGCGAGCCCTTTGGCAAAGCGCTCCAGCCAATCCGGGTCGGCCTGCGGCAAGGTCAGCGCAAGCAAAAGCCAGGCGGGCTCTGCCGCCATCGCCGCCAGATCGCTAAGGTTAACGGCAAGCGATTTGTAGCCTATATCCTCCACTGGCGCATCTAGTGGGAAGTGAACACCGGCAACCAGAGTGTCCAGGCTCAGCGCCAAGCGCCTTCCGCTGCGCGGTGCTACCAGCGCTGCGTCGTCACCGACGCCAAGGATGACATCATCTCGGCTGGCGCCGATCCCAGTAAAGTAGCGTTCAATGAGCTCGAATTCTGACAGCGCCATGTCGCTACCTGTCACTTCCCGGACAAAATCGTCGGGCACGATGGGGTCTGCTTATTGCCGGCGAAGCTCGGCCGCGCGATTCGGATTCTCGCGTCCAATCCGATCCAGCACTCCATTGATGTAGCGGTGGCTCTGTTCGGCGCCGAAAAGCTTGGCCAGATCGACGGCTTCATTGACGACGACCCGGTAAGGCACATCAAGACGCTGCGTAAGCTCATATATGCCCATGCGCAGAATGGCCTTTTCGATGGGATCGAGAATGGCCAACGGGCGATCGAGCACCGGCTCGATGAGGGCGTCGAGGCTCGTCAAGCGGGCGGGGATTTCGTGCAGCAGTTCGCCAAAGTACTCGAGATCGGTATTGACCATCTTGTACTCCTCGAGGAATTGCCGCTTTATCTGCGCGCTCTCCTGGCCGGTGAGCTGCCATTGATAGAGTGCCTGCAGCGCGCGCCGGCGCGCCCGGCTGCGCCGGCGAGGCAGCCCATGAGTTTTAGCGTTTGCGGCCATTCTCTGAGCCGGCCTAATCCAGGCGGCGCAGCAGGTTCGCCGTCTCCAGAGCGGCGATCGCGGCTTCGGCACCTTTGTTTCCGGCCTTGGTGCCGGCACGCTCGATGGCCTGCTCAATCGTATTCGTGGTGAGCACCCCGAAGCCGATCGGCACATCGTGCGCTAACGCTGCCTGGGTGATGCCGCGGGCGCATTCGCCGGCAACATAGTCAAAATGCGGAGTGTCGCCGCGAATGATACAGGCCAAAGCGATAATCGCCTGGTATTGGCCGGACCGGGCGGCCCGATTGACCACCAGCGGCATCTCGTAGGCGCCTGGGACGCGGATGCTGGTGATCGCGTCGTCCGCTACACCATGGCGGCGCAGAGTATCGAGCGCGCCCTCGAGCAGACTGTCCACAATGAAGCGATTGAACCGGGTGGCAACGATCGCGAAACGACCCTCGCACACCGTGAGATCGCCCTCGATGGTTTTGATCATATGATTTGGCTGCTCACTGCTCATCGCTCGATGGCTCCACGTACTCGACGACTTCCATGCCGAAACCGGATAGCGCGTGCATCCGCTTTGGCGCGCTGAGCACGCGCATGCGCCGCACCCCGAGGTCGGTCAGTATCTGGGCTCCAACCCCGTAGGTACGAAGATCCCGAGCCTGCTGCGAAGGGGCGGCGTACACCGCCTGGGTATCGCCCGCGGTGGACACCTGATATTGGCGCATGCGTTGGAGAATATCCGCCGCGTCATCGGCCCGGCGCAAGACTACGATGACGCCGGGATCAGCGCCGCCTACTTGTTCGAGCGCCGAGCGTAGAGGCCAACCGCAGTGGGGTCCGGTGCTGGCGAAGACATCAGAGA
>JAKDMQ010000313.1 GCA_030452265.1 Nitrococcus sp.
CTGCCACGACGAGAAAAATTTGAAACATTCGCTCAGACATCTGCCAAGTCGTTGACTCTGATAAAACTGCGCGTGTTAGTGTATGCCCTCGTTATGTTCTGAAACATATAGCGCCGTGTCAAGTCCTCTTAGCAACACAACCGGGGAGAGTTGAGGCGATTCCAGTACGGGAGTAGAATGAAACCAACCTCCCAATGTGGAGTGCATCTGATGCTTCCTGAAGCACAAGTCCGAGCCTCGGACCCACAGCGACTCTCGGGTACCGCCCTGGAAGCGTTTTTCAACCTTGCCGAGCGCTGGCGGTTGAACGTCAAGGAGCAGCGCCGGCTCTTGGGTGAGCCACCCGCGTCCACGTTCTACAAATGGAAGGCGACGCGACAGGCGCGGTTGAGTCGCGACACACTTGAGCGCATCAGCTACCTGCTCGGTATCTACAAGGCGCTCCAGACGCTGCTACCAAGTTCCCAGGCGGCTGAGACTTGGATTCGCCGGCCGAACGACGCACCCGGGTTCAACGGCGCCAGCGCGCTTGATCATATGCTGGGTGGCAACGTGGCCGATCTGGCGGATGTGCGCCGCTACCTCGACGCCGAGCGTGGTTGGTGAGAGTGAAAACGATCCGCCGCTGGCGGCTGTGCCCGGTCGGCACTACCGAATAGTCTCGTCAATGCACCCACCCGTGGCGTTGTTCGAGGGGCTGGTGGCGCCGGAGCGCATGGCTGAAGTATTCGAGCTGGAGGCGATAACGAACGACCGGCTGCGCGAGCCGGTCGGCCGGCTGCATTTGGTGCGTCCAGAAGACCGGCTGAGCGCCCCCGGGGCCTCGCCCGTTATGTCTGCCTTCACGCAGGTTAGCGTGCACCGCCCGAGCCGTTTCAGCGATGGCACCTACGGGGTGCACTACGTTGGTCGCAGTCTGGAGACCGCCATCAGCGAGACACGCCACCATCGCGAACGGTTCATGGCGGCGACCGCCGAGGCGCCGGGCGAACTCGACCTACAGGTGTATGTGGGCGAGGTCGCGAGGCCCCTGCATGATCTGCGCGGAGCCGGTTTTGAGGATCTGCACACCGCCCATGATTGGCGTGCCGGCCAACGTTGTGGGTGGCGATTGCGTGCGAAGGGTTCATGGGGTGTTGTCTACCGCAGCGTACGCCACACCGGCGGGGAGTGCATCGGTGCGCTGCGCCCGCCAGCGGTGACTATTCCGCGGCCGAGCATTCACCTGGGCTATGTCTGGGACGGCGAGCGGATCATCCGGGTTTACCACAAACGCCTGCTTACTCCGCACCCGCGTTGATATCCCCGCTCCCGCATCCTCGGCCCCCGACGCGGTGCCTGCCCTCGTTTTACCATGGCACCCTCCCGTCTCGACCTGCACATCGTCCGTTTAGCGCGAGCCTGCTTCATGGGCTTCATAGCATGTTTCGTCGCGCCTGTCCTTTTCAGAAGGCGACAGGGCGGAAGGTCAGAAGCGGACCAACCCGCAGTCGACGTGGGTGTTTGGATTGGGTGGCGAGGCGTGTGGATACCAAACGGTGGATGGGTGCTTTCGACTATACGACGACAATTACTCTGGCCGGTCGCATTGCCTCACGTTATCTATTACCCAGAAATGGACGTTGCCTCATAGTATTTGTTACCGGGAGGAGTAACGATGGAGGCGACGATGACAACGATCATGACAGTAGAGACACGGCGGGAATTGGTAGGCACTTTGCGCGCCCGTTACCAAGGCAGTGCGCGCGAGGACAAGACACGGATTCTCGAAGAGTTCGTCTCGGTCAGCGGCTACCATCGCAAGGCCGCAATCCGCATTCTCAATGGGTCGCAGGATATTGACGGCCGGTGTCGCAGAGCGCGCCGCACAAAGATATACGACGAAGCGGTGCGCCAAGCGCTTATCGTCCTATGGGAAGCATCAGACCGCGTTTGCGGCAAGCGTCTCAAGGCGCTCATACCCGTGCTTTTGCCAGCACTCGAACGCCACGGCCACCTGCAGCTGGATGCAGCGGTCCGTACCAAGCTCACGGCTATCAGTGCGGCCAGCATTGACCGCCTGTTGTACGAGGTCCGCGCCGCCGGCACGCGACGCCGTGCCAAGAGACAGCCGACGGCACTACAACGCAGCGTGCCGATTCGCACGTTCGCCGATTGGCCGGATTCACTACAACCCGGGTACGTGGAGATCGACCTGGTGGCGCACTGTGGCCAGAGGATGGCCGGCAGCGCCGTGTACACGCTCACGCTCACCGATGTCGCTAGCGGCTGGACGGAATGTGTGCCGCTGTTGGTGCGTGAGGCCAGTCTGGTCGTCGAGTCCGTCGCGGCTGTGCGTAACCGTCTGCCCTTTTTGCTACGCGGCATTGATATCGACAATGGCACCGAGTTTCTCAACGATCCCATGCTGCAATACTGCGCGACTCACGGCATTGAACTCACCCGCTCACGCCCGTACCACAAGAACGATCAGGCGTGGGTCGAGCAAAAGAACGGCTCGGTGGTCAGACGTTTGGTCGGCTACCGCCGACTCGAAGGCGTGGCGTCCGCTGAGACGCTCTCGGAGCTGTATACAGCCGCACGCTTGTTCGTGAATTTCTTCCAGCCATCTTTCAAACTCAAGGACAAGGTGCGTAACGGAGTCTTTTCCAACATGAAATGAGTCTGAGCGAGGGCCGTGTTTCCAAGATGAGATGAGTCTGACACGGACCGATTCCTGTTCATGATGGAGGGATGCACGCCATCATGAATGCCGAAGAACTCAAGACGGTGGAGCAGCTGAGCGCGTTTCTGAACGGCACCCAGCCGGTGGCTTTCGCGGTGGCCGGTGACAAGGATGCCTGCTACCGGTGGATCGAGCGTACCTTGGTGCGGTTCGGCTACCGGGGGCTGAGCAAGGCCGACAAAGGGGCGGTAATCGGCCTACCTGATGAAGGTCAGCGGCTACCGAGCGGCTCGCCTCGATGTCGGTCTCCCACCTGTACGACCTGAGGAAGACAACAACCTATAGGCGCCATCGGCGTCATTTCGAGAAGACTCGGCCCCGGGCCGTGAGCATCGGTGAGCGCCGCAAGCCCCAGCCCGAGGGCCGCCCGGGTAGGATGCTCGCGGTGGCGATCATCTATGGTGTAACCTCGGTGATTGGCAAGATCGAGCTGCAATATGCGCCGCCGTGGAGCTTCGCGGCTTTGTACTTCG
>JAKDMQ010000314.1 GCA_030452265.1 Nitrococcus sp.
CGCACTTCCACTCCGACTGGGTGGCGCATTGCTTGCGGGCCAACTCATAGAGACGGCGCTCCAGAGGTTTCCGGAGCTGAAAATATCGGCGGTTTAGCGTTAGAACATCGTTACCAGCGATTGCGTTGAACACCCAGTCGGAGAGGGTGACTTCAAGATCGAGCATACGGCCGTCTCGGGTTTCCCGGACAATCCGGTAGCGATCAATCAAACTAAAGCCGTCAATCTGCTCAACGCCACCTGTGCTAATATTAGTTTCAATCTGGGTTCCCTGAAGGCGTTCTAGTGCGGCCTTCAAGCCGGAGTAGCCAGTCCCGGCTACCGGACGGTTGGTCGCAACAAGCAAGTCATATGCTTTGAACCGTAAAGTACGGTTAACCTTCTGCCCCTCGTTCAGAGCCGCCATGACCTGCGAGATACAGTAGATTAGCACATCGCGGTCATGGACCGTAGCGAGGCCAATCATGTTAGGTCTGATCTCAACATAACGTATGCGCCGTCCCCGCCCCATAGAGATTTCGCTTGCGGGCGGGATTTCCGGCGCATTCAGCTGATATTTTTGGGGCAGTGAGCACTCATAATGAGCTCACTGGGGACTCCTGGATGAGCTCATTATGAGGTGTGGAGATCGTGGCGTGAGCCCAAGGCATCAACGCGTCGATATCCTTGTCGAGGTGACCATTGGCCAGCTTCGTAAACAAGTCCTTCAGATAGGCATATGGCTCGACGCCATTCATCTTGCAGGAGCCGATCAGGCTTGCGAAGCGTGCCCAGTTCCGACCACCTTCGTCATGTCCGGCAAAAAGCGCGTTGCGGCGATTCATTGCAGGGCTGCGGATGGCGTTTTCGACGAGATTGGAGTCGATGTCGACGTGACCATTGTCAAGGAAGAGCCTAAAGCCCTCTTCCCGGCGTAACATGTAAGCCATGGCCTGCCCGAGTTCTGATTTGCGAGAGACACGCGCGGCCTGAGCTGCCAGCCAGGTGAAGAACGCGTCCACCAAGGGGCGGGATTGGCTCTGGCGGATGGCCCGGCGCTGATCAGGATCCGAGCCACGGATTTGGTCTTCAATCTTGTAGAGCGCGGCGATGCGCAACAGCGCCTCGTCCACGATGGGCGAACCCTTCTTGGGCTTGGCCTTGATCAGTTTGCGCCGTCCATGCGCCCAGCAGAACGCCAATTGCAACGGATCACCGCCGGTGCGTTTTGGAGTGGCAAGGTGAGTATAGCCACCATAGGCATCAACTTGGATCGTGCCGTTGAAGCCGTGCAATATTTCGGCGGCATATTCTCCTTTACGCCCGGGCCGATAGTGGAACACCACGCCCGGCGGCGCGGTGCCATTCCAGCCCCGGTCGTCGCGTAAAACCGCCCAAAGGTAGCCAGTCTTGGTTTTTCCGCGCCCGGGATCCAGCACCGGGGCGGTGGTTTCGTCGACGTAGAGCCGGGAACTTTCCGACATTAGGCGCTTGCCCATGTGATCGACCACGGGTGCAATCAGCGCGCCGGTCCGGCCCATCCAGTCCGCCAGCACCGAGCGGTCAATCGGCACCCCGTGGCGGGCCATGACCACGGCCTGCCGGTTCAGCGGCATGTGTTCGGAATGCTTGGACACGGCAATCTGTGCCAGCAGCGCCTCGGTTGGCCAGCTGCCCTCCAGCAGATACGCTGGGGCTTTGGCCTGCACCACGCCGGTGCGCCCTTTGGGGCAGGCGTATTTCGGGCGGACAGAGACGATCACTTGATAGCTCGCAGGGATATAATCCAGCCGCTCGACCCGGTCCTCGCCGATCTTGACCATATCGCCACAGCCGCAAGGGCAGGTAATGCTATCTGGCTCAATCACGCGCTCAATACGTGGCAAGTTTTGCGGCAGAGCCCGTGCTTTGCGCTTCTTGCGCGGCGCCTTCTTCTCCGGGTCGGTCTCGCTGGCTGCGATCTTCTCCTCGACGGCGGCAATCTGCGCCTGCGTCTCGGCGATGGCCGTTTCAAGATCCTCCAGCGCCAGCTCCAACTGCGCCGGATCCAGCTTTTCCGATTT
Source organism: Nitrococcus sp. (assembly GCA_030452265.1). Taxonomy (GTDB): domain Bacteria; phylum Pseudomonadota; class Gammaproteobacteria; order Nitrococcales; family Nitrococcaceae; genus Nitrococcus. The sequence goes on from JAKDMQ010000314.1 coordinate 2,043, forward strand.
CGGCCCGAACTTGGTGCGGCGGTAATCCTGAACCTGGCCTTCCAGCTTCTCGATCAACGCCTGTAACTCGGTGATGAAGGCGTCTTTCTCGGCCACCACTGCCTGCTCGTGCTGGCGTGCTGCGCGCTCGACTGACAGCTCGAACTGCGCAGCCTCGAACGCCTTTACGACCTCCGGAGGAAGGTCGGGAAACTGGCTGAGATCGAAGGGCTGCGACATGCGGATTCATAGCCGATCCGATCAGAAAGAGCCAATAAAATAACGATAAAATCAACCCAATCAGTCATCCTGCGGCAGCTGGTGGCAGCACCCGTTGTGCCACAACCCGCCGCCAGTCCAGACCTTCGAACAAAGCCTCACACTGGGCCCGTGACAGCCGAATCGTCCCGTCCTGAACCTTGGGCCAGGCGAAGCTGCCCTGTTCCAGGCGCTTATACACCATGACCAGTCCGGTTCCGTCCCAGACCAGGATCTTCAGCCGGTCCCCGCGCTTGGAACGGAAGATTACGGTCAGCCCCGAATGTGGATCAAGCCCCAACTCGTTCTGCACGGTAGCCGCCAGACCATCATGGCCGCGCCGGAAATCTACCGGGCGCGTGGCGATCACGATCGGCAACCGCTGGCCCGCGACAATCATCGCTCGCCCCGCAACGCGCGCACCAGCGCGGCCACCCGCTCCACCATTACATCGCCAGGCACATGCATCACGAGATCTTCACCCAATCGGATATCGATGCGGCCATCACCGGCTGGGGAGCGCCCGGCCGGTGGTGGACCCTCATCCGCGACTGTAATCGGCACAAAACTCGGAACCACTTCAGCAGATTGCCGCTCCATCAACTCTGCAGGCAGAACAAGCAGACCCTCGCGCGCCAGACGCCGCCACCCCGAAATCTGATGCGGGAGGAGATCGTGCCGCCGCGCGACATCCACCACCCGAACATCGGGCTGAAAGCTCTCGGCCACGATCCGCGCCTTCACATCATCCGGCCAGCGCCGATATCCACGCGTCCGATGCACAACCTCGATACAGCCATCAAACCCATCCCCGCCGTCGGTCATCGCAGTCTCCTTCTGAACGTTCAGAAGGAGACTCGCCGATGCATCAGTGCGACGAAACCGCGGTAATCAATGGGGCGGGGACGGCGCATACA
>JAKDMQ010000090.1 GCA_030452265.1 Nitrococcus sp.
GTACGCACGATGCCGACATAATCCCACATGAAGCGCCGGATCTCATCCCAATTATGGCTTACGACGACCTGCTCATCGGAATCGGTGACCAGGCTTTCATCCCACATCGGCAGCACTGGCGGGCGCGTTGGTTTCTCGTTAAGCTCGCAAGCAATGTCATCGGCGGCAGCGGCGCCATAGACAAGGCATTCAAGCAGCGAATTGCTTGCCAGCCGATTGGCCCCATGCAAGCCGGTGCAGGAAACCTCACCGATAGCATAGAGCCCCGGCACGTCCGTGCGCCCGCGCGAGTCCACCAGCACGCCGCCGCAGGTATAATGCGCGGCTGGGACGACTGGCAAGCGCTCGCGTGTCAAATCAAAGCCGAAATCGAGACAGCGGCTATGGATAGTCGGAAAGTGGCTGCGCAAAAATTCGGCCGGTCTATGGCTGATATCGAGATAGACGCAATCCGCGCCGAGGCGCTTCATCTCGTGATCGATGGCGCGGGCGACGATGTCTCGGGGGGCCAGCTCGGCGCGCGCGTCGAAGCGATCCATGAAGCGCTCGCCGCTCGGTAGCTGTAGCCGAGCGCCCTCGCCGCGCACGGCCTCGCTGATTAGGAACGATTTGGCGCGCGGATGATAGAGGCAGGTGGGATGGAACTGGATGAACTCCATGTTGGCGATGCGAGCCCCAGCGCGCCAGGCCATGGCGATGCCATCGCCGGTGGACCCGTCCGGATTGCTGGTGTAGAGGTAGACTTTGTTAGCCCCGCCGGTGGCGAGCACGACACAGCGCGCTTGCACGAGCTCGACGCAACCGCTGTTGCGGTCGAGCACGTAAGCGCCGTAGCAGCGATGATCACGCAGCCCGAGCTTGCGCCCAGTAATGAGATCGACCGCGATGTGGTGCTCGAGGATGCTGACATTGCCGAGTCGGCGTACTTGCCGTTCCAGAGTCGTCTCGATGGCCCGACCGGTGGCATCGGCAACATGGGCGATTCGACGATGGCTGTGGCCGCCCTCGCGGTGCAGATGCAATCTCTCAGTGCCATCGGCGCCGCGCTCGCGTGAGAAGGGAACCCGGACATCGACTAGCCAATCGATCACCGTGCGCGCGCGGCTCGCGACGAAGTGCGCGACCCGCGGGTCGCAGAGTCCCGCGCCGGCGTCTAGGGTGTCGGCAACGTGCGCGTCGATCGAGTCCGGCTCTTCCAGCACAGCCGATACGCCGCCTTGAGCATATAGGCTCGAGCCCTCGATTAGCGGGCCCTTGGAGAGCAGCGCGATTTGGCTGCCGCCGGGCAGGCGCAGCACTAGCGCCAAACCGGCTGCACCGCTGCCAACGATCAGCACATCGTATAAACGTGTTGTATTTTCCATGTAGTTGCACCCTTAGGAGGGGATCGGCTACGCTCCTTCGTCGTCTCCCTCACGCATTACTACGGGTCCGGCCTGCAAGCGGACCCCTATAAACCTACACTGTGACCGCACGAACTATCCATGGGGATTACTGTCTACGAATTAGAACAGCTCGTTCCATCGGCCGGTGGTTGATCTCGGAATGACGGGATCCTGCACCGACCAGGAGCTGGTGGCGCGTGTGAAGGCTGGTGACAAGCAGGCCTTCAATGTGCTGGTGGAAAAATATCAGCACAGGCTGGTTAAGCTGATATCGCGCTATGTCCACGATCGAGCAGAGGTATTGGATGTGGCGCAGGAAACGTTTATTAGAGCGTATCGGGCATTGCCCAACTTTCGTGGCGAGAGCAGTTTTTACACTTGGTTGTATCGCATCGGGCTGAACACGGCGAAAAATCATCTGGTTTCATTGAATCGGCGCCCGCCCGGCAGTGACATCGATGTACAGGATGCCGAGCGCTACGATATCGAGTCGAGGTTGAAAGATTATGATACGCCTGAGACGCTCGCCCAGCGCGAAGAGATCGAGCGCGCCGTGTTTGTGGCCATCGAGGAGCTGCCGGAGGATCTGCGCACCGCGATTACGCTTCGGGAGATCGACGGGCTGAGCTATGAGGAGATAGCGCAAACGATGGATTGTCCGATCGGCACGGTCCGCTCGCGCATATTCCGCGCACGCGATATCATCGCGAGGCGCTTGAATCCACTATTTAGCGGTAGTTTGTCAGGTGGCGGATTATGAGGGATGAGCTGAACGAGCAGCTATCGGCGCTGGTCGATGACGAGCTGCGAAAGCATGAAGCGGATTTGCTTCTGCGTCAATTGGCGCGCTCCAAGGACCTCAGAGCGCGGTTCACACGCTACTGTCTCATTAGCGCGGCGCTGCGCCGCAATCTTTCCGTTGCAACCGGCAGTGAGCTTTCCGAGCGAGTGGCCAATGCGCTTGAAGATGAGCCCAGTTATGGCACCAAGGAGCGGCCGCATTTGCGGATCGGCATGCTCTTGCGCCCGGCAGCCGGCTTGGCCCTTGCCGCCACCGGGACGATGGCCGTGCTGACGATGTGGCCGCAAGCAACGCCGTCGGGTGCATCTGAGCAGGCCGTGGCGCCGGTTGCGAGCATGCGGCAAGTAACGGCTCAAAGCCTGCAGCCCATCGAGGCGATTGACACCGCTCGCGTAGAGGCAACTAGCGTAGTCGCCGATGCGGCAACGAGTCCTCAGCGCCAATGGGAGCAGCTCGATGCGCAGGTGCGGCTGCAATTGGCGGGTTATCTGATCAAGCATAGCTCTCTGATTCAGCAGAGCGAACGTTCCGCAACCGGCAACATGGACGCCTCCGTGCCGTATATGCGAATCGTAGTGCATGAAGCGAACGAATGAGCCGGGGGCGGGGGCGGGCTACCGCGTCGGGCTCTGGGCAATGGTTTGCTTCTTGCTCGGTGCAGCGGGTCTGGTTTATGCCAACGAGAATCAGACAGCCGAGAATCAGCCCGCGCGCACATTACTGCGGCGCATGGCGGAAGCCGCGCGTTCCACCGACTATATTGGGGTTTATGTCCATCGCGTCAGGGACAGCCTGCAAACGATGTACATCGTTCATCAGATCAAGGATGGCCATAGGCGCGAGCGCCTACTTACGCTGAGCGGACCCGCGCGCGAGGTTATCCGCACTAGTAGCCGAACCACCTACATCGAGCCGACTACACATTCGATTGCCGACAGACTCCCCATTCTAGACACCCCGTTTGCTGCCGTGTTCTCGGGTAGCTCAACTCGAGCGTTCGACCACTTTTATGATGTCTATGATCTGAAGCTGCTCGGCAACGGCGGGCGTATTGCGGGGCGTGAGGCAAGGCGTTTGAACATCGTCTCGCTCGATCAGTTCCGTTACGGCTATCGGCTCTGGATCGATGAGAAGAGCGGATTGCTGCTGCGATCGGATTTGATCGATGAACTGGGTGAGCCTTTAGAACAAACCCTGTTCACCACTATCGAGACTCGCGAAACCATCGCCGACCAACGGCTCGAGCCCACTCTTGCCGGAAACGAGGTAACCTGGCAGCGCGAGTATGCGCCGCCGGCCAAGACCACCGCTTCGGTTTGGGAGGTCGGCGATCTGCCTGAAGGGTTTCAGCTCGTATTTCGCGAGCGCCACCGCGTCAGGGGCGACAACGGGGGGTCTGTGGAGCATCGGCTCTATAGCGACGGCTTGGCCACGGTATCGGTCTATATTCGGCACCGAAACAGCCATCCATTTAACGGCTGGTCGCGTGTGGGGGCAGTAAGCGCGTTCGGGCGTACGCTTGGTGGCTATCAGATCATCGTGGTCGGAGAAGTCCCTCCCGTGACGGTGCGGCATATCGGTCAGTCGGTGCGGCGGGTAGCGAAGCCATGATCCGAAGCCGTGCGGGTGGAAGTCGTTATCTCGCCTTCGCGCGCTTACGAATAAAATAACCGGTTTCGATTTGTGCGCGCGCCTCGAAGGGCCTATCGTGCTGACCTAGCCGAGCCCGCGTAGCCCTCGATACTCAGCATGGCTGAGACGGCACCGGCACGGCAAGAGTTTCCACGGTGTGAGTTTTGGATTTCAATGACCACGCGTAGACTGGCGCAGATTCGTAATTTTTCCATTATTGCCCACATCGACCACGGCAAGTCGACGTTGGCGGACCGCCTGATCGAACGCTCCGGTGCGCTGAGCGATCGGGAGATGTCAGAGCAGGTCCTCGATACCATGGATCTGGAGCGTGAACGCGGGATTACCATCAAGGCCCAGAGCGTTTCCCTCGAGTACCTGGCGCGCGACGGCCAGACCTATCAGCTCAACTTCATCGACACCCCGGGTCATGTTGACTTCTCCTACGAGGTCAGCCGCTCCCTCTATGCCTGTGAGGGTGCCCTGCTGCTCGTCGATGCCTCGCAGGGGGTGGAGGCGCAGAGTGTGGCGAACTGCTACACCGCGGTAGAACAAGGGCTCGAAGTGCTGCCGGTGCTGAACAAGATCGATTTGGTGTCCGCCGAGCCCGACCGGGTAATCCAACAGATCGAGGAGATCATCGGCCTGGATACCACCGACGTGGTCAGGATCAGCGCCAAGACCGGGCAAGGGGTCGATGAGCTGTTAGAGGCTATCGTGCAACGGTTTCCAGCGCCCGTGGGTGATCCGAACGGGCCGCTCAAGGCGCTGATCATCGACTCTTGGTTCAACAATTATCTCGGGGTTGTCTGCCTGGTACGGGTGTTCGACGGCGCGCTGCAGCCGGGCGAGAGGATTCGCGTCTTCTCCACCAGGCGGGAGTTCACGGTGGATCAGGTCGGGATATTCACGCCCAAGCAGACTCCATGGCAGAGCCTTACCGCCGGCCGGGTGGGCTACGTGGTCGCGGGCATCAAAGACCTCGATGGGGCTCCAGTCGGCGATACGCTGACCCATGCGCACCGGAAAACCGCCGATCCGGTCCCGGGGTTCAAAGTGGTCAAGCCGCGCGTTTTCGCCGGAATTTTCCCCGTGGCCTCAGAGGACTATGAAGACTGCCGTGAAGCGCTGGCCAAGCTGCGCCTGAACGATTCCGCGTTGCGCTACGAGCCGGAGACTTCCCAAGCGTTGGGTTTTGGGTTTCGCTGCGGTTTCCTTGGCATGTTGCACATGGATATCGTGCAGGAGCGCCTCGAGCGGGAATACGGGTTGAACCTCATCACCACGGCTCCGACCGTAATCCATGAGGTGCTGACAGCAGGGGGAGACGTATTGGAGGTGCACAATCCCGCTGACTTGCCGCCTCTAGGTGAGATCAAGGAAATTCGAGAGCCGATTATCCACGCGAGCATTCTGGTGCCACAAGAGTATCTGGGCAATGTGATCAAGCTCTGCGAGGACAAGCGCGGCAGCCAAAAATCGCTGCAATACTTAGGAAACCAGATGGCACTTGAGTACGAGATGCCCATGAGCGAAGTGGTGCTCGATTTCTTTGATCGGCTCAAATCGGCGAGCCGTGGATTCGCCTCATTCGACTACGAGCTCCGCCGTTTCCAGGCTGCGCCTCTGGCCAGACTCGACATATTGGTCAACGGGGAGCCGGTCGACGCGCTCTCCGTTATCGTCCACCGTGATTTGGCGCAGGTACGCGGCCGCGAGCTCGTCGAGCGGCTCAAAGGCATTATCCCCCGACAGATGTTCGAGGTGGCGATCCAGGCCGCCGCCGGCGGCCGAATCATCGCCCGCTCTACCATCAAGGCCCTGCGCAAGAACGTCACCGCCAAATGCTACGGCGGTGATATCACCCGCAAGAGAAAGCTATTGGAGAAACAAAAGGCGGGCAAACGGCGGATGAAGCAGGTGGGCAAGGTCGAGATCCCACAGGATGCTTTTCTTGCCGTACTGCAGGTCGACCACGAAAGCAAGCACTAACGAGGCGGCGCCTCGGACCGAAAAGTTGTCCCGCGGGCGAGCCGAGGGCGTGGGCTGCGCCGAGCGCCGGTCGCGCTCCTCCAACAAATCCGCGTCTGGCGCGAACAGGAGCAACTCGCCCTATGAAAGGCTTGACTCCTTGTGTACAAGTTTTGTTACTCGAGCATTCCTAGGGGGAACGGTTCATGTATTTTGATTTCGAGGCGTTGCTGGTCCTACTGACATTTCTCACGGGCGCCGTCTGGCTATGGGACTGGTGGGGGCGTAAGCGCCAGATCCGGCGCGGCGGTGATAATCCCGCCAAGAACGCCGAGAACGTTAGCTGGTGGGTTGATCTGTCGCGCTCGCTGTTTCCGGTTATCCTGGCCGTTTTGATCATCCGTTCTTTTATCGTCGAGCCATTCCGGATTCCATCGGGCTCGATGATTCCGACTTTGCTTCCTGGTGATTTCATTCTGGTGAACAAGTTCTCCTACGGTTTGCGCCTGCCTGTGCTACACACCCGGATATTTGGCACCGGGCAGCCGCAGCGGGGCGACGTGGCCGTATTCCGCTATCCCAAGGATCCCTCGCAGGATTACATCAAGCGCATCGTGGGCTTGCCTGGAGACACAATCCACTATGAGCAAAAGAAGCTCTACATCAACGGCGAGCTTATGCCTCAGGAGCTTATCGGACGCTATCCTCCGGATCCGGCTGCGGTGGTGAAGATAGAGCACTTGGAAGGCGTCAATCACGAGATCCTGTTGTACACGAACGCCCGCTCCGGCAGCTTCACCTTCCAAGTGCCGCAAGGCGCCTACTTCGCAATGGGTGATAACCGGGATCGCAGCAGCGACAGCCGCTATTGGGGTGCGGTGCCCACGCGCAACCTGGTCGGCGAGGCGTTTCTGATCTGGATGAGCTGGGACTGGGAGGACAATACGGTCAATTGGGGCCGGATAGGAGAGGCTATCAATTAAGTTACGGGGTCAAATCAAGGAGGATAACTTATGAACCGGGTTGCTCATCAGGAGGGCATGACCCTCATTAGCTGGCTGGTGGTAGTGATCGGCATTGGAGTGATTGCCTTGGTGGCGATCCGTCTCGTTCCGGTCTACATCGAGTCCTATACGGTCGGTTCGATACTGCAGAGCATGGAAGGCGATCCTGGGCTTAGGAGCTCGACCCGGCAGGAGGTCCGGGAGACGTTCGAAAAACGCCTCAACATGAATAATATTGATCAGGGCGTAGAGGATAATCTCAAGATAAATAAAGTCTTGGGCGGCTTGCAGCTCATCGTTGACTATCAGGCGCGGGTGCATCTGCTAGGCAACCTGGATGCGGTAGCCAACTTTCGCAAAGAGGCTATGATTCGGAACTAACGGTGGAACTCGAGCGTCTGCAAGAAATAATTGGCTATCGTTTTTCGCAACCGGAATTGCTCTTATGTGCGTTAACGCATCGCAGCGCATCCGGGCCGAATAACGAACGCCTGGAGTTCTTGGGTGACAGCGTATTGAACTTCGTCGTCGCAGCCGAGGTTTTCGAGCGCCGTAAGCAGGCCAGAGAGGGCGAGCTGAGCCGGCTGCGGGCAAATTTGGTCAACCAAGCTTCGCTCGCCGATATTGCGCGGGCGATCGCGCTCGGCGATTCTCTGCGCCTAGGCGGCGGCGAGCTTAAAACCGGCGGACAGCGCAGGGACTCCATCCTATCGGATACACTGGAGGCAATCGTCGGCGCCATCTATTTGGACGCCGGCATGAATACCTGCCGTGAGGTCATTCGGCGCCTGTACGGCGACCGACTACGGGAGCTGCCCGGCGTCCAGGAGCTGAAAGACCCGAAGACTCGGCTACAGGAGCGTTTGCAATCGGCCGGCCTGCCGCTGCCCGAGTACCGTGTCATCGAGATCGCCGGGCGCGCGCATGCCCAGACTTTTCGGGTCGAATGTCGGATTTCTGGGTTTTCGATGGTGGCTAGCGGCACGGCCAATAGCCGCCGCCAGGCCGAGCAAAAGGCCGCCGCGTCCATGTTGCAGCGGCTGGAGGCACAGATTTGACTCACGTAAATGAGGCACGCGCCATGGATAGCGCGCCCGCGCAGGTACGCTGCGGCTTCGTCGCGCTCATGGGCCGGCCGAATGTGGGTAAGTCGACTTTGCTCAATAGCCTTCTTGGACGCAAGGTCACGATAGTTTCGCGCAAGCCGCAAACGACCCGCCACCGGATACTGGGGATCCACACGATCCCCGGCGCACAGATCCTCTATGTGGATACACCAGGCCTGCACCGCGAGCAGAAAACGGCCATGAATCGCTTCCTCAACCGAACCGCTACAGGGGCACTCCTGGATGCGGACGTGGCGGTTTTTCTGGTGGATGCGCTGCGTTGGACGCCAGAGGATGAGCTCGTTCTCGAGCGGTTGGCGGCGTTTACGAACCCCGTTATCCTGGCCCTCAACAAGGTCGACCGCGTTCGCGCCAAACAGATGCTGCTGCCGCTTATCGAGCGGCTCTCCGGCAAGCGTGCTTTTGCCGCCGTGATTCCAGTATCGGCAAGGCGCGGCGTCAATCTGCCGGCCCTGGAGGCGCAGATCGTACAAAGGCTACCCCGATCCGCCGCCTATTTCCCGCCGCGGCAGATCACCGATCGCAGTGAGCGCTTCATGGCCGCCGAGCTCATTCGCGAGCAACTAATCAAAACCTTGGGCCAGGAGCTGCCCTACGCGAGCACGGTATCGATTGAGGCCTTCGAGCAACAAGGCCGCCTGCGGCGTATCGCGGCGGTGATCTGGGTCGAGCGCAGCGGCCAAAAAGCGATCGTAATCGGTCATAAGGGGCAGTGCCTCAAGCAGATTGGCCGGCAGGCCCGATTGGAAATGCAGGCGCTATTCGACGCCGTGGTTTACCTACAGTTGTGGGTTAAGGTTCGGCAAGGCTGGTCCGATGATGAACGCGCACTCGGCTCGCTTGGCTATATCGAGCCTTGATGAGTCATGCTAGCTAACCGCCGCGCGAGCCTTCTCGAGCCGGCCTATGTTCTGCACCGCCGCGCGTACCGGGAGACCAGCGCCTTAGCCGAGCTGTTCACCGCCGAGCATGGGCGCCTCGGAGTCGTCGCGCGTGGCATGCGCTCCAAGCGCTCACCCTGGCAGGCTTTGCTGCAGCCCTTCACGCCGCTGTCGGTTTCCTGGCAGGCGCGTGGCGAGCTAGGCACCCTAACCGACGTGGAGCCAAGCGGCAGACCCGCGTTGCCGGCCGGAGAGCGTCTGCTCTGCGGCTTCTACTTAAACGAGCTTCTGCTGCGTTTGTTGCAGCGAGAGGATCCCTATCCGGAGCTTTTTCAGCACTATGCTAGAGCTCTGGCGCTGCTCGCGGGCAGCGGCGCGGAGCAGCCACTACTGCGCTCCTTCGAGCGTGATCTGCTCGCGGCCATGGGCTACGGTTTATCGTTGAGCCACGACGCGAGTGGTGAGCCTATTGAATCGCAGCGCTGGTATCGTTATGAAATCGACCTGGGGGCGGTGCCCGTGACCGTGCCGCGGGGGCGGCTAGTAGTTCAAGGCGCAACATTGCACGCGCTGGCGAGCGGCATTTTCCCGGATGCCGAGGTCGAGGCCCAAGCCCGTCGACTCATGCGCGCGGCGCTGCGGCCCCATGTTGGTGAGCGGCCGCTCAAGAGTCGGGAGCTCTATGCTCGGTACTTGCGGGTGAAGCGTGAGGAGTGAGTGGTGAACATGGAAACGACACGCCAGCCGGATGAGGTCCTTCTCGGGGTCAACATCGATCATGTTGCTACACTACGCCAAGCGCGAGGCACGCGCTATCCGGACCCCGTACAGGCGGCTATGGTGGCGGAGCAGGCCGGGGCCGATGGCATCACACTGCACTTGCGTGAGGACCGCCGGCATATTCAAGAGCGCGACGTGAAGCTATTGCGGGACATCGTCCAGACGCGCTTGAATCTGGAAATGGCAATGACCGCGGAGATGCTCACAATCGCCGAGCGTTACCGGCCGCACGATAGCTGCATCGTGCCGGAACGGCGCGAAGAGCTGACCACCGAGGGCGGCCTCGACGTGCGCGCTCAGCTCACGCGCTCGCGCGAGGCCTGTGCCCGCCTGGGGGCGGCCGGCGTACAGGTCGCCCTATTCATCGACCCGGAAATCGAGCAAGTCGATGCGGCCGTGGCGGCGGGGGCCCCCTGCATTGAGCTTCATACCGGGCATTACGCCGAGGCCGTAGAGCCTGAGAACCGCAGCCGCGAGCTGGAGCGCATCCGCGCGGCGCTGCGCCACGGCCTGCGCCGGGGCCTGCAGGTCAATGCCGGGCACGGCCTGAACTATCATAACGTCAAGCCAGTGGCTGCCATGACGGGACTCAGCACGCTCAACATAGGCCATGCTATCGTCGCCCGCGCGGTATTTGTCGGCTTCGCTGGCGCGGTGCACGATATGCGGCGCCTGATTTTGGAGGCACGGGCTTGGCCATCGTCGGAATAGGCGCTGATCTGGTCGATACGCAGCGCGTGCGAAGCATATGGGATCGTCATGGGCAGCGTTTCGTCGAACGAATCCTCACCATGAATGAGCGTGCGCAGTGGAATGGCGAGGAGGCCGGTTTTCTCGCCCGTCGGTTTGCGGTAAAAGAGGCTGCGGCCAAGGCGCTCGGTAGCGGCATCGCCGAGGGCGTAACCTTTCACAACATCGAGCTGGAACACGATCACCTGGGCCGACCCCTGCTGCAACTCACCGGTGCCGCGCGCCAGCGCAGCAAGGCGCTCGGGGTGACGGCCGCGCACGTGACCATCAGCGATGAAAAGACGCTTGCCCTAGCATTCGTGGTGCTGGAATCCGATGCCTGAGCCCGGCATGAATGTGTTCGCGTTCGATATCGAGACCGTGCCTGATATTGAGGCGGGTCGCCGCCTGTACGGCTTGCACGGCCTTGCTGATGATGCCGTGGTACAGGCCATGCGCGCACTTCGTCGACAGCACTCGGGTGGCTCGGAATTCATCCGCCTGCATCTGCAGCGCGTGGTCGTGATTTCCCTCGCGGGCCGTATCGGCGAGCGTTTTCGCGTCTGGTCGATTGGCGAGGCGAGCGCAAGCGAGGCCGATGTCTTGGCACGCTTTTTCGCCGGAATCGAGCGCTATGTACCCCTACTGGTTTCTTGGAACGGTAGCGGCTTCGATCTGCCGGTGCTGCATTACCGCTCCATGCTCCATGGGGTTCAGGCGCCGCGTTACTGGGATACCGGAGCCGTGCATGCGGATTTCCGTTGGAACAATTATCTCAACCGCTTTCACGAACGCCATACCGATCTGATGGACGTTCTCGCTGGCTATCAGGGCCGCGCCAATGCACCACTCGATGAGATGGCAAGCTTATGTGGGTTTCCGGGCAAGATGGGCATGAGCGGCGCGAAGGTATGGGATCAGTTGGCAGCCGGGCAGTTCGATTCGGTGCGCGATTATTGCGAGACCGATGCTTTGAACACTTATTTGTTGTATTTGCGCTTCGAGCTGATGCGGGGAAAGCTGGATGCAGCCGGCTATGCCGAGGCGTGCGAGCGCGTGAAAGAGGCGTTACGCCAAAGCGGCAAAGCGCACTTAGATGCCTTTCTTAGTGCCTGGGAGGCAGCCAGCCTGTAAGGCAAGCGCGGCTGCGGGCGCCATAGCATGAATCGACCGCGCAGGCGGCTACCCCAGCAGCCAATCGAGCTCGAGGTGAGCGCGCTCAGCCATGAAGGCCGCGGTATCGCGCATGTGCAGGGCAAGACAACCTTTGTCCAAGGGGCGCTGCCCGGAGAGCGGGTGCGCTTGCGTTATACCAAGCGGCATCGGCAATGGGATGAAGGCCGCTTACTGGAAGTGTTGCGCCCGGCGCCCGAGCGCATCGAGCCCGGCTGCCCCCATTTCGGTATCTGTGGCGGCTGTGCGCTGCAGCACATAAGTCCCGAACGGCAACTGGCCTTCAAAGAATCCATGGTGCGGGAGAAGTTGCGCCATATCGGCGGCGTTGCGCCGGCTACATGGCTCGCCCCACTGACCGGCCCGGCCTGGGGCTACCGTCGCAAGGCGCGGCTCGCCGTAAAATATGTGGCGGGCAAGGACGATCGGGTTCTGGTGGGTTTTCGCGAGGCTAACAGTACCCTGGTGGCCGATCTCGCGAGCTGCCATGTGCTCGATCCACGGATCGGCGAGCGTATACCCGAGCTTGCCGAAATGATCAGAGGCTTGTCGATCTTCGAGCGCGTGCCGCAGATCGAGGTCGCCGCCGGTGATCAAGCCGTGGGATTGGTGTTTCGCAACTTGGCGCCGTTCGCCGCCGAGGACTACAAACGACTGAGCGCCTTTGCCCGAGAATACGGCTTCGCGGTCTATGAGCAACCCGGCAATGAGGCGTCGGTGCGCGCAATCTGGCCGCCAGTCCCGGAGCTGAGCTACGCGCTGCCCGATCAGGCGCTTAGCCTGGCCTTTCAGCCCACCGATTTCACCCAAGTCAACACGGCCGTAAATCAAGCTCTGGTGAATCGGGCAATTGGGTTATTGGCATTGCAAGCGCCGGATCGCGTGCTCGATCTCTATTGTGGCCTTGGCAATTTCACGCTCCCCATCGCCCAGCGCGTGACAAGAGTGATCGGGCTAGAAGGCGACGAGGCGTTGCTCGAGCGAGCGCGAGCAAATGCGGCGCGCAACGCGATTACCAATGCTCGTTTCCAACGATCGGATCTAAGTCAGGGAATAGGCGAATTGCCTGGGCCGCAGGATGTCATCTCGCGCGTGCTGCTCGATCCGCCGCGCTCCGGCGCCGCCGAGGTGCTCGCGGATATCGCAGCGCTGCGTGCCGAGCGCATCGTCTATGTCTCTTGCGGGCCATCGACGCTCGCCCGCGATGCGGGTCGCCTCGTGCACGAATACGGCTATCGCCTGGAAGCCGCCGGAGTAGTCGACATGTTCCCGCACACGGCCCATGTCGAGTGCATTACGCTGTTCTTGCGTGGCAAAACCGCGTAGCGCCGCATGCGTCTCCACTATCCGCAAATCACGCAGCTTTGGAAGCCGACGCTTCCTTTAGAATCCCGCACTACTAAGGAATGCGTTGAGAAAGCCTCATGAAGTGCTGAACAAATATTTACGGA
>JAKDMQ010000011.1 GCA_030452265.1 Nitrococcus sp.
TTGCAGCATGTGGTGGAGGGTTCGACCGAGCGGTTGCGCGATGACCCCTGGGTCGATTACTTGAAGCTGCCCGACTGGATGAGCGGGCTTATCAAGGCCGGGGCGCTGGGGCAGAAATCCGGCGCCGGCGTCTACCGCAAGGTAGGCAAGGAAATCCAGGTGCTCGACGCTGATAGCGGCGATTATCGACCCGCTGAGCCGGAGGCCGCGGCCGAGCTTCAGGAGATTCTTGGCCAGGCCGATCCGGGCCGCATGCTCGAGCGATTGCGTCAATGCGAGCACCCGCAGGCGCAGTTTCTCTGGTGTATCCACCGGGACATGTTCCACTATGCGGCCTACCTGCTGGCACATATCGCGGATAACGCGCGTGATGTGGATCTGGCCATCCGCTGGGGCTTCGGCTGGCACCGCGGACCGTTCGAGCTTTGGCAGGCCGCCGGCTGGCGCGAGATGGCGGCCGCGATCCAGGCGGACATCGACGCCGGGCGCACTCTGGCCGCCGTGCCCCTGCCCGATTGGGTGCACCGGATCGAGACGGTGCATAAAGCCGAGGGCTCCTACTCGCCGTCGGACGACGAGTATCGTCCCCGCTCCGCGCTGGCGGTCTACCAGCGGCAATATTTTCCCGACAAGCTTCTGGGCGAGCGACCGGCGGCACGCGGCGAGACGGTGTTCGAGACCGAGGCGGTGCGTCTGTGGAACATCGAGCCGGATATCGCGATCCTGAGCTTCAAGTCGCGCCAGCACGCAATCGGTAGTGACGTTCTGGATGGGGTCATAGAGGCCGTGGCCATCGCCGAGCGCTCGTTCCGAGGCCTCGTGTTATGGCAGAGCTCCGAGCCGTTTTCGGTCGGAGCCAACCTAAAGCAGGTGCTCGCGGCCCTCGAGGCCGATGACTACTCGAGCCTGGAGCGAACGCTAGTGCGTTTCCAGCAGGCGACCGGGTGCCTGCGCGACTCATCAATCCCGGTGGTCGCCGGCGTGCGCGGAATGGCGCTCGGTGGGGGCTGCGAGTTCCTCATGCACTGCGATCATGTGGTGGCCGCGCTCGAGAGCTACATCGGCTTGGTCGAGGTGGGGGTGGGCCTCGTTCCGGCCGGCGGCGGCTGCAAGGAGCTTGCGCGGCGGGCGGCGCAGCTTAGCCCGGATGGCGATCCGTTCCCGTTCCTGCGCGGCTACTTCGAGTCGGTAGCCAAGGCCACCGTGGCGAAGAGCGCGCGCGAGGCGCAAACACTCGGGCTGCTCGGGGCCAATAGCACAGTCATTATGCATACCGATGAGGTGTTGCACGTGGCGCAGCAGCAGGCCATCGCGCTTGCCGAGGCCGGCTATCGCCCGCCATTGCAGCGGCCGTTGCGCGTTGCGGGGCGGGACGGGGCGGCCACGCTCGATGCCATTTTGGTCAATCTCCGCTGCGGCGGCTTTATATCCGCGTACGACTATGAGGTTGCCGCGCGTTTGGCTAGCGTACTCTGCGGGGGCGGGGTGGATGCGGGGACCAGCGTGTCCGAGAGTTGGCTGCTGCACCTCGAGCGTGAGAGCTTCATGGCGCTGCTGCGCAATCGAAAGACCCAAGATCGGATCGCGCACACGCTCGAGACCGGTAAGCCGTTGCGGAATTGACCCAGGAGAAGACCATGACGGCACAGATTCAGGACGCATTCATCGTCGCGGCCGTACGCACCCCGGTCGGCAAGGCACCGCGCGGCGTGTTTCGATCCACCCGGCCGGACGATTTGCTCGTCCACGTATTGCGCGGCGTAATCGATGCGGTCCCCGGCTTGGAGCCGGCGGCGATCGAGGACGTGCTCATCGGCTGCGCCATGCCCGAGGCGCAGCAGGGGCTCAATGTGGCTCGAATGGGGGCCTTGCTCGCCGGATTGCCGGACTCGGTGCCCGGCGCCACCGTCAACCGCTTCTGTGCATCCGGGCTGCAGGCCATCGCCATGGCCGCGGATCGCGTGCGCCTGGGCGAGGCCGATTGCATCATCGCCGGCGGGGCCGAGAGCATGAGCGCCATTCCCTGGATGGGCAACAAGCCCTCGTTCAATCCGGAGATCTTCGCGCACGAGGAGAACATCGGCATCGCTTTCGGCATGGGCCTGACGGCCGAGCAGGTGGCCGAGCGCTGGCGGGTCTCGCGCGAGGATCAAGACGCTTTCGCGGTGCAGAGCCACCAGCGCGCCCTGCATGCGATCGAAACCGGCGAGCTCGGCGCCGGAATCCTGCCCTATACCGTGCGCCGGCGGACACCCTCCGCCGATGGCCAGACGGTTGCGGTACACGAGCGGATCGTGGATACGGATGAGGGACCAAGGCCGGGTACCACACCGGAGGTTCTGGCCAAGCTGCGCCCTGTGTTTGCGGCGCGGGGGACGGTGACCGCCGGAAACAGCTCGCAAACCAGCGACGGGGCCGGGGCGGTGGTGATCATGAGCGAGCGGATGATCAAACGCCTTGGCGTGCGGCCGCTCGGTCGCTGGGTTGCATTTAGCGTGATCGGCGTGCCGCCGCGGATCATGGGCATTGGCCCGAAGTTTGCGATTCCACTGGCGCTCGAGCGAGCGGGCCTCGCTCAGGATCAGCTCGAATGGATCGAGCTCAACGAGGCGTTCGCGGCCCAAAGCCTGGCGGTGATCCGCGAACTAGGGCTGGACTCCGAGCGCGTCAACCCGCTGGGCGGGGCCATTGCGCTTGGTCACCCGCTCGGCGCCACCGGTGCTATCCGCACCGCCACTTTGCTGCACGGTATGCGCCGGCGCGGGCTGCGTTACGGGATGGTGACCATGTGCGTCGGCACCGGTATGGGCGCGGCCGGTATTTTTGAGGCGGTCTAGGAGGCTCTCCCCCGCTGGGTCGAGATGCCGCCGACGGTCCCGCCTGAGCGTACCGCCCCGGCCCGACAATGCTTCTGCAAACATCAGCAATAGGAAGTTGCCGTGAAATTGTCCACTCCCCGTTCTGCCGCCGCCTGTCTCCGTGTTCTCGCCCTAGTAGGCGCCGCCGCGCTGCTGCTGGCGAGCTGCGATAGCGCGCCGAGCAGTGACGAGGCTGACGCGGACAACGTGCTGCGCGCGCAGTTGGACAATGGCTTACGGGTGGTTGTCGTTCCCAATCGCCTGGCGCCGGTGGCCACTAGCGTGGTCACTTACCGGGTCGGCGCCAACGAGACACCAGAGGGCTTTCCGGGCCGCGCCCACGCTCTCGAGCACATGATGTTCCGCGGCAGTCCCGGGCTCAGCGCGGAACAGCTCTCCGCCATATCCTCGGCTACCGGCGCAAGCTTCAACGCGGTCACTCGGCAGAGCGTTACCCAGTATTACTTCACCGCACCGGCACAGTTCCTGGGCGTGATCTTGCACATGCAGGCACTGCGCATGAGCGGCATCATGAACGCCCCGGCGCTGTGGCAGAAGGAGCGCGGTGCCATCCTTCAGGAAGTAGCCTCAAATCTCTCCAACCCAGAGTATAAGTTCTTTACCCAGCTAATCGAGCGGATGTTCGCGGGTACCCCCTATGCCATCGACGGACTAGGCACGGTTGAGGGCCTAAAGAATACCACCGCCGCCGAATTGCAGGCGTTCTACGACGAGTGGTACGTGCCTAACAATGCAACCCTGGTGGTGGTTGGCGACGTGGACCCGCAACGGGTGTTGGAGCGCGTGCGCGCGCTGTTCGGCGATATCCCTTCGCACCCGCTGCCAAAGCGCCCCAAGGTGGATCTGCAAGCGCTGGAGCCGGAGCAACTCAGCACCGAGACGGCCGCTCCCTATGGTCTGGCGGTGATCTCTTTTCGGTTGCCGGGCTACATGGATGAGGACTACGCCGCCGCGGCCGTATTGGCCGATGTGCTCGATAGCCGCCGCGGCGACCTCTATGCCCTGGTCGCCCGCGGCAAAGCACTGGCTGCCAACTTCGCGCTCAACGCCTATCCGCAAGCCGGCATGGGTTACGTTATCGGTGCGTTTCCCCGCGGCGGTGACGGTGAGGCGCTGCTGCAGAGGATGCGTGAGGTCATTCGCGAGCGGGTGCGCAAAGGCATTTCGCCGGCGCTGGTCGAAGCCGCCAAGCGCAGCGCGGTTACCCGCGCCGAGGCTGAGCAGAACTCCATCTCCGGTTTGGCTATGAGCTGGGCCTATGCGCTCACGGTGCAGGGCCTGGATTCGCCGGACGCCGTGGTGGATGCCATTCAGCGCGTCACCGTGGCGGACGTCAACCGTGTGGCGCGGCGCTACCTGAACCTGGATACCGCCATTACCGGACTCCTGCGGCCAACCCGCACCGGGGAGGCGGTCGCGGGTGGGGCGAGTGGCAGCGCCGAGCACGACTTCGAGCTTACCAACCTCGGCGATGTCAAGCTGCCGGACTGGGCCGCCGCCAAGTTGCAGCAGCTCTCCATGCCCGATATCAAGATTGACCCTGTGGTCACCACTTTGGATAACGGCCTCAAGGTGATCGTGCAGCCGGCCTATACCAGCGACACGGTCTCGGTTTACGGCCAGATCCGCAATGAGCCGGCGCTCACCATGCCTAAGGACGAAGAAGGGGTGGATGAGGTGCTGGACCAGCTATTTGCGTATGGGACCGAGCAGTTGGACCGGCTCGCCTTGCAGCGTGAGCTGGACGAGATCGGTGCGCAGGAATCAGCCGGTCAGGACTTCACCCTGGTGGTGCTCTCCGAGCATTTCGAGCGCGGCGTCGAGCTGCTCGCACAGCATGAGCTGCACCCTGCGCTGCCGGCGAAGGCCTTCAAAACCGTGCGCTCCCAGGTGGCGGCCGCAGTTGCCGGGCGGCTGCAGAGCCCGGATTACCGTTTCCGCCGCGCGCTGCTCAAGGCGCTTTATCCGAAGGGCGACCCTACCCTGCGCCAGGCTACACCAGAAACCGTATCTAGCCTGGAGCTCGCGGATGTGGAAGCCTATTATGGGAGGATATTCCGGCCTGACCTCACCAGCGTCGTTGTGATAGGCAATATTGAGCCGCAACGCGCGCTCGATACCATTCGCCGCTACTTCGCCGACTGGCAAGCCGAGGGCGCTCAGCCGGACACCACCCTGCCGCCGGTGCCGCCAAGCGGCACAACCCACATTAGCGTGGTCGACCCAACTCGGGTGCAGGATCGGGTGGTGCTGGCGCAGACCCTGGCCGTGACCCGTAAGGGTCCGGGCTACTACGCGCTGCAACTTGGGAATCAGGTATTAAGCGGCGGCTTTTACGCAAGCCGCCTGTATCGTGCCCTGCGCAGCGAGCGCGGGCTAGTTTACTACGTGCATTCCGATGTCGACGCCACCAAGACACGCGCGGATTTCTCCATCGCCTTTGCCAGCGACCCGGAGAACGTCGACATTGCCAGCGCGATCATCCGCCAGAATCTCTCACAAATGCAGCACGAGCCGGTGGCGGGCGAAGAGTTGTTCCGCGCCAAGGCACAACTGGTGCGGGCGATTCCGCTGGCCCAATCGAGCCAGCAGGGCATCGCCGAGGGTCTGCTCTACCGCGCAGCCCACGACTTGCCGCTGGACGAGCCGCTGGACGCTGCCCATGCCTACCTTAAGATGGATGGACGCGAGGTCATGGAAGCCTTCCGGCAGTGGGTGCGGCCGCGGGAGCTGGCCCGAGTCAGCCAGGGGCCGCCGCAATAGACGGCAATAGACGCCGTGGCGGGAGCGGGAGTATTGGACGTATATGAAGAAAAGTGTTTCGAGCGCGGCTCGCATGGATTGACGGCTGGCGGTTGGGTGCTTGCATGATCGCACGCGGGTCAAATCCGCTCTATCTCGGCATTGCCGTAGCTTGTATCCCGCTGCTCGCGGGGTGCAGTCTAGTCTATGATCCACCCGCGACGCCGCCGTTCACCACAGCGCAAGCCTTCGCGCGCCTAGCTCCGGTCGCCCGAAACTTGCAGTTCATCGCCGCGCCGAGTCCGGAGACGGCGGCTACGCCGATCGCCCCGCCTAGCACATACCAGGGCTTGCTCCCTTGCGCCGACTGTCCGGGGATCGACTATCATCTCAATCTGCTTCCAGACCACAGCTACCACATGCGCCTGGATTATCAAGGCCGCGATGCCAGTTTCAACGAATACGGCCGCTGGCGGTTGGCGGATGGCGGCAAGAAATTGCTATTACAAGAAGTAGGTACACGCCCTTCGATACAGCAATGGGCCGTGCTCGACCACGGCTGGCGGCTGCGCGTGCTCGATCGCACGGGGCAGCCCATTCATTCCGAGTTAAGTTACGATCTCACGCGTAGCGCGCAGTTCGAACCGTTAGCTGCAAAATCCGCTGATTGATCGCCAACCTCGCCGCCCATGTGCACGCTGCATGAGTGATTTACCATGACGAGGCTCGTTAGCTGACCCACTGTATCTTACGCCCAATTTTACTCTTTTCCCGGTTTTGGTATAATCATTACTGGGCATTGTGCCTTTCTGGCTACACTTTCTGATACGCTTCCAGAAATAAAATGATCCAGGCCAGTTCTTCCGTGTGTCCCCAAAATGATCAGGTCTGCCTTATATTCTTCAGCTACTGCCAGTATCTCATCCTGCGCTCTGCCAACCCGTGTATATTTTGCGATCTGCAGACCCTCTCCATATTGCTTTTGTATCCTACTAAATAGGTCTTTACTGGCTTGTTCTCGTATTTCCATGAGAGCAGGCGCCATAACGGAGGGCTCGCCAAGCAGAGGATCCGCAAGATTAGGGCTGTTGACAGGAATATCATCAACATGAACAAGGGCTACTTTTGAACGGAGCTTGTTCGCCAGCAACATCCCATAATGAACGGCCTGATCTGAATAGGGGCTGTCTTCAACCGCTATGAGGATTCTGTCAATATTATCTGGACTCTTCATGATATTTATAAGAGTATTAATGGTTTATGTTTACCCGGATATCCTCCGGAGTCTTCAAGTCATTTCGCGTCTCCAGCTCCTGGAGCCGACTCTATGTTATTTTGGATCTAAGCGTTATTCAATATAAACGTACCCGTTAGCGGCGGATCCTATGCATGATCGCGTGTTAGTCAGGTCGAGGCGGTTTGCTTCTCTGATCGCCGGCGTGTTGTTGGTGTTGCTCGCGAACCTTGCAGTGGCATCGCAGATTGAGGTCATCGAGCTGCGCCATCGGCTCGCCGAAGAGCTGGCGCCGACGCTCTCCGCGGTGGCGGGCGAGGATGTGGTAGTCAGCGCGGCCGGCTCACGGTTGATCGTGCGCGGCAGCCCTGAGGCCATCGAACGGATGCGCAAGCTGGCGGCGGAGCTTGATACCGCCACGCAGTCGCTGCGCATCAGCGTACGGCGCGTCAGCGGCGCCGCGGCTGGGCGTGGAGGAGTTGGCGCCGACAGGAAAGGTGTCGAGGTGTACAGCAGTCGATCGGCGCAAGACAGCCGCTTGTTACAGACCGTAACGGTTCGGGCCGGCCAGCCCGCCTTCATCGATACAGGGAAGAGCGTACCGATAACGGATCGCCGCGTGATTTTGAGCACGCTCGGTGCGGCCTATACCGAGCGTCGCCGCTATCAGCACCGGCCGCAAGGCTTCTATGCTACCGCGCGGCTCGTTGACGGGCGCGCCATTGTCGACATCAGCGTGGCGGACAGCAGCGGCAATACTGGTGGTGCGGTGCAGCATAGGCGTCTCGTCAGCACCGTCTCCGGAGAGTTGGGGGAATGGATAGGGATCGGTACGGTGCGGGAAGGCGCGGCGCGAGAGGGCTCCGGCATCATCTTCAGTACCCGAAACGTCGAATCGGATTGGCAACAGATCGAGATCAGAGTCGACGTTGCGGAGTAAGGAGGTTCAACTCCACGGCCAGCGATTCCTCTCCAGCGAGCTTCTTCAGGTCATTCGAGCGATCTGTCAGCGCGCTTGATGCCTGTTAAGCTATCGCGGAACCCGGGTGGGATGGATTCAGTGCCGATAAAGCATGCTACACCGCTTGCGACGGCGCGCGTCTGCCGCGAAGCAGTGGATCTGCTGGATCTGCATACCTATCGCCCTGCACGCTACCCGCATTTGCTAGAGAGCGCCGCTTTTGGCACCGCCCAGGGGCGTTACGATATTCTGTTCGCGTTTCCGGGCGAGTCCCTCGAGCTTGGCGCGAACGGCTGCCTATCGGGTCCGGTTATTGCCCACGATGCTGGATTCCTAACTAACCTGGATACCTGGTGGCGGCAGTCGGCTTTGCCGCCTGGGGCGCAGGATTCCGGCGCATTGCCGTTTACCGGCGGATGGTTTTTGTTTTTTGGCTACGAGCTGGCCGCGGAGATTGAGCCGGTACTGCGGCTACCGAGAGGCTCGGCCGTGCCGATCGCGCTGGCGACCCGGATGCCTGCCGCCGTCATCCGCGATCATGAACAACGCCGGACATGGCTTGTTGCCGAGACCGAGCACGCCGATCTGCTCGATCGCATCGAGGCCGATATCCGGATGCTGGCCGGCCGCCGTCCGTTCGCGGGCCGCGATGGCGTACTGGCTGGTGCGTTGGCCGAAGAGCCTGAGCCGCGCTACCTTGATGCCGTGCGCCGGATAAAGCGTTACATTCGCGCCGGGGATGTATTTCAGGCGAACCTTTCCCGGCGCTGGTCCGGGCGGTTACGACCAGGGACAACATCAAGCGAGCTTTACCGGCGGCTGCGACGCGCCAATCCCGGACCATTCGCGGGCCTGGCGACCTGGGAGGACCGGGCGGTGATCAGCTCATCCCCGGAACGGTTGGTGCGCGTGCGCAACACAATGGTGGAGACGCGCCCGATCGCCGGCACTTGGCCTCGGCAGCGCACGCTCGCCCGGGACGAAGACGCCACGCGGGCACTGCTAGCGCATCCCAAGGAGCGCGCCGAGCACATCATGCTGATCGATCTCGAGCGCAACGACCTCGGCCGAGTCTGCCGACCGGGCTCGGTCGTGGTCAATGAGCTGATGGCCTTGGAGTCCTACGTGCACGTGCACCATATCGTCTCGAATGTGCAGGGGCGCCTCGCGCACGGCGTATCACCCGGCGAGGTCATCCGCGCCGTCTTCCCCGGCGGAACCATCACCGGCTGTCCGAAGGTGCGCTGCATGGAAATCCTCGCCGAGCTGGAACAATCGCCGCGCGGCGCTTATACGGGCTCGATGGGCTATCTCAACCGCGACGGCAGTCTGGATCTCAACATTTTGATCCGCACCATGGAACGCTTCGGCGATGCGCTGAGCTTTCGTGCGGGCGGCGGAATCGTCGTGGATTCCGTGCCGAGCCGAGAGTTGGCGGAAACGCGAGCGAAGGCGCGCGGTCTCATCCTCGCGCTGGAGGCAGCCGATGATCCCCCCGCGCGGCCATGAATGATGCTGGCTACCATGGTCCGGACTTACTGGATCCGCGCGACCGCGGGCTGCAATACGGTGATGGCCTGTTCGAGACCATGGCCGTGCGCGATGGTCGCATTCCCTGGCTCGCCTACCATTTGCGTCGCCTGCGGGCGGGCTGCAGCCGATTGCGGATTAACCCGCCCAGAACGGTCGAGCTGCGCCGGGAGATTGCTAAGCTGGCGGCCGGGCAATCCCGCGCAATCATCAAGCTGATCGTGACTCGCGGCATAGGCGGGCGCGGCTATCGGCCCGATCCGAGCGCTCCTGGCCGTCACATCATTCTGCGCCACCCTTGGCCGGCCCATGCCTACGTGCGGGAGCACGAGGGAATCCGACTGCGGGTCTGTTGGACTCGACTCGCGGTCAATCCCGCATTGGCGGGCCTCAAGCACCTGAATCGCCTAGAGCAGGTGCTGGCCCGCATGGAGTGGCGCGATGACAGTCGATATCAGGAGGGTTTGATGCTCGATGTTCAAGACCGGGTAATCGAGGGCACCATGACCAACTTCATCATCGTTCGCGACGGCTCTCTGCTGACTCCGGAGCTGACGGGGAGCGGCGTCGCCGGCGTGATGCGCGAGATTATCCTGGAAGCGGCGGCGCGGCAGGGGATACCCTGCCGGGTTACGGCGCTTGCCCTGCCGGATGTAGCGCAGGCGGACGAAGTCTTTGTCTGCAACTCGGTGATCGGGATCTGGCCCGTTGTTGCGTTGACCAGGCAACGCTACCCGCTTGGCCCCATGACGCGCCAATTGGCGGCGGCGGTCGAAGCCCGTGCCGCGGGCGGTAGGTTGGGGTGAGCTTGCGAACCCCAACATCTGCCCCGATGTTCGACCCAACGCGGCTACCGGAGTTGTTGGAGTTCCTTCGTCACCCTAGGCGAGCTGACCATGGTTCCGCCAACATCAGCAAACAAGCCCAAGATGGATAAGTACGCCTTCATCGATCAGGCCCTGACGGAACGCAAAGACAAGGATCAGCTGCGTTGCCTGCGGACGCTCGTGCCCGATTCGAGCGATCCAGTAATTGCCTACAAAAAAGGCAGGCGCATGCTGAACTTCTGCTCCAACGATTACCTAGGCTTGTCCCGCCATCCCAGGCTCAAGGAGCGGGCAATGGACTATGCGCGCAGTCATGGCTGCGGTGCAACCGCCTCCCGGCTCGTGTGCGGGACGTTCGATATTCACTCTGGGCTGGAAGCCAAGCTGGCGCGCCACTTTGAGCGTGAGGCCGCGCTTGTTCTCAATTCGGGTTTCCAGGCCAACAGCTCGTTGATCGGCGCTTTGGCCGGGCGCGGCGCGCTCGTACTGGCCGATAAGCTCAGCCACAATAGCTTGCTGCAGGGCGCATTGCTCAGCCGCGCCACCTTCAGACGCTATCGGCACCGAGATATGGCGGATCTCGAGCGCAAGCTCGGAGGCGCCGGCGGGCGCTACGAGCGAATTTTGATCGTAACGGAGTCCATCTTCAGCATGGACGGCGATCGCAGCGATGTAGATCGGCTCGTGCAGTTGGCGGACAAACACCAGGCATTGCTGATCGTCGACGATGCTCATGCGGTCGGGGTGTGGGGCGAGCAGGGCATGGGATTGACAGCGAAAAAAGACGGTATCGATTTGGTGATCGGAACCTTCGGCAAGGCCTACGGCAGTTTCGGCGCTTTCGTGCTCTGCTCCGACCGGGTAAAGGACTATCTGATCAACTTCTGCCCAGGGTTTATCTATACTACCGCGCTGCCGCCACCGGTCATCGGAGCGATTGAAGCCGGCCTCGATCTAGTCCCAACAATGGATCAGGACCGCGGCTATTTGCAGGGTCTCTGCGACCAAGTGAGGGCAAGACTGCGTGCGATGGGCTTCGACACACACAGCTCAAGCTCGCAGATTATCCCCATTTTGCTCGGCGATGAACGGCTCACCTTGAGTCTGTCACGATGGCTGGAACTAAACGGGATACTGGCGACGGCCATTCGCCCGCCGACGGTGGAGGCAGGTAAGTCGCGGATTCGCATTGCGCTGTCGAGTTGCCACACGGGTGAGCACATCGAGTATTTTTTGCAGGTGCTGCGGGGCTGGAATGGGGCCAAAAGCTGAAATACTGGCTTTCCACGGCTGGGGATTCGATCGGAACGCCTGGAGCGCATGGCAGGATTATCTTGCCCCTTGCTGCCGGCTGCAGGCATTTGATCGTGGCTATTACGGCCAACCCCATGATCCCGTGTTCAGCGACCCGGGTAGCCGGAAAATAATCTTTGCCCATTCATATGGGCTGCATCTTTGCCCGCCGCGAGAGTTGGAATCCTGTGACCTTCTGGTCATATTCAGCGGCTTTATCCACTTTCATCAGGAAACACCACCGTTACAAAAAAAATCACGCCTGATCCTTAAACGCATGCAGGAGCGCTTCGCAACCGAGCCCACGGCGGTCATGCGCGATTTCATGCGCCGTTGCTATGCGCCCGCGGCGTACGAGGATCACCTGAGCGGTAAGCCCGACCTGAACCGACTGGCCGAGGATCTGTGTTTGCTGGGCCGCAGCCGGGTGACCACCGGCACATTTTGTGAAGTGCCGCGCATACAGATATTACACGGCGCTGAAGACTGCATTGTGCCGAGTTGGCAAGGCCGCGCGCTGTTCGAAGCGCTACGGCAGCATGATGCCCGCTACCATGAAATCGAGGGAGCCGGGCATGGGCTGCCCTTCTCGCATATGCGCAAATGCTGGAACATCCTGGAATCCGTGCTAATGAGCTGATGCGTAATCCAGTTGCGATATCTTCACGAAGTGGTTGCAAAGCGTTGATATGAATACCCGTGCGCGCTTACCTCAAAGCGTGTTTATTACCGGCACGGACACCGGGATTGGGAAAACCGTGGTATCGGCCATGCTGGCCCTGGGATTGCGAGCGCATTACTGGAAGCCAGTCCAATCCGGTCTGGAGGAGGAGACCGACACCCGGTTCGTCAAGCGCGTAACGGGGTTGCCTGATGCCCATTTCGCTGAGGAGCGCTTCCGCTTGACGGCACCATTATCGCCCCATGCCTCCGCCGCAATGGATGGCATTGAGATTCATCTGCATGATTTTGCGCTGCCAACCGCCATGTCCGAGGAATGCCTTGTGGTCGAGGGCGCCGGCGGTTTGATGGTGCCGCTCAACTCGACCCACATGATGATTGACCTGATCGCTTACCTAGGCCTCCCCGCGGTTTTGGTCGCACGCACGGGCCTTGGTACAATTAATCACACGCTATTGTCCATCGAGCAGCTTCGACTCCACTCTATACCAATTGCCGGGGTCATCATGAATGGGCCAGAGAATGCCGGTAATCTTAAAGCGATCGAGCATTATGGGAAAACTCAGGTAATTGGCGTGATTGAGCCGATGGATGCGATCAATCCTCATACGTTGCAACGCGCATTCGATGATCTTTTTCGATAAAAACTGAGATTTCTTTCAGCTATGCAAGAGAAATTCCCGGGAGCCCATCCAAATATTTGGTATCCATTCACCGCCATTAAAGGAGCGCCATCGCCGCTGAAAGTGTTGTCCGGAAACGGGGCCTGGATCGAGCTGGAAGGAGGCAAGCGGCTGCTTGACCTGATATCGAGCTGGTGGGTCAACCTGCTTGGCCATGCAAGGCCAGAAATAGCCGATGCCATATGTCGGCAATCGCAGCGGCTGGAGCACGTTATTTTCGCTGGATTCACCCATGAACCGGCGGAAGACCTTGCTGAGAAACTTGCTGGGAAACTGCCGGGTCAATTGAATCGGGTTTTCTATTCCGATGATGGCTCGACCGCGGTCGAGGTCGCTATCAAGATGGCTTGGCAGTATTGGGCCAACCTCGGGGAGAAGCGTAAATCGTTTATCGCCTTCGATCATGCTTATCACGGCGATACTTTCGGGGCGATGTCGATCAGCGCTCGATCGCTGTTTACGGATGGTTTCAAGGAGCTGCTGTTCGATGTGGAGCACGTGCCTTATCCGGCGACTTGGCTCGACGATGGTGAGGTTGAAGCCAAAGAAGCCGCGGCGATACGCCGGATTGCGCATCTTCTCGAACAAAATCCCAAGCGCTACGCGGCGATCATAATCGAGCCGCTCGTCCAAGGCGCCGGCGGCATGCGCATGTGCCGAGTCGAATTTCTGCAAGCGCTGCGGCGATTGTCACGCCAGCACGACACGCTTTTCATCTTCGATGAGGTAATGACCGGTTTTGGCCGCACAGGAGAGTGGTTCGCTTGCGCGCGGGCCGCCATCGATCCGGATGTGATTTGCCTTGCCAAGGGTCTGACGGGTGGGTTCTTGCCGCTGGCGGTAACGGTTTGTTCAGACGACATCTACGGCGTATTCTCGAGCCCCGATCCAGATAAGACTTTGTTTCATGGCCACAGCTATACCGCGAATCCGCTGGGCTGCGCCGCCGCGCTCGCGACCATGGAATTGCTCGAACAAAACGAAGAATGGTTCAAGACCCTGGAGCAGGCGCATGGCAAACATCTGGCGCCGCTGATCGCCCATCCCAAGCTGGATAGAATCCGGGTAGCAGGCACCATTGCCGCCATGGACATCAAGACGGATGAGCGCGAGGGATACCTGAATACGGTCTCCGCTACAATCAAACGCAAAGCCTTCGAACGCGGCTTGCTGTTGCGCCCGTTGGGCAATGTGCTGTACTTGATGCCGCCATACTGCATCAGCAAGGACGAGCTTGCCTGGGCTTACCGGGGGATTGCATCGATAGTGGACGAGCTATGAACGCAGATGGCCCTCGGGATCGCCGAGTTGTACTTGAAGTTTTGGTCGGTTGCTGATTTCATAGCCATATAGTCTCCCGATTGTTCGGGATGGCTCCGCAAGCCTGAATGCGTGGGACAAAATTCTAGAATCTCGTGACGCCGCCATTTTCTTCGGCGAAGCGGCTTTATCCAACAAGGCGCTGCACCGGACGACAGCTCCGCGCTCTATTGTCGTCCGTGAGCTTGCCTGTTTGCAGGAACAATCATGGACACCACAAGACAGCAGCTTTTCTGCCAAGGGCAGGAGATAAGCACGACGGCAGGCGTGATGGATGGCCAGCACACGTATTTTACTTCCCAATTTCCAAGGGTTTATGAGAGTATCCGGCGGTTTGATCTGCTGTCTCAGCGCTTGGGAGACGTGTTGGAGATAGGTCCCTTCTATGCGTATCTGCCTTTCTTCCTGCGTAAGCATGCGGCATCGTACACCGTCATGGAGGGAGATGATCCCGCCGTATATCCGCTTTTGCCGCTATACCAGGAGCAGGCCATTGAGTACTCATGTGTCGATTTGTTCGAGATGTTCGGGCCGGTCCATTCTGCGAAGCATGCGCTGCCGTTACCAGATGAGGCTTACGACACAATCCTATGCTGGGACACGATTGAGCATTTCAGTTTCAACCCCGTCAAATTCGTGCGCGAGCTCCATCGGCTCCTGAGGCCGGGAGGAAGGGCATATATTACGGTTCCCAACCGTGCCTCCTTTCAGAATCTGGTTGACGTGTTATTTGGGCGCAACGAGCAAGCGCATATCGCGGCGTACTATCAGTTTGAAAACTATGAGTCGAATGGTAAGAAGGCGTACTACGGTTTTCACTGGCGCGAGTATTCCCCTCCGGAATTGCGGCGCCTATTCACCGGCGCTGACTTCCGGGTTACGGCCTGCCGCTCGTTCACGGCCTTCCAAGACTATGGTAGCGTAAGCGTCCCTCGAAACATCGCCAGGGCCGCGTCTCGCTGGGGAACTTCGCTCCTGCCGCGATTCGGCACCCATGTGCTGCTGATGGCTGAGAAGTAGCGATCTGGCACACCGCTGGTTTGCTCGCCGTTGGCTAAGGCCAGGGGCCATTAAGCTAATATAAATCGCATGTGCGCTGAAATTCGCAAGTGACGTGGAATGCGCAGCCCCAGCAGGTTGGGGTGACGAAGGAACCCCAACAAATACCGCTCTACGATTGCATTCTAATGTTTACTGGTTGCGCGATAGTGGCGGATGGTTTTGAAACTGTTGGGGTTCGCAAACTCACCCCAACCTACGCTTTGGTGGATGGTAGGGACAGCGGTGTCGAGCCTTTCAATCACACACTGCTTCCATTTTGCTAAACCCACTTTCTGGCAACCACCCCTTGAGCTCGCTCTGCCAGGCACTCGACATCGCGCACCGCCCTGTCCGCCCGAAGTGCCCGCGGACTAATGACATGGTCGAGCGCATTAACAGCCGTATCAGCGAGGTATGCCCCCTGACCTCTCGTTCATGATATTTGACAATAATTCCCTAAAGTGCTACCACTAAAGCACTACTCCTAAAGTGTTATCTCTGGCTCTACAATCACCACCTTACCCAGAAGACCGTCGAGCACCAGAGCGCGGTCAAAACCATGAAAAGCTGGTGCGCGAAACAGCGTTCTGATTCATTCAGAAACCACAGAATCGTCGGGGATCTGACAAATAGTCAGTTTCCTTGTAGGGAGAGATCCGGAGTGCTAAGGAAACGAACGCTCAAAGGTTTGCTATCGCGTTGGCACAAAACAAAGCCCGATTCTCTCACGTACAGCAGAGCATTGTGGTCCCGCCAGGCTCAGAAAGGCGAGTTGGCGTTTCACAAACAGGACCAGAAGCGCCAAGGTGTGGGATTCGATGCAAACTCCAAATTTTTGTTTGAGCACTTCGGGCTCATACGGGAGCATTTCCGTGGCTGCACAGTCATTGACCTAGGCGCTGGCAGTAAGCTACGCACCAAATATTTCGATGAGGCTCAAGTGATCGCGATCGAACCCTTGGCCGATCGCTTTCTCGACGAAGTTCCTTGGTGCGACTTGAACGTCGCGCACGCCGTCTATTCACAACCGGCGGAACACCGCATCGAGGCGTTGATCGGGTGCGCGGATCTAGTCATAAGCATCAACGTTTTGGACCACTGCTACAATTTCTATCAGATTATTTCCAATATCCGCGCCTACCTCAAACCCGACGGTGTTGCTTTTCTCTCGTTCGATGAGCATAAATACCGCGATTCCATGCACCCCCTTATTCTATCTGATGAGATATGCCATGAGGTGTTTAGGGACAATGGGCTTGCGGTATCGCGCCATACGAAAGGCTTTGGAAACGTGAAGTGGATTGCGAAGGGGCGCGAATCCTATGGGCACGGCGATTTCTGCCTAAATTACTGGTTGTCATCGGCCTGACTCAAGCAACCTCAGGAATAACGACCGGCGGCCCGAATAGGGGTTCAGAATGTTCAGCCGCCATTCGGCAAATCAACACATAAGGCGACTTTGGTGTCAGTATTCCGCCAGTATCGCTTCGATATCCTCCTGATAGGCGATCACGGTGTCATAAAACCCGATGGAGGAGCGTTGCGGCGTACCATTGATGATGACGGCGAAAGCGCCGAAGCCGCCGTCGTGCATGCGAAAGTAGCCCGCCAACGCGCGCACGGTGACCGGTTCGGTGAGGGTGCCGGTCTTGGCGCTCAGCCGCGTGAGCCATTGGTGGTTGCCGTGTTTGAGCGTACTCGTAATCGAGGACACTGGCACCGGAATAGCGCCATAGAAGGCGGGAAACAGCGCGGCTTGGTGATACATGTGATTGAGCAGGGCGACTATGTGGCGCGCGGAGAGCTTGTTGCCGACCGCCAGGCCGCTGCCGCTGTCGAAGATGGGCGCAGGCACGTCACCGGCGCGTTCGGGGTAGGTTTCTAGCATGGCTTGGCGCGCAAGCTTCTCCAGGGTTTTCGAGGCACCGGCCAGGGTCAGCGGGGATTCGCCGCCGCGGGCCGAGGCGATGTCGAGCGTGAGCACGTCGGCCATGTAGTTGTTGCTGTAGGCTAGCATGGGGATAAGTTGCTCGGCGAGGCGGTCGCTCTTGATCTGCGCAATCGGCATGAGCACTCGGTTGGCAAGCGGGCGTGCCCAGGCACTGCCTTCGACTTCGATGCCCGCGTCGCTCAGCAGCGTCGCCACGACGCGGGCAGTCTGCGTCGCGGCATTCGTGACGGCGCGGTACACATCGTAATGGCGTTCGTCCGCGGGCAGTTCGCCGCGCAGGTGCAGGATGTTTTGCCCGTCGTCGTATTCGCGCCAGACGGCAAGGGCGGGCCGGGTGCCCGGCACGCCGGTGGTGACCCGATTGTCGATTACGTAGCCGGGCAGGCCGAGTGGGTGTAACACGGTGCGCGCGGTGTCGCCAGCCTGTTCGCCGGGGTAGATCGTGAGCTTGACCGTGCCGAAGTTGACGCCGGCCGATGAGAGCGGCGCGCTGTAGGCTTCTCCGGCTCGGGTCAGTGCCTTGCAACGGTCCTTGATCCGGCAGGTAAATGGCCCGAACAGGCCGTTGTCGACGATGAGATGGCCCTTGACTCGGGTAATGCCCGCGGCCTTAAGGCGCTGCACCAGTGCCCACAGTCGCTTGCTGTCCAGCGATGGGTCGCCGTCGCCGATGAAGACCAAGTTGCCGTGGACCACGCCGTCGTTCACGCCGTCGCCGGTTGCGAATGTGGAGGTAAAACGGTAATTCGGGCCGAACTGCTCCAGCGCCCCGGCGGCGACGAACAACTTGCTGACCGAGGCGGGAGTCAACTGCATGTCGGGGTTGAGCGCTGCGATGGTGGACATATCCGCCAAGTCGACTATCAGCGCCGTGACCCTGGCATGGTTTGAATCCAGTTCGCGCAACTGGTCGAGCCATTGGCTGCTGGCGGGCGCTGGCGTCGCGAGTAGCGCAAGCGCCGCCATCGCGGTTGCCATGGAGCGCAACAAGTCGTCGGGAAGGCATGATATGCGCCACATTACATTTTTCGTGCTGAATGGCGGGGCCAGTGCAAAAGCGCGGCATTAGATCCTAACGTGAGATGTTACAGCCGTACACCCAACTTGATCGTGACAATAGTCACATCCGGCGGCAGTCAGGTGGGGGAGGGACGATATCGCTGCTACGCTTAGCTGGTCCGCGGCCCTGTTTTGCGGAACGTAGGGCAGCCTCAGTAACGATACAGATAAGAGCAGATCGCCACGGCGGCGCAAACGCCGGCCAGATCGGCCGTCAGGCCGGCGGCGAGCGCATGGCGTATGCGCCGAATCTGAACCGCGCCGAAGTACACGGCGAGAATATAGAAAGTGGTTTCGGTCGATCCCTGTAGGGTCGATGCTAGGTAGGCGGTGTAGCTGTCCGGGCCAATGGCCGGATCGTTCAGGATAGACGCCAGGACGCCGTACGCCCCCGAGCCCGACAGAGGCCGCAACAAGGCCATGGGCAACGCCTGCGCCGGTAGTCCAACCTTTTCCGTCAACGGTCCGAGCAGGTGGACCGTGGCCTCGAGCGCCCCGCTGGCGCGGAGCATGCCAACGGCGACCAGGATAGCCACGAGATAGGGTATGATCCGTACTGCCACTTGGAATCCGTCTTTCGCCCCTTCGACGAATACTTCGTAGACCGCGACCCGGCGGAGGTAGCCGAATACGAGGAACCCTATGAACAGCAGCGGGATGATCCAGGGCGAGAGCGCGTGACCGAAGAAGATCGTGAGCGGGATCAACGCCAGCAGCGCGCTCAGCGCGAGTATTGATACCTTGAGCGGGTAGGGCTCGCCCGGGCTCTGCGCGAGC
This sequence comes from Nitrococcus sp., assembly GCA_030452265.1. Taxonomy (GTDB): domain Bacteria; phylum Pseudomonadota; class Gammaproteobacteria; order Nitrococcales; family Nitrococcaceae; genus Nitrococcus. Next base: position 18,979 of record JAKDMQ010000011.1, read on the forward strand.
GCGGTGACCTCGCCCGCCGGCTCGAGGTCCGGGGGCGGGGCACTGGTGGCAGTTTCAGGCGGGATCGGGACCGAATCGAAGGGTACCAAGAAGCGGTAGAGCTTGGCGGCCAGGATAGCTACCGTGGTGGAGGCTATGGTCGCGACCAGCGTGGTTGGCAAGATTGCCGCGGGATCGGCCGATCCGGCGGACGCGCGTAGAGCGATGACCCCGGTCGGCAACAGGGTCACGCTGGAGGTGTTGATGGCTAAGAACAAGACCATGGGATCGGTTGCGACCCCTGGTTTGGTGTTCAGGCGATCCAATTCCTGCATCGCCCGAATTCCAAACGGGGTGGCCGCGTTGCCGAGCCCGAGGACATTGGCGGAGAGGTTGAGGATCATCGCCCCCATCGCCGGGTGATCCGGTGGAACCTCCGGAAACAGCGGCGCCATCAAGGGGCTGATAAGCCGTGCGATGATGCTGAGCAAGCCTCCGGCTTCGGCAACCTTCATCAAGCCAAGAAACAGCGCCATGATCCCGATGAGGCCGATCGCGAGCTCGACCGCGCCGGCGGCGGATTCGATCATGGCCTGGCTCAGTGCCGACATGCCGGCGCCATCCCCGGTGATCTGGCCCCAGGCGGCAAACCCGAAGGAGATAACGACAATTGCAAAGAAGACGGCGTTCAAACGCTACGTTTTCAGACCGTTATCGCCGAAGGTGATAGGGCGGTGATTGCGCGCCGGTTATCCCAGCGCCATCTTACTCTATAGGGACGAAACCCCGTTTCTTTCTTGAATTGCCTAAGCCCAGGGGATCGCACGAAATAGCTGTCATGCTGCAGCCAATATGGCACACCATGCTGTTGACGAATTTTGATCATGTCCCTGAAGATACCGAACATCAAAAGAAACATGATGCCTTGCCTTAAGTCCGCGTGATGTCCAATGCAGCGGCGCAAGACAAAAACCTCACCGCAGAGGGTGCCATGTGCGTAAGCCCTTAGTTCGTCATTGCAATCGAAAATACCATAGATCTGCACGTTGCGTTCACAACATTCTTGAACCAGGCGTCGATCAGCCAAATGGTACTCAACTGGCCGATTCTGCCTAATCGGTGCCGACATGTTGATTGAATGTATTTCATCCAAAAAGTCTTTAGATGGCGCCTTTTTTTCAACTCTGAACCCTGCTTCGAGCGCACGATTTTTCTTGCGACGGGCTTCATGAAAGTGCTTACCATGAAAAACCTCGTGGGATTTTCCCGGAACCCGCGACAGGGCAACCCCAAGAGTTTTATTGCCTACGATGCGAAATTTCCGGTGTGGAGCTGAGAATCTCTGATAGATGAGGTTGGCTTCAGAGTCACCAAACATCGTTATTTCAGCCTTGTTACACGTCGCAATGCCGATGGATTTTTCGGCGACAAACCGCCCGCCGATCGTGTCGGCAATCGTGTAGAGGGTTGTCTTTGGAAGCTGGCTTAGTTTGCTAGGCATAGGCGCAGTTCCTTGTTCTGGGTGTTGATTTTATTGGTTGCTCAATCCAATGATATGCTGGTGGAGCTGGGGCGGTAGCGAGCACGCCTGGTCTTAGGGGCTCCGCGCCTTGTCCGTGGGTACGATGTCCCATGATAGACCGCCTCCTCGCGTACGCTATAAGCGACTGCCACGGCGATCGCGTCCCTGTGCATGTCCAGACCTACGTAGCTTATAGACTCACTCGTGTCTATTTTGTTCCGTCCATGTCTACTTTGTTCCGCTGCCCGCGCCGCCGATCATCTGATGCTGCGCGAGCGCAAGTGAGAGCTGAGTTGAAGGCATTCGGGGCTTTGGCCCGACGGCTGTGCTCCATGACGGATGCACGGCCGCACTATGACGGCCCGTTCGCTCCGGCAAAACCGAGCTGACGCCAGGCCTCAAAAACCGCCACGGCGACGGCATTGGACAGATTGAGGCTGCGGTTTCCCGCTACCATCGGCAAGCGCAAGGTGTCTTCCTCATCAAACGTATCGAGCAGACTCCGCAGCAGGCCGCGGCTCTCCGAGCCAAACAGCAAACCATCACCGGGCTGGTAATGGGCCGTATGGAAAGCGCGCCGGGCGCTTGCGGTGAATGCGAATAGTCGCGACAAATGTACCTGGCCGCGGAAAGCCGCATAGCTTGGATGTTCTTGGACGCGAGCGTACTCCCGATAGTCCAATCCCGCGCGCCGTAGCCGGCGGTCGTCCATCCGGAAGCCAAGCGGATGAATTAGATGCAGCTGCGTGCCGGTGTTGGCACAGAGTCGGATCACATTGCCCGTATTGGGTGGAATCTCGGGTTCGAACAAGACGACGTGCAGCAGGGGTGGTTCACACATCGCTAGACCTGTCCCCATCACACCCGCTGTCTTGACTTGGCGCCGACGAGACCGCCGGCGATGATATGAGCGGTCCGCAGCGGCTCGGGTATGCGGCTGTGCAGGCAAAACCGCTCGAGCAACGCTTCAGCCTGCGCCATGGTCAGCCCCGCACGTTGGATATGCACCCCTGCCAACGGCTGCATAGGCCCGAGTCGCTCGATCAAACGCCACTTTCGCCGCCCTCCAGCGACCCGAGTCAACAATGCTTCCCGAATGGCCTGCCTGTCGGGTCGGCGTCGAGCCACCACCAACACAGGGAGCATGAGCAGTTCAGACAAGCGCGGCACATCGATCACATTAAAACCGCCCAGTGCCACCCCTTGCAGTAGAACGCCCTGCAAATGAGCCGCAAAGCGTGATTCGCGCACCATTCGCACCAACTCTCGCGTGGAGTTGGCGCCGTCGCGGCGAACACGACCTGTCAATACACCGTCGAGCCGCGTTCCAGCGAAAACAGCGCCGACAACCGTTACATCGCCGCGGTGCCCGCTGGGGAACGGGGCGTCGTCAAAACCGACAACGTGTGACAGGCGGCCGCTCACCTTTCAGCCGCCTCCGCCGATAGGGATCAATAGGGGATAAAGCACCAGGCCGATGAGTGCGGCGCCGAGTACGATAAGCGGCTCTTGCAGCTTCTTGAACCTCCATAACAACACCACGGTACCCAGCGCGAGCAGCACAGTCGGCACGTCCGTGATGGATCGCTGCGCGATGACGATAACTGCACCGGTGATCGCTCCGATCGCCGCCACGGTGACACCGTCGACAAAAGCGGCCACCCCCGGCCGCTTGCCGTGTTTCTTGAAGTAGGGCGCCGGAAGGATCGTGAGCAAATAGCAGGGCAGAAAGGTCGCGACAGAGGCAATGGCCGCACCAGGCAAGCCGGCGACCAGATAGCCGATAAAGCCGACGATGATCACCACCGGGCCTGGGGTGATCATCGCCACCGCGACGGCATCGATGAATTGGCTCTCGGTGAGCCACTGCAATTCAGTGACCGTCTCACCGTAGAGGAAAGGCACGATGGCGAGTCCAGAGCCGAACACGAACGCACCACCCTTGATGAAAAGAAGCGCAATTTGCGGGAGAATTCCCGGGTCAGCGGCGAGCGCCGTCGCGCTCTGCGGCAAGGATAGCGGCGCCACCGCCGCCAGCCTGCCGCCAAAACGCGGCCTGACACGCACCACCCACACCAGTACCCCGCTCGCAAGTACGAGCCAGACGGGCTCCGCCTCCTGGATCACCGTCGTCACCACCAGCGCCAGGTAGACCGCCCACAGGAGCTTATCCTCGCCGATGCTCTTGCGCGTGAGCTTGTACGCGCTCATGGCGATTATGCCAACGACGGCCGCCCCCACGCCGTAGAACACCGCCTGCATCCAGGCCAGTCCACCGTAATTGACATAGGCCCAGCCGAGCGCGACAACCATGAGAAACGACGGCAGCACGAAGACGATGCCCACTAGGGTGGCGCCGAGCAGCCGGTAGTGCACGAAGCCCATATAGATGCCGAGTTGGGCGGCCAACGGCCCCGGCGCGAGCTGGGCGAGCGCCATTCCGACGTTATAGTCGGTGTCTGTAATCCAGCCCCGCTCCTCGACGAGGTCGCGGTACATATAACCCACCAAGGCCACCGGGCCGCCAAAACCGAACGTGCCGAGCCATAGGAAGTACAAAACGAGCTGCCAGAGGCTATAGCTCGCCTCATTCTCGGCGAAGGTGGTTGTTTCACGGGCGGTCGGTTCGCTCATCGGCTCGCTCTCGATGCGCTGAGCGATGGGCAGGGGCGGCAATGGGATGGCAGTGACACTCCCCTCCAGTCGCCCAGGCTCAGATGGGCAAAGCTAAAGGCCCGTTACATCTATCCGCTCAACGACAAGTTGGCGAGTTTGACGCGAATTAGGCCGGTCTCAACTATTGCTGAGTATCGAGCGCCGCTTGCACCCCCCGCGCCAGGGCCTCGGGATCACCTTTTCCCCAGTAATGCAGAAAATAGTAGAGCGGTTTTCCTCCAAGCATGTGGCTGTGCAGCGCGACGATGTGAATGCCCGCTTTGCGCAAGGCGTGCATGACCGGCTGCACTTCCTCGGCCGTCATGGCAAAGTCGCCGTCCACCACCGCGTACTGCGCGTTGCCTGTGAATGCCGCCCAAGTGGCGATCCCCATTGCGGCACCAATCGTCGTACCGTGCATAGTGGCTTCGCGGCCAAAGCTGAACTTTACGACGCCATTGTTCACGCTGGGCTTGGTACCGAGGATCGCTCTCAAGGCGGCGATATCGAATTCGCCGGTCTTATCGGGCACGCGCCCGCTGAACTCATTGGCCGGTGTTGGGTCCGCCGCCCGCACGGCCTTAATCGCAGCCCATACGGCACGCATGCCTTTCGCAAGCTCAGCGGCATCTTGGCCGTGCCCGCCGATGTGCATGTAATAGACTGGCGGACGATCGAAAACAAAGTGATTGTGCAAACCGGTCACGCTCAGGCCGTGGGCGAAGGCGGCGTCCATAGCCGGCGTGATCTCGTCTTCGAAGACTACGGAATCACCCATTACCATCACGCCGCCATTCGGCAGGGCCTTGAATGCGGCCCAACTTCCCAAGCCCGCGGCGGGCGGGAATGGCATTCCGTCCACGGTGACCGGCACATCGTCGCGGCTCCAGCCGATGCGCACTACGCCGTGGTCCTTGACGGTGGCTTTTATCCCGGCCGCCCGCCCGATGGCGTTTGCATCGAGGCCGTTGGGCTGGGCCTGAACGGCCGTGAACACGCTACCTGTAAGCAGAATAAGGGGAGCGAGCCAATGGACAAAGATCCTGCGGGAACGGCGACGATCCGGCATGGACAACTCCACATTTAGTTAACGTATAAACCCGCACCGGGCTCGATACGGGACCCGGTACTTTTGGACCGCGGGCATCCCTGCCCGCATACGGCCTGAGAGGGCCGTTTTCGCCTTGCCGGGCGGGCAGGATGCTCGCGCTCCGAGAAAAAGCCCGCGAGGCCTAATGCACGAAAGCGGCTTCGCCCTCAATTAGTATGCGATTACCCTGGTGTGAGCAGTTACCACTGCTAAATGCAAAACGGTTGGGGCCAATAAGCCGACCCTGACTCAAGAGGACCGACCTACCACCGGCCTTCTTCCTCTTGCTCATGCCCTTGTTTATGCGAGTGGTGAGCAGCGATCTCGCCGTTTGGATAAACGTAGACCTCGTACTCCTCACCGTCTTGGTAATGCTCGGCTTCGTAGAGCACCACGATGCCCTCATAGCTGATCTTCTCGAGTTCGTCGATCTTTTTGTTGCCCAGCTCGCTCTGCATCGTTTTCGCCACCGCTGGCGGCAAATCCTGCATCGAGATCTTTTGCTCCGTCAATTCATCGGCCAGGGCGGGGGTGCTGATGGCGAGAGCGAGTACTACCCATGGCAGCGTGTATCGTATGGGCTTGAGAGTCATGGTTGTCCTCCTTCTATATCAACCTGGGGGTGAAGACATGATGGACCTTACATCGAGTTGTTTAAGGCAGAATTAACGGCGTCAATTACTGCCATGCGCTCTGCTACAGTAGCGCACAGGCGTTGCGAGAGGACGAAACACGCGCATGCGGCTGTTATTGGTCGAGGACGAGTGTCGCCTCATAGAGACGATCAGCGAAGGGTTGAGCCGGGCGGGCTTTGTGGTCGACGCCCTGGATACTCTCCGGGAGGCCGAACAAGCGCTTAGCGGCGTACTTTACGACGTGGTGGTCCTGGATCTGGGTCTGCCGGATGGCGATGGCCTGAATCTGCTCGCGAGCATGCGCCGCAAGCACAGCGAAATGCCCGTGCTGATCCTGACGGCGCGTGACGCGGTGGAGGATCGGGTCGCGGGTCTGAACGGCGGCGCCGACGATTATCTGGTCAAGCCGTTCGCGATGAGCGAGCTGCTCGCCCGCATCAAGGCGCTGCTGCGCCGCCCCGGTGCGGCACTGGGCACGACGCTGACGGCCGGTAGTCTCAGCTTTGACAGCATCGCGCGCGAAGCCGCGGTGGCCGGGCGGCGTCTCGACCTCTCGCGCCAGGAACTCGCCCTGCTGGAACAGCTCATGCGCCGTCTGGGCCGAGTCGTGCCTCGATCGGTGCTGGAAGAAAAATTGTATGGCTATGCAAACGAGCCGAACTCAAATCCGGTGCCGGTGCACATACACCATCTACGCCGGCGGCTGGAAGGGGCGGGCGCTTCGGTCGGCATCCATACCGTGCGCGGGATCGGCTATCTGCTCACTGATGAGGGTGCCCATTGAGGTTTGACCGACACTCCCTGCAGTTTCGGCTCGCCTGGCGGCTGGCGGCCGTGTTCGCGCTGACTATGGTGATGCTCATGATCGGCGTTATCTTCGAAGCGCGCGAGACGGCCCACTTATCCGACGCACGGATCCCCGAGGGCCAAATGCCGGCCGAGCTTGAGCGCCGCGAAGACTTCGCCCATGTGGTTTTGGAGGAATTTCTGACCGATGTAGCGTGGCTGATCCCGGTCGTGGCCGCCCTGACGCTCTCGATTGGGGTGTTGAGCCTGCGCCGAGGGTTGCGCCCGCTGCGCGCGGTCTCGGCGCAGGCCCATCGGATCGGCCCGCATGATCCCAGCATCCGCTTGGCCGCCGCGCAGTTGCCTTCCGAGCTCGTGCCGCTGGTGCGAGCGGTGAATCAGGCGCTGGACCGGCTCGAGGTCGGCATGGAGCAGCAACGCCGCTTCACCGCCAATGCCGCGCATCAGCTGCGCACGCCGCTTGCGATCCTGACGGCAGGGCTCGATGTGCTGGAGGGTAACGGCAAAATCCAGGCGCTGCGCGGCGATGTGGCGCGCATGAACCGCCTGGTGGATCAGCTGCTGTGCGCGGCGCGCCTTGACAGCGTGTCGCTTGACCTCTCGCAGATCGTTAACCTGGGCGCCGTTGCTGCGCAGGAAACCAGCGCGCTGGTGCCGCTCGCGCTCCAAAAGGGGTGCGCAATCGCACTGGAGGAGCCCGATGCGCCGATTCACATCAAAGGCAACCCCGATGCCATCGCGGATGCCGTGCGCAACCTGATCGAGAACGCCATCGCCCACAGCCGATCCGGCGGCGAGATCACGCTCAGCATCCTTGGCCCTGCCACGCTTCGCGTCGCGGACCAAGGCCCCGGCATTCCGGCTGGTCTGCACGAGCAGGTGTTTGAGCGGTTCTGGCGCGCGCGCGGGGATCGGCGCACCGGTGCCGGCCTCGGGCTCGCCATCGTGCGCGATATCATGCGCGCTCACGGGGGCACCGTGCACATCACCGATAATCCGGGCGGCGGCAGCGTGTTCATTCTCGAGTTTGGAGGAGATTTGTCGTGATCAAATCAATCGTCGCCGCGGTGGCCATCGCCTATCGCCAGAATCCGCCGGCCCTGCTGAGTGTACTTGGCGTAATCCGCGCAGCAAATCGCCTGCCGCGCACCGCGGCGGCCCGAAAATGCAGTGGATCATCAGGCGAACACGGTTCGCCTAGACGGGAGGTCGAGCATGCAATGTGTCATTGAGCTATGGCCAAAGCGCATGCCTGGAAGAGCTGCTCGCGGCCAACGAGAAAGTAAACACCGTGTACAGCCCGAACCCGGTAGGGCTTTTTGTGCATACCTACCGCTTACTGTAACGGGCCCGGTTGTTGGGCGGCGCTGGAATCAGGCACTAAGTCGCTGTTTCTACAAGTGTATTGGCGGAGAGAGAGGGATTCGAACCCTCGATGGGTGTTAACCCATACTCCCTTAGCAGGGGAGCGCCTTCAGCCGCTCGGCCATCTCTCCGGTGTGCGTCGTTGGCTGCGCTCGCGATGAACGGGCCTGTGGCCCGTGCAGGGGAGCGCGTTGCTGCAGGATAGAAAAAACTGCCGTGCCCGTAAACCCGTAGGTGCCCGGGCCGGCTCACTCCGAATGATCGCTCTCGCCACCGCCCGATTCAGACCTTTCCCGCTGCTCGCGCTGAATCCGATCGTAGATTTCCTCACGATGCACCGACACGTGTTTGGGCGCATTCACACCGATTCGAACCTGATTGCCCTTCACACCTAGCACGGTAACGGTCACATCGTCACCGATCATCAAGGTCTCACCTACTCTTCGAGTGAGAATGAGCATTTTTCAAACTCCTCTCCATGCTTTCGATCCGCCCAGGTCCTGCCCCGCAACGCCATGGCGTTTTCTGCGTCCTCACATCCCGGATAGCGTCTGTCAACCACTCCCCAACCCGCAATCAAGCCACGTGCATATTACTCTATTTATACAAGGATTTAACGGTCTAGCCGCTGTCCGAGCTTGCAAGTGACGTCAACCGACCTCCGCGCCTTCAATTTTCACCTTTCGCCCATCCTTGTCATCGAGATCGAAAGCGCGATGCAATGCACGGGCACCGAGCTCCAGATATTTCTCATCGACCACGACCGAAATCTTTATCTCCGAGGTAGAGATCATCTGGATGTTGATTCCCTCATCCGCGAGCGCGCGGAACATTCTGCTAGCCACGGCGGCATGCGAGCGCATTCCTACCCCGACCAGCGAGAGCTTGACGATGTTGGTATCGCCAAACACCTCTCGGGCTCCCAGCTCGCGGGCGTGCTTCTGGCTAAGCTCGAGCGCCTTTTCGTACTCGCTGCGATGGACGGTGAATGTGAAGTCTGTTAGCCCCTCCTTGCTGATGTTCTGAACGATCATATCGACATTGATATTGGCATCGGAAACCGGCACGAGGATTTGGGCTGCGATACCTGGGCGATCCGGTACTCCGAGGATGGTAAGCTTTGCCTCGTCGCGATTGAACGCGATACCTGAAATCAGCGGTTCTTCCACGCCCTCTTCCTCGTGTGCAATGAGTGTGCCCGGGCCTTCCTCAAAGGACGACAGCACGCGCAGCGGGACTCGGTACTTGCCGGCAAACTCTACGGCCCGAATCTGCAGTACCTTGGAGCCGAGGCTCGCCATCTCCAGCATTTCTTCACAGGTAATGCGTTCCAAGCGCCGTGCCGTGGGCACCACTCTGGGATCAGTGGTATATACGCCATCGACGTCAGTAAATATTTGGCACTCGGCCGCGCCGAGCGCGGCGGCCAGCGCAACGGCGGTCGTGTCCGAGCCGCCGCGTCCGAGCGTGGTAATGGCACCTGTCCCATCAACGCCCTGGAAGCCGGCGACGACCACTACGCGTCCCAGTCTCAAATCCTCGAGCATATGCTCCTCGTCGATGTCGAGGATGCGCGCCTTGCTATGAGTACTATCCGTCAGTATACGCACCTGCGCGCCGGTATAGCAGCGAGCGGCCGTGCCCAGGCGCTCGATCGCCATGGTCAGCAAGGCGATGGTTACCTGCTCACCGGTGGACAGGAGCATGTCAAGCTCGCGCGGTGACGGATTCTGACACTGTGAAGCCTCGTAGGCGAGCGCAAGCAAGCGATCCGTCTCGCCCTTCATCGCCGAGAGCACGACGACGACGTCGTTACCCGCGCTACGAGTGGCTATCGCTTTGCGGGCGACGTGCTCGATGCGCGGAATGTTCGCTACCGAGCTGCCGCCATATTTCTGAACAATGAGCGCCATGTTTCCGTTTACTGCTTAGTCGCTGCGCACCAGCCCCGCTGCACTGAAGCTCCTCTCAAGCCAGTCGCTCCTGCACCCACGCCGCCACCGATGCAAGCGCCTGATCGAGCTGGCCGGGTTCAGTTCCGCCCGCTTGGGCAAAATCCGCTCGGCCGCCACCTCGCCCACCGACCTGCACGGCCACCGCATTGATCAGATCTCCGGCCTTGACTCGATTGGTGAAGTCGTTCGTCACCCCGCCAACCAAGCGCACTTTATTCCCCTCCACACTGGCGAGCACTATTATCGCGCTGCCGAGCTTCTCTTTGAGCTGATCCACCGTATAGCGAAGCGCTTGGCTATCGACTGTATCCACCTTCGTCTCCAGTACGTTGACCCCGTCGATCAGCACGGCCCGATCGGCCAGGCTGCTGCCGGCCTGACTGGCGAGCTTCTGTTGCGCCCGCGCCACCTCCTTCTCCATCAGGCGATTACGATCGATCAGCTGTTCGAGCCGGGGCTCGATATTATCGGTGCTGCAGCGCAAGAGCTCGCTCATCCGGGCGATCCGGCGGGAAACCGCCTCGGCCCAGGCCACCGCCGCTAGGCCGGTTATCGCCTCGATCCGGCGTATACCCGCTGAAATGCCGGTCTCGGCGATGATCTTCAAAAAGCCGATTTCCCCGGTGCGGCGCACATGGGTGCCGCCGCAAAGCTCGGTGGAAAAATCGCCAAAGCGCATCACCCTCACGGTATCGGCATATTTCTCCCCGAACAGCGCGACCGCGCCGAAGCCCATTGCCTCGTCGTAGCTCATGTAGCGCACATCGGCTGCATCGTTTGCGCGGATCCACGCGTTGACCAGTTGTTCGACCTGCTCAACCTGTTCGCGGGTCATGGGCTCAAACTGCGCAAAATCGAAGCGAAGCCGATCCGGAGCAACCAGCGAGCCCTTCTGCTGCGCGTGCTCGCCAAGCACTTTGCGCAGGGCGGCGTGCAGCAAATGAGTGGCGGAATGGTTTAGCACCGTGGCTTGGCGGCGCTCGGCATCGACCATTGCGCTAACCCGATCACCCTCGGCGATACGGCCGCGCCGCAGCACGCCGATATGTCCAAAGGCGCCACGATACTTGACGGTGTCTCGAACCTCAAACTCCAGGCCGGCTGCCTGCAACCGGCCCTGGTCGCCCACTTGGCCGCCGGACTCGGCATAGAAGGGAGTTCGGTCCAGTATGGCCATGCCCTCTTCGCCCGCCTCCAGGTTGCTACGCCGCTCGCCCTGTGCATAAAGCGCGCTGATCGTGCTTTGGTCCTGCAGATGTTCGTAGCCGGTGAACTCCGTGGCCCCCTCGAAATTGCCCGTCTCGCCGTAGTCGGCCTTGAACGCGCTGGCCGCCCGCGCACGCGCGCGCTGAGCGGCCATAGCTTGCTCAAAGCCCGCCATATCGAGATCGAGGCCGCGCTCGCGCGCGATATCGCCCGTTAGGTCCACCGGGAAGCCATACGTATCGTAGAGCTTGAAGATGCTCGCACCGGGTATGGTGTTGCCCTCGAGGCGCCGCAAATCCTCCTCGATGAGCTTCAAGCCCTGCTCCAAGGTCTCGCGGAACCGCTCCTCTTCCTGCTCGAGGATGCGCTCGGCCTGAGCTTGCCCGCGTTCGAGCTCCGGATAGGCCGCGCCCATCTCCTGCACCAGCGGTGGGATCAAGCGGTAGAAAAACGGCTCCTCTATACCAAGCTTATAGCCGTGGCGTATGGCGCGACGAATGATCCGGCGCAATACGTAGCCTCGTCCTTCGTTGCTCGGGATTACCCCATCGACGATCAGGAAGGCGCAGGCGCGGATATGATCGGCGATCACGCGCAGCGAGCTGTTGGGCAGGTCGGCGCTACCGGCGATCCGCGCCGCTGCCTGAACGAGACGGCGAAATAGATCGATCTCGAAGTTATTGTGCACGCCCTGAATGACGGCGGCGATGCGCTCGAGCCCCATGCCGGTGTCCACGCAGGGCTTGGGTAGCGAAGACAGCCGCCCGTGCGCGTCGCGGTCGTATTGCATGAACACGAGATTCCAGATCTCGACAAAACGATCGCCGTCCTCCTGCGCCGTGCCGGGCGGACCACCAGCAACTTGTGGGCCATGATCGTAGAAGATTTCCGAGCAAGGCCCGCAGGGCCCCGTATCGCCCATTGCCCAGAAGTTGTCGCGCGCGCCGATGCGGGCAAATCGCTCAGGCGCCACGCCGATCTCCTCGAGCCAGATGCGAGCCGCCTCGTCGTCCTCCTCGAAAACTGTTACCCACAGGTGCCGCGGCGGCAGACTTAAGATCTCGGTGAGGAATTCCCAGGCATACCGGATGGCCTCGCGCTTGAAGTAGTCGCCGAAGCTGAAGTTGCCCAGCATCTCGAAGAACGTATGATGCCGGGCCGTATAGCCCACATTCTCCAGGTCGTTGTGTTTGCCCCCCGCGCGTACGCAGCGCTGTGCACTGGCGGCACGGCTATAGGAGCGCTGCTCGCGGCCGAGGAATACTTCCTTGAACTGGACCATGCCGGCGTTGGTGAACAGCAAGGTTGGGTCATTCGCGGGCACCAGAGGGCTGCCGGGCACGATCTCGTGGCCCCGTGCACGGAAATAATCGAGAAACGCCTGGCGAATCTCTGCGCTCGTTTTGATTATGTCCATATAATGATCAGTAGGTTATTCCAACGTGCAACAATCGTCCGCGACCCTATCTTCGAATACAAGGGGTGCATACTCGCGCTGACACAGCTTGCCCGTCAATCGGTGGGCCGTATGCTCACGTTGGCTCAGGAGGCGCGCCGCACACTCGCGCGCCCGCCGCCGCACTTGCTCATCCATGGTGTGTGGGTTAGACCTCGACCGGAGTCTCCTTGGCGCTGTCCGCTGCAGTCTTACCCTCGGTGGCGGCCGGCTTGCCGAGTAGCCGTTCGCGCAGCTTGCTTTCGAGCTGAGCGGTGATTTCGGGGTGTGCTTTGAGGAAGTTGCGAACGCTGTCTTTGCCCTGGCCAATGCGTTCCCCCGCATAGCTGTACCAGGCACCGGCTTTCTCTACGATGCCCTGCTTGACGCCGAGCTCGATCAGCTCGCCGTGGCGCGAAATACCCTCACCGTAGAGAATCTCGAACTCCGCCTGTTTGAACGGCGGAGCCAGCTTGTTCTTCACCACCTTCACTCGGGTTTCGTTGCCAATGACCTCGTCACCCTTCTTAATGGCGCCAATGCGGCGAATGTCGAGCCGCACGGAGGAGTAGAACTTGAGCGCGTTGCCGCCCGTGGTCGTCTCCGGGCTACCGAACATCACACCAATCTTCATCCGGATCTGGTTGATGAAGATGACGAGGCTGTGCGAGCGCTTGATATTGGCGGTGAGCTTGCGCAGGGCTTGCGACATCAACCGGGCCTGCAGGCCGACGTGGGAATCGCCCATCTCGCCTTCAATCTCGGCCTTTGGCGTCAATGCGGCTACCGAGTCGATCACGATGATATCCACGGCGCCGGAGCGCACCAGCATATCGGTGATCTCCAGCGCCTGTTCGCCGGTATCGGGCTGGGAGAGCAGAAGCTCGTTAACATCGACCCCGAGCTTCTCCGCATAATCCGGATCCAGCGCATGTTCCGCATCGACA
>JAKDMQ010000091.1 GCA_030452265.1 Nitrococcus sp.
CGCAGACTGCGCAGTATTCCGGCGATGTCGCGCCGCGACAGACGCGAATGGGCGCCAATCGCGAATTGCGCCTCGACGTCTTCCTCGTCGTAGAGAAGCACGCAGCGCGAATCCTGCCGATCCCTGCCGGCGCGCCCGGCCTCCTGCAGATAGTTCTCCAGCGAACCGGGAATATCGGCGTGAATGACGATGCGCACGTCCGGTTTGTCAACGCCCATGCCAAAGGCATTTGTGGCGACGATGACCTGCAGGGAGCCGTCGATGAACGCCTGCTGGATGTCCTTTTTGAGCCCGGGCTCGAGGCCGGCGTGGAACGCCGCGCAGGCCCAGCCAAGATCCTTCAGGAAGCCGGCGATCTCCTCGCAGCGAGCCCTGCGTGAGGCAAACACCACGCCGCCGCCCATTGTCTCCTTCAGCTCGTTGTCCAGCAGTTGCCGGATCAGCGCGAGCTTTTCCGCCGCCGCCACCTGCATCACTTCGTAGCGCAGGTTCTCACGCGCATGGCCGCCGTCAAACAGATCGAGCTCGATCCCCAGCGCCTCACGAAAATGCTTGCGCAGATCCTGCACAACCTCGCCGCGCGCTGTCGCGGTGAAGCAGCATACCGGCGCCAGATTCTCGCCCTGGCGCGTGCGGATGAAGCGGGAGACGTATAAGTAGTCAGGGCGAAAATCGTGGCCCCATTTCGACAGACAGTGCGCCTCGTCGAACACCCACGCACCAACCTCGCGCTGGCGGATGGCATCGGTGAACGTCCGGTTACGAAACTGCTCGGGAGAAACAAGAATGATGCCGATATCTCCTAGACGCAGCTTCTCCAGCACCTCACGCCGCTCCGGCATGCTGAGCAGGCCATTTAGTGTGGCGGCATTGAACAGGCCCAGCTTGACGAGGTTGTCGACCTGGTCTTTCATCAAGGACTGCAGCGGCGAGATGATGACGGTCAGGCTGCCGTTGCGCCAGTGGCGGGATAAGCCGGGGAGCTGATAGCAAATCGACTTGCCGCCGCCGGTCGGCAGGATGGCAAGCAGCGAGCGCCCGGCGTAGGCCGCGCGCACGATGTCCTCTTGCAGCGAGCCACCTTGGGCATTGCGCGGCTCGCTGCGGAATGCATCGAAGCCGAAATACCGCTCGAGGTCACGGCGCGGATCGAGGTGCTCGCGGCAATACCCGCAAGCAGGCTTAGCACAGGAGGTATCGCGCAGCTCCCTCAGCAGCTCGTGAACCAGTGGATAGTTGTGGCGCACCCACGGTGGAATCACCGAGTTGCCGCCGCTCACCCGTAGCCAAGCAATGAGATAAGCCAGCGGCAAAGCGCGATCAGGCACGAACAGGCAGTCATCGAGCACTTGGCTAATCCGAGTCTCGCAAACCTTGCCTTGTGTTAGCTGCAAAGCCGCTCGTTTGACCTTCTCTATACCAGGTGGCAACGCCCGCCGTACCAGCGTGAACAAGCTACCCACACCCAAGGTGGGATCACGCGTGAACAGATAATGATGACAGGCGAGCTCCTCGGGTCGTTGTGTTTGCAGGGCGCTGAATGCCTGAAATTGATCCTTCCACAGCGCAAACGCCAACTGGGCATCCCGCAAGGGATCGCTGCGCGCATCGCGCACGAGTTTGTAGTCTTTGATCAGACGGTGATAGGGGTTCTGCGGAAACGCGATCGGCGAGAGCAGTAACGTATCGACAACGGGCAAGGCGTGCAGGCGCAGCTCGGGGAAATGCCGCTGCAATACCAGCAGATCGTGGCGCAGCACGTTATGCCCGACCACAAACGCGGCGCCTTGCGTCAATGCGTCGAGGTCCGCTGTCAGTCGCTTGGCTTGCCGCGGGTTCGCAACGGAGATTTCGCCGCCCGTATCGCAACGCCATGCGGCGAGCTTGCGCAGCTCGAACGGGTCGTCAAACGCGGTCTCGATATCCAGGCACAGTGCCTTGGGTGCAAATGCCCGCGCATTCGCTGAATTACTGGCAGTGCTCATGACGCAGATCACACTGTACCAGGGTTTTCAGAGGTGAGAGTTTACCAATTGTGGCGGTTTGGCGCTCACACGGACCAACCAGAAGTTGGGATCCCTGGCCCGGTCGAGCTTGCAAAAGCTCAAGCCGCGATTGGCTGGGTTTACCTGGCAATCGAGGGCCGTTGTTGTTACGGCTTGTCGCCGGTCAAGAGGCAAGGCCGTCGGTACGGGTGTCGGCGATGCGCAAATGAATCATTCTGCTGCGCCAAACAGCTCACCGTCCGGCAGCTCATCAAGCGGCACGGCCTCAACTTTGGGCGCTAATGCAAAGCGCTTCTTCCCCGGATAAATCACGACGATGCGCTCTAGCTCCAGATCTTCAAGCGCGACCCGCATGGAGGGAGTCATGCGTGGCGCGTCGGTTCGCTTGCACTCGGCACCGAGCATCCGTCCGTTTTTGCGCAAAACCAGGTCGATCTCCGCCCCCTGGTGTGTCGCCCAGAAATAGGCCTCGTCGGGTCGCACCACGTCCAGCACTTCCTCGACCACATAGCCCTCCCAGGATGCGCCGAGCTTCGGGTGGGTGAACAGGTCGCGTTCATTGCGTATGCCCAGCAACTGATGCAGCAAACCGGAATCGCGAATATAAACCTTGGGCGACTTTACCTGACGCTTGCGCAGGTTCGCGTGCCAAGGCGGCAACTGCCGCATCATGAAGGCGTCGCTCAGCAAATCAAGATAACGGCGCGCGGTGGATTCACTCACCCCTAGCGCCCGCGCCGGCTCCGCGGCATTCCACACCTGCGCATGATAGTGGGCCAGCATGGTCCAGAAGCGCCACAAGGCCGCGGCCGGCGTGCGCACGCCCCATTGCGGAAAATCTCGCTGCAACAAAGTCTGTATGAAGTCCTTGCGCCATGCCACGCTATCAGATTCACTTGACGCCAGATACGATAGTGGGAAACCGCCCTTCAGCCAGTGGCGCTGCGCCACGGAAGCACCCAATTCGCCCAGGCTGAATCCGCGCAACGTCAGCGTCTCCATGCGCCCGGCCAGAGATTCCGACGACTGCCGGAGCAGATCCCCCGAAGCACTGCCGAGAATCAGAAATCGCCCCTCATAGCCCTTGCGATCGGCCAGTACGCGCAGCAGGGGGAACAATTCGGGCCGAAGCTGCACTTCGTCGATCACCACCAACCCCGCAAGCGAGCCGAGCGCCGTCATCGGCTCATCGAGCCGTGCCAGACTGAGCGGATCTTCCAGATCGAAGTAATTGGCCGAGGTCTCCGGTAGAAACTCGCGCGCTAGTGTTGTCTTGCCGCACTGCCGCGGTCCGATCAGCATTACCACCCGGCGGCGCGCCAACGCTGCTCGGATTGCCTTCATCCAACTGGGCCTTTTAATCATGCGAGCAATTTACCATGAAAATCCTCCATTCAATAACGGAATTTCATGATGACTGGTGCGGCCGATCACCCGCCAGAGTTGGCGGATTGCCAAGATTTAGCCTGGCTGATGGCAATAACTTTCTATCACCCTCCATTTCGCCAGCCCCTTGTCGAGCCTGCCGACATTCATAAAGCCCAGGCAGATAGCCGAAGCGGTGGGCACGGAGCCCGAGATCCACGGCCCAGATTTGAGACCATCTCAGCCGCGCTGCCGGTAGATCCTATCGACACGGGTAGGCTATGCTTTCGACACACCAACCATGTGGAGGTCGCGGAGCTGATATGAGCATTCAAGTCGAATTGTCCGCGCTGGCCGATATGGTGGCGCGCTATCGCTTTGCGTATCTACTCACAGTCGGCGACGAGGGTCCGCCGCATGCGCTGGCGGTGATCCCCACTGTGGTCGGAGATCTGCTCACCGTCGATGGCATCGGGCGGCACACACAAAGCAATCTCCTCGCGCGGCCCGGTGTTACCTTGGTTTGGCCGCCCGAGTCAGTCGACGAATATTCGCTGATCGTCGACGGGCAAGCCGCGGCAAGCGGGGAGAAGTCGGTGCGCATTACTCCGACCCGAGCCGTGCTGCACCGACCCGCGCCCCGGCCTGAACCCGTCGCCGAAGGCGCTTGCGGCTCGGATTGCGTCGAGCTCCCGCTGCGCACAGGGCCGAGCAGCGGGTGAATCGGGCCGGTCCCGGCTGGAGAGCACGGTCAGGGGGGAATCTCGCACGGCGCTCAGGCTCATTTGTCATTGGACAAGGTCATCCCTTGACGCGCATTAGCATTCTCGCCATACTTCGCGCGGCTCAATCAGGCGCCCGTAGCTCAATTGGATAGAGCACCTGACTACGGATCAGGAGGTTAGGGGTTCGACTCCTCTCGGGCGCGCCAAACAACTAAAGCGTTAAGTCAGGCTGCCTAGTCCTAAGTTATGCGTGTCACCGGATATGTAACCAGCGTTGGTTACGTTTCGGCAACGTCTGCGGGGGCGAGCAGTAGGCTAAAGAATCAGTAGCTTGACTAGAACGGCCGTGGTCATGCCAAGGCCGGCCGTGACCAATCCCGCCACCAGCGTGATCGCCCAGCGCAGCGACTTCATCTCAGCGCTCAGGCGTTGCTCCACGCCATCGATCTTGGTCGTAAGGGCTTGTTCGACATAGTCGATCTTGGCATCGAGGCGCTGAGTCGCGTTATCCAGTTGCTCTCGCGTGGCGACCGACTCCGATATCTCATCGCGCAACGCCTCGGCCTGGGCCTCGGCTTGCTCTTGGGTGAAGCCTGCGTGTTGCAGGCGTTTGGCGTAGCGCAAGGTATCGAGCATGGCAAAAACAATAGGCGTATCGTTGGCATGGCGCAACCGTGCGTGGGCATGAACACGCAAGAGTCCGCGCTTCGCCGCGGTGGAGCAGCGCAGGAGGGTTTTTCGAGGTGCCGCCGTAGCGCGTTCGGATGCGCAGAGATTGCGTCCAAGCGCTTGGTTTCTACCACAGCGCCAGCCCAGCCTCCGCTCGCTCCGGGCACACACCACCCGGAGAGCGTGGGCGTCAGCCCACCGCTGTAGCAATAGCCTCGTGGAATCCACTATCCGTGAAAGGGTCGACAATTCGCACGGCAGCGAGCGTCGAGGTCCCGGGAAAGTCCTCGGTGAGGAGCAGGCGGCAGTGTGAAACGCTCGCCACGCAGGCGATAAGCGCATCCCAAATCTGAACCGGGTGCGAGCGCGCCAGATCGAGGGCGAGCAGAAACGCCTGGTCGCTCGAATCGGCAATCATGAAGATATCGGCCCATCGCAAAGCGCGCTTGGCCGCAGACTGTCGCGGTAAGCGGCTCTTGCCGTGGAGAATTCGGAACAGCTCGCCGAGGCACTGCCCGGGGATGATTACATTCTCCGCGGGCAATGCCTCGATCAGCGAGCGCGCTCGCTCACATCGCTGCGTGTCGCCGTAGCCCTCGGCGTAAACGAGAATGTTGGTATCCAGGGCGACCCTCACATGTCGTCCTCATAGAGCTCCTCTCGCGACCATGATTCGATCGACACCGGCCTTCGGTGCCGTAGCTCCTCGACGAATGCCCACTTCCTGGCTTCGAGTCGGTCATCGGTTTTCGCACCGATGCCGGTGATCTTCGCGACCGGTCTGCCACGAGAGGTCACGACGACGGTCTCTCCGTTGGCTGCCTCCCGCAGCAGGCGCGAAAAGTGCTGGTTGGCCTCACGCGCAGTCACGGTCTTCATGGCGCACCATATTAGTAGTGTACAGCACTACGATATGCTTGAAGACGCTTAGCGTCAATCTCAGTGCCGCAAGCGCAGGACGCCGACGATGCCATCACTACCGTCGCGCAACCGGACATATCCGCCCAGCACATACTCCTCTTCCATAGATCGAGGATTCCTAGGACAGGATCACCAGATGATTAGGCAGCTCGTCGCGCTCGTGGGTGGCCGGCAGGTGTTGTTTGAGATGCTGGCCGCAGGAGTCGATGCAAGCGAGGAAGCCCTGCAGGGTCTGGCCCTGCCTGACTCGCTGCGTGAAGGTGGCGACGATTCCTTGCCAGATATCGTCACTCAGGCGGCTGGAAATGCCTTGGTCGACCAGGATCTCCACATAGCGCTCAGCTTCCGAGACGAAGATCAGCATGCCGGTTCCACCCTGGGTTTGATGCAGGTTGTGCTCCAGAAATTGTCGCCGGGCGAGATTCGATGCCCGCCAATGCCTCACCGAGCGCGGGATCAGGCGCGTAGTGATTCCAGGAATCCTGAACAGCAGACTCAGCACAATAAAGCTCGCCCACTGAACCAGCAGCAGGACGTGCGCATTCCACCAACCGAAGAAAACATTAAGCGCACCGGGCGCGACCAGAGCGAAGATGCCCGCCCAGAGCAGCGGAATATAAGCATAGTCGTCTGCCTGGGCCGCGAGCACCGTGACCACTTCGGCATCGGTTTCCCGCTCGACCCGGGTTATCGCCGCTGCCACTTCCTGTTGATCGCATTCGCTCAATAATGCCATGGGTGATACGCACTCATTGATAGAGTTACCAGCCGCCGGAGGCGCCGCCACCGCCGAAGCCTCCACCTCCGCCGCTAAAACCACCTCCGCCGCCAAAGCCGCCCCCATGCCCGCCGCGGCCCAAGAGGCTACCCAGGAGCGCCCCGGCAAGCAAGGCACGGCCGCCTCCGCCCCTGCCGCCGCGGAGGAAAGCGGTGACGATGATCATCAATACAAAGAATACGACTGCCATGGGCAGCTCGGGCGCACCGCCCGGGCTGGTGCGCGTCTCCGTCGTCTGCGCTTCAAGGGGCTTGCCACCCAGGACCTGCAATATCGCTTGGGTGCCGCGGGTAATGCCCCCAGCGAAATCGCCCTTCGTAAAGGCGGGGGCAATCACCTGATTGATGATCACCGAGGACTTCGCATCCGTCAGGCGCCCTTCCAGGCCATAGCCGACCTCGATGCGGATCTTGTGCTCGTCGCGCGCGACGATCAGTAGCGCCCCGTTATCCTTGCCTTTCTGGCCAATGCCCCAGTAACGCCCAAGCTGGTAGCCGAAATCCTCTATGGGATAGCCTTGCAGATTCGGCACCGTGACCACCACCACTTGTTCGGTGGTGGCTTTCTCATGCGCCGCAAGCATCTGCGTGAGCCGGGATTCGACTCGCGCCTCTAGCAGCCCGGCTTGGTCCACCACCCGGCCGCTAAGCGAGGGGAAATCGGGCTGCGCCTGGGCGGAAAGCGCAAGCAACAACAAAAGCAGTAACGAGGGGAGTCGCAGATGATGCGTCATCAGAATTTCACTTGGGGCGCTTGATCCGCATTCTCGGCGGTAGCTTCAAAGTTTTCACGCAGCGGCAAATCGCTGTACAGAAGGCTGTGCCAGATTCGGCCCGGGAAGGTCCGAAGCTCGGTGTTGTAGCGTTTGACGGCAAGGATGAAGTCGCGCCGGGCCACTGCGATCCTGTTCTCGGTGCCCTCCAGTTGGGATTGGAGAGCGAGGAAGTTTTGATTCGACTTCAGCTCCGGGTAGCGCTCGGAGACCGCCATCAAGCGACTCAGCGCGCCGGTGAGCTGGTTCTGTACCTGCTGGAATTGTTGCAGCTTCTGCGGATCGTCCACGATACTCGCATCCACCTGGATGGAGGTCGCCTTGGCGCGCGCTTCCACCACCGCGGTCAGGGTCTGCCTTTCCTGTTTGGCGAAGCCCTTTACCGTTTCCACCAGGTTGGGCACCAGATCGGCGCGCCGCTGATACTGATTCTCCACCTGTGCCCAGGCCGATTTGACCTGTTCGTCATAGGTGGGGATGTTATTAATGCCGCAGCCCGTCAGCAAGATGGGCATTATTAGGAGGGTGGCCAGTTGCCACCTGCATATGCTCCGGGCTAACTCCTGCCTGCTTTGCATACTGTTTCCATTTCCGGAGTTGGATAAGCGAATGCGCGCATTCTACAGCACGGGAGCTTAATCTGGCAGTTTAGGCGACTGAATTCACGCGCCTTTCGGATTAGCAGCGACCACAGACCCTTCGCTCGTCATCCCATTCGGCAGGGGAGGGGTGAATTCCGTCAGGCTGGAAACCGGCGGTGTACGCGGCATCCGCTCCCTGACGGGCTGGTACCATGGAGTTGTCCGGTGTCAGAAGGGCTCATTGCGGGCGGGAAAGGAACTGCAAGTTCATTAAAGGGATATCGCGCCAGGAGCGCAGCAAATGGCGGTTGACCTGCAAGCGGCTAGTGGAAGAGGCGACCATCCTGCTCTAAGGTGATGATTTCCAAGCCGGCGCTACATCGGACACCCGACTGTGGCACCTGAGATCGTTCGCCTAAAGCGAATCGCTCGGCAGTATCGTGCGTCTTGACCTGGTAGCTTTGTATCCAGGCACGGGCGATGGGGCATTGGGGTGTCGGAAACACTGGCCTACTACGAACAACATGCGGCGCGGTTTTTCGACGAGACCGTCGACATAGACATGTCGGCCGCTCGCGCACGTTTTCTGGCTTATCTGCCACCCCACGCAGCGATACTCGATGCCGGTTGCGGTTCGGGACGCGATGCGGCTGCGTTCATGGCGGCCGGCTACCGGGTGAGCGCTTTTGATGGATCTCCCACGCTCGCGGCCATGGCGACGCAGCGCCTGGGCCTAGACGTAGTGGTAAAGCGCTTCGAGGAGCTGACTCTCACCCCGCGCTTCGACGGAATCTGGGCCTGCGCCAGCCTGCTCCACCTCCCCGCGCGGCGGCTACGCGACGCCTTCGCGCGGCTTGGTAACGGATTGCGACCGCGCGGCGTGTTGTACGCCTCGTTCAAATACGGCTTGGGTGAGCGCAACGCCGGCGGCCGCCATTTCACTGATATGAATGACGACGGCTTGGCCGACCTGCTGACAGAGCTGCCCATATTCCACGTTCTGGAGGTTTGGCTCGCGCCCGATCAGCGCCCGCAGCGTAGTGGCGAGCGCTGGCTGAACACCCTACTGCGGCGACCGGAGTAGGCATGCCGGCGTATTTGACCACCGGCGGTGCCGACGACCCCCTCCTGCCGAAGCTCCTGCACGCGATCCAGCGTGCCACGGAGATCGATCTGGCGGTTGCGTTCATCAAGAGCAGTGGGCTGGGCCGCCTTCGACACCGAGCGCTTCGGCGCCCGCCGGGTACTGTTCCTGGCCCATCGTGAGGAGATCCTGCTGCAGGCGGAGGCCGCTTTCCAGCGTGTTCAACCGAAGGCGCGGGTAGGTCGGTACACCGGCACTCGACGAGATGAGGGCGTCGATCTCCTGTTCGCCTCCGTGCAGACACTGGGGCAAGAAAGACACCTTGAAGACTTCAGCGCCACTCATTTCGATTACATCGTGGTGGATGAGTTTCACCACGCCGCCGCAGCCACCTACCGCCGCCTACTGCAGCATTTCCGACCTCGGTTTCTACTTGGCCTTACCGCCACGCCGGAGCGAGCGGACCAGTCCGATATCCTTTCCCTTTGCGACGATAATTTGGTCTACAGCTACAGTCTGTTCGACGGTGTCTCGGCGGGACTGCTCTGCCCGTTCACCTACAGTGGTATGTGCAGGCCCTGGATGTCACCGGCGACCAGCAGGCGGCCCAGGTGATGGAACACCTGCTCGGTGAAATGTACGGCAGCTATCGCGGTCCCGTGAAAACGGGTCCGGGTGATCGGGGCCGCATAAAGGAATTGGTCAAGAGCGTCCCGGCGGTCGGCGGGTTGCTTGCGACCTACGTAAAGGAGGACTCACGCCCCGGCTGGCAACGTTTCCTGGACTTCGCAACCACGCTCGGTGAGGCCGCCGTAAAGACGCACGGCGCCGCTACCCGCCTCATCATTGTCATCGACCCTCGGCCCGCGTTGAAGCTCGCCGCGCCCGGCGACTGGATCCCACTCGGCGAGGATTTGCCGGAGGCCGTGCGGCTCATCATCGCGCAGCGCCCGGATGACACGCTGGTCACTGACGGCGATGCCCGGCGGGTGTTTTCCAGGATTCTGGAATCCCCGCTTGGCGATCTCTCGGAAAGGGAGGTGGCGCAGTGGTACAAGCAAGAGATCGACGAAGGGCTGCTCAAAGAGTTTGACACCGGCCTGCACCAGACCAACTGGCGCACCGCATATCAACGATACGCCGGCTATCCGCTCGCCCATGACGCGGTGATAAAGGTTCTTGCCCACGACAAACCGGAGCCCAGCACATTACAGGATGCGATCACCTGCCTGCCGCAGAAAGTAGAGGGCCTGCTGGATCTGCTCTATGGCAAGTTGTGCAATCTTGGCGATGACGCGCAACGCGCCGCGCTGACCTTGTGTGTTTTTGGTCTGCCCACCCCGAGGGAGGTGTGGGCCAGGGCCAGCGGCAAGGATCCGGTTGCGTTTTCCCGCCTGCTCGGCGATCACCGTTTTGCCTGCCTGTTTCGACGCCTGGACACCCAATTCGGCGAGTGCTTTCTGCCCTACCACCAGCTCTTTACCGAGCGCCTGGAACGCGAGCTGGAGCAAGACGACCTGCGCAAGCACATCGCCGAGGCCGCATGGTCGGCGATTGCGCCCGAATTGAGCGATGAAGCCCTGAAGACCTGCAATGCCCCGTTCTTTGCGCTGACCGCGGTAGTCCCCGTCGCAATGCGCTCGAGCGACGCCTGGCGGTTGCTTGAGATTATCGAAACGACGTTTCCGCTCAAGCTTCTTTTCGGTCTTCTTGATGAAGCGGCCTTTGACATGCACTTGCAGCTTGTGGGCTTTGGTTCGGACGAAAGAATCGCGGCCGCCGCCTACAGTAACCTCGGCATCATTATGCGCACCCGCGGCGATCTGGACGGCGCCGAGCAGATGTACCGCAAATCGGTTTAAATCTTTGAAGAGCTCCGTCAGCTCGAAGGCATGGCCAGTATCTACGCCAATTTCGGCAGCCTCATGGAAACCCGCGGCGATCCGGACGAGGCGCGGGTGCTGTGGGTAAAAGCGCGCGATTTGTTCACGAAACTCGGCGCCGAACAAAAGGTGAGCATGGTCCAAGGCTGGATCGACGGTTTGCCTTCCTGACGGCCGCCCCGTGCACGGCGGTTTGAGTGCGATCGTGAGATGGAAGGCGTCTAAGGAAAACAGCCGGTGGACGGTGGCTAGCCCTTCGGTCATGACCGCGCCGTCGTCGGCGTCGTTATAGCAGGCGAAGGAGCCACGGGCGGTGCCGCCCGCGCTCCAAGAGTACTGGCGGCCTTACCGAACCCGGCCCGAGCTCGTATGCGATTGTCCCGGCCTCCATGAATCTCGTCTGGCGGCTTCTCGATTGATCTGTTGCGCCCGTGGGTGGCATCAGTTGGTGCCTGTTTGGCGGCGCCATCACGCCGCCTCCACCACGAGACGCTTCCCCAGCACCGCCAGTGCTTGCTCGACACGCTCGATCTTCGAGCGATGGTCTGGGTGGACCAGGCGCCGGACGATGGTCTCGGAGACCCCGAGGCGCTCAGCTAAGGCCACGTTGGTAACGCTCTGCTCCCGCATCGCCGTGTAGAGCGCGAGCTTGGCCGCGGTCAGCGCCGGCAGCACGACGGCATCCTGCTCCGGCTCGATGGCCGAGGGCGTTGGGATCGGCAAACGAAGCTCCACATAGCCACCTAATGCACCAACCAACGCATCGACGGCCTCGAACAGGGCCTCCTCACGGGTGTCGCCGCTTGTCAGCGCCTCGGGCACATCCGGGAAAGAGATTATAAAGCCGCTATCTTCCTCCTCCGGCCTGAGAATCACTGGGTAGACATATTGCATCATGACCTCCGTGACAGAATATTTCTCGGCTCAAGCCCGAGCTGTTTGATCATGTCGCGGTGAAAATCGGCAAACCCTCCATCGGGGGTGCTATGAGCCTAATTTTCTTCGTTCATCGGCGCGTGGCGGATGAAATCCATGGTATCGAAAAGAATGCGGAGCACATCGACCACGGCGTCATCGCGTTCGCGATAGAGAATGACATGCCGGCCTCGGCGGCCCCCACGCGCCACATGCAGTGTTCTCAGGCCAGGGCCGAGCTCCTCACGACCTTTTGACCCGGCAACGGTAGGGTTTTCCCCTATCGCCCGGATGGCCGCCTTCAAAGTGTCTCGATAGATCCTTGCTTGAACAGTCCCGAACCGCCGTGCCGTGCGTTCGAGAATGTCCGTGAAATCATCCTCCGCCGCGCTGCTGAGGATCACGCGCCGTTTCGTTGCGCTCACGCATCGGCGCCAGTATCGTGACGACGCCCCGTTTCGATCGCCAGCTCGCCGACTTGGTCGAGATGCGCCTCCAGATCGTCGATACGGTCGAAAGTGCGGAAATCGCCGCGCTCGATGGCGCTAATACCAATCCGCGCGGCCTCGCGCAAGGCTTCCAACTTGGCGCAGTCTTCCATCTCTCGCCTCTCGATGAGACGTAGCGCCTCACGCAACACCTCACTGGCGTTTCTATATCGTCCGCTTCCTACCATCTCGGCAATGAACCTCTCCTGGTGATCGGTCAATACAACGTTGCGTGTAGGCATTGCGCATCCTCCTGAACCGCATGCTTGAGCGTACCAGCATTGGCAGGGTATGCCAAATCGGGTGAGCAAGCGGCCACACTCATCCCCTGGTCTTGCCGCATGCTGCTGCTGATGTGCCGGTTTTTACACTCATCACGCCGCCTCCACCACCAGACGCTTTCCCAGTGCCGCCAGTGCTTGCTCGACACGCTTGATCTTCGAGCGATGGTCTGGGTGTACCAGGCGCCGGACAATGGTCTCGGAAACTCCTAGACGCTCAGCTAAGGCCACGTTGGTAACGCTTTGCTCCCGCATCGCCGTCTAGAGCGCGAGCTTGGCCGCGGTCAGCGCCGGCAGCACGCCGGCATCCTATTTCGGTTCGATGGCCGAGGGCGTTGGGATCGGCAAACGAAGCTCCACATAGCCACCTAATGCACCAACCAACGCAT
>JAKDMQ010000092.1 GCA_030452265.1 Nitrococcus sp.
TATCGCACGGGTCTGTGCCGGTGCCGGGCGGCGTACGGGTCGCGCACGGTCTGCCTTTTTGACGGCCGCAGCCCGCCGCACAGCGGCCCGCGCGAGGCCTTCAGCCGTTACCAGCGTCACCTGGTTCGCGGACACCTCGTAATGCGCAGAGTCACGGAGCGCGTTGCCGCCGATGACCGTGCCATCGGGAATCTCGCAGCCACTGTCGATGACCGCCCGGTGGATGCGACAACCGCGTCCGATGCGCGCATTGGGTAGCATTATGCTTTCAGCCATGATCGAGTCGGCCCCGACATGGCAGTTCGCCGAAAGCAGGGATTGGACTATCCGTCCGCCGATGCTGCAGCCGCCGGACACGATCGAGCGCAGCGCGACGCCATCGCCGACGAAACGCGGCGGAGGGCATTGCGCTTGATGCGTCCAGATAGGCCATGACCGGTCGTGCAGATCGAGCTCCGGCATTTCGCCGAGCATTTCCAGGTTCGCCTGCCAGTAACTGTCGAGCGTGCCGACGTCGCGCCAGTAAGCGGGCTTGCCGCTGCGCGGGTCGCGAAGCGGGTACGCCAACACGTGGGCCTTATGAATCAAGCCGGGCGCTATCAAGCCGGGCACTATGTTGCGGCCGAAATCATGCTGCGATGCAGCGTCCGCTGCGTCGCTTTTGAGCCGTTGGACAAGCAACTTGCGATCAAATGCGTAGATCCCCATAGACGCGAGGACCATATCCGGTTGCCGCGGCAATGGCGCCGGGCTTTCAGGTTTCTCGTCGAAGCGCACAACCCAGCCCTCCGGGTTAACGCTCACGACGCCGAACGCGCTTGCCTGCCGCAGCGGCACCGTCACGCAGCCCACCGTAACGTCCGCGCCGCTCGCGGCGTGCGCCTCGATCATGGGCCCGTAGTCCATCTTGTAGACGTGGTCGCCGGCCAGCACGAGGACATAGCCTGGCCGCTGCTCCTCGATAAGATCGAGGTTCTGATAGACGGCATCGGCGGTTCCAGCGTACCAGCCGTCGCCGCAACGCTGTTGCGCGGGCCAAACCTGCAGGAATTCGCCAGTCTCCGCCGGCAGGAAGCTCCAACCCTGGTGCAGATGCTGAATCAGCGAGTGTGCCTTGTACTGTGTCAGCACCGCGATGCGCCTCAGGCCCGAGTTGATGCAGTTCGACAACGTGAAGTCGATGTTTCGATATTGCCCGCCGAACGGCAGTGCCGGCTTCGCATGCCAGCGCGTCAGTTCACCGAGGCGCGAACCGTTGCCGCCGGCCATGACCACGGCAAGCGTCGTCTCAGTGAGCGCACGCGGCACAGTACGTCGATTCGTTTTCATAGCAGTCCGCTCCGTTGACGTTGGTAGGTTATTTCAGGCTAGCAGCCAAGAGCCGTTTCGATCAGTTCGTACTTGTACATACCTTGGCCGGCGCGGCGTACAACCCCACACAGTTCTGGGTTGACTGTCGACTACGAACGGCACTTCGCGCCGTCTATGCGCTGCTCCTTGGTCTGCCGATCAATCTGAGCATGCACATAAGAATCACTCAAGCGCCGCGGAGCCTGTCGAGCTGCATTTTCAGTGGCGGCCACAGTTAAAGGATGCGGGTGATGAGATGATCTTCGCGGCCGCGATCAACGCCGGTGCGGACGCACTGATTACGCACAACATCCAGGATTTCGCACGGGCGGCGAAAAACTTCGCTCTTAGGGTGCTTACCCCCGGAGAGCTACTGCAGGAGTGGAAGCAATGAGCAAGAGCACCTATCCGTTGAAGCTGCCGACGTCCATAAAAAACGCCGCGGCGGAGCTCGCGAAGGAAGATGGCGTGTCCCTAAACCAGTTCATCGCCGCCGCCGTCGCGGAGAAGGTGGGAACCCTGCGCACGGCCGCGGCGTTCCTGCGCGAACGCGCCGGTTCGGCCACGCCTAGGGACATGCTGAACTACCTGCGGCGTGCGCCGGACACCGCGCCGGCCCCCGAGGACGAGCGTTAGCCAGGCGGTCCACTCCTTTGGCGTTGAGCGTTCAGGCCAACCCTCGAGGGCCGGTTCGATCAGTCCGTATTTGTACATACCTTGGCCGACTCGCCGCAAATTCGCCCATATTCCGGGGTAGACTGTTGGCTGCGAGCAGCACTGTACATCGTTTGTGAGGAGCGGTTCCTGCAATTCATCTGGCGGCGGGTGTTCTTCCAGCAGCGCCATAATGCGGCGGTGGTCGGCGGGCTTGGGAAGATGATAGCCGAAAGCGACGGCCTAGGGGCGCTCGCGGTCTTGGTTCCGACAGTAACCCGAGCCAGCGCTCAGAAGTACGTGGGCCAGAGTTGGAGCTTTTACATTTACATCATTTATTCGATGATGTAGGACAAGGTCATGCACAGAACTCAGATCTCGCTTGAAGATGCCCAGTACAAAGCGCTGGTGCAGGAATCCAGGCGCCGCGGGATGAGCATTTCCGCTCTCATCCGCGCGCTCGTCGACGCACGCCTGCCGGCGCAGGCGACTCGCGCCACAGTGCACTGGATCGGTTAACAGGCATCGCCGCGGGCACAGGAGAGCCCGTCGGCCGAGAACATAATCGTTACCTCTACGGCAAGCAGGGCTCGTGAAGCAGTTGCTGGTGGACACTGGTGCGTGGTCGGAGCGGATGGATCGTAACGATCCGGATCATGCGGCCGTGCAGACATGCCTCGGGGCCGCCACTCAGCCGCTGGTAATCACGGATTACATCCTGTGCGAGGCGCTGACATTAACTCAGAGTTATCCTTATGCGCTAGTCGCAACGCCGCTGAATGCGGCGTTTGCAGCCCGATCCAGCTCATCGTATGGTGCAATACTTGCCGAGCCATGCCCGTGACCCCGCTACTGCATCCGGGAGCACCATCGTGAAAGCCTATTTCGATCCGATCCAGAACCAGCACATTCCGCAAAGCTATCTCACCCGTGGCGCCATGCGTACGCCGCAGGAAGTGCCTGCCCGCACGCCGCCGTTGTTGGCTGCGCTGGATGGCTTGGGCATTGAAATCGCAAAGCCACGCGACCACGGCATGGACATGGTTCGGCGTGTGCACCCCATTGGGTATCTGCGTTTCCTCGAATCGGCCCACCGGCGCTGGCCGGCAGATTGGGGCGCAGAAGTCATGTCGAACATCTACGTACGTTCACGCAACCCCATGCAGGGCATTCTGGCGGAAACGGCCTACTACCTCGCCGACGGTAGTTGCCCGATCGGCGCGCACACCTGGGAAGCGGCCTACTGGTCGGCCCAGACCGCGCTGACGGCTGCCGACGACATCATCGCCGGCGCAGCGCTGGCCTACGGGCTGTGCCGACCGCCAGGGCATCATGCGCGGCCCGACGCCGCCGGTGGCTTCTGCTACCTGAACAATGCCGCCATCGCCGCGGAGGCCTTGCGCGAACGCTACTCCCGCGTGGCGATACTCGACCCCGACATGCATCACGGACAAGGCATACAGGAGTGTTTTTACCACCGCAACGACGTGCTCTATATCTCCATCCACGGCGACCCGACCAACTTCTATCCGGTGGTGAGCGGATATGAATCCGAGCGCGGGGAAGGCGCCGGGTATGGCTATAACGTCAACCTGCCCATGCCCCATGGCTCGCCGGAGACGATCTTCTTCGAAAAGCTGGATGAGGCGATGGCGATCCTGCGCCTATTCGAACCGGAGGTGATTGTGCTGCCCCTGGGTTTTGACATTTATCAGGCCGACCCGCAGGCCAAGGTGGCGGTGTCCTCGGAAGGATTCGCCCGCATGGCTAGGATGGTGCGCGCATTCGGCGTGCCGGCGCTGGTGGTCCAGGAAGGCGGCTATGACGTCGACCATCTGGAAACCAACGGCCGACAGTTTTTCAGCGGGCTGCTGGGGCGCTGACCTTCCCGCTCTCCATTGGCGGCGATGGCCCGGTCGTGGCCGCGAGCGAAGGTCACGAAACCGAACCCGCGATGATCTCGACGCGGTCTCCATCACAACGCCGGATCAGCGATTGGCAAGGTGAAGTAAAATGTGGTGCCACGGCCGGGTTCGTTGGCGGCCCAGATGCGGCCACCATGAGCCTCGACTATTCCTTTGGCGATGAACAGGCCAAGGCCGGTGCCGTTTTTCCCGGAAACGTCGCTTTTCCAGAACCGATCGAACAAATGCGGAAGATGCTCGGCCGCGATGCCGGGCCCTGAGTCCGACACGGCGAACCGCAGCATCGTATCGCGCGGCTCGATCGACAGGGCGATCTCGCCGCCGGGCGACGCGAACTTCAAAGCGTTGCCAAGCAGATTGGACAACACTTCGAGAGCTCGCTCGTGATCGGCGTGAATCAGGATTCCAACCCCGCCCTCCGGCTGCAAGAAGCGGACACCTTTGGACGCCGCTGCATTGCTGAACATTTCATCCACCTCACGCAGCAGATCCTCGACGGCGCAACTCTCTTGTATGACCGCGAACCGGCCGGCCTCGATCATCGTTATGTCGAGCATAGTGCCGGTCAGAAACTCCATTCGCCACATGATGTTCTCGATGGATTTGGCCTCCCGGCGTACCATCTCCGGGGCATCTGCGAGCCTGCGCAGCGCAGCGGCTTTGAGCTGAATAGCTTGCAGAGGATTGCGCAGATCGTGCGCCACGACTCCCATCAATTCGTCGCGGGAAGTGAGCGCTTTGCGTGCGATGTCGAGGGCGCGCTCCTCCGCCCGGTACGCAGCCGCAATCCGCCGCGCAAAGAGCCAGGTTATAACGAGTCCGACCAGGGTGAGCACCGCGAGAAGCGCATACAACTGAGCTGTGAAGTGATCGCGCTCATTGGCGGCCGTGGCATAGATGTCGTCGAGCACCGCTTCCTTGCGTGCCACCACTCGTTGGAGCGCCGCCTCAAGCTTCAGTTGTAATGGCAGCAGCTCATCCTCTTCCTCCTCGACACGCCACGGTTCGCCCTTCACCATTTGCTGCCGCGCTGACACGAGGTGTTTCTCGGCCCGGATAATGCGGCCTGCGCCCGCCGCCACCAAAGGTGCGCTCGAAGTCGGCGATGAGTTGCTCGTCAACTCCAAAAGTTCACTGTTGAATGCAAAAGTGGCGTGCCGCAGCCTCGCTCGGGCTTTCGGATCTCCCGTGATCAGGTAGCCTCTTCCCGCGGAGATAATCACTTCGCCTCTCCAACGCAGGCGTTCCATAAGGGTAATTTCGTACTCTTTCGCCCGCAGGTTCGACACCTGCGCTTCCGCTGCAGCGTGGAGAGCGCGAATCGTCAGCGCCATTGTCGCCGCGAGCAACAGCGTGGCGACTACTCCTCCCGCCATCGCGGTCACCCAGAACCTTCTTATCGGAACACTATTCGCGGTTTCCACGACTGAACTGCTAGCCTTACCCTCACGTGACGGCTCTTCAACCCGCCTACAACTCCCAATCATATTCGAGCGTCAATGGTGCATGATCCGAGAAGCGCTCGGTGGTGTAGATCTCGGCGCTGCGCGCGCGCAGGGCAGGGGTGATCACATCATAGTCGATGCGCCAGCCGGTGTTGTGCTCCCAGGCCCGGCCCCGGAACGACCACCAGGTGTACTGCTCCAGCCGCGGGTTTATCAGCCGGAATGCGTCCACGAACCCGGCCTCGCCGAACAGACGGTCCAACCAGGAGCGCTCCTCAGGCAGAAAGCCGGAGTTATTCTGATTGGCGCGCCAGTTCTTGAGATCAATCGGCTTGTGGGCGATGTTCCAGTCGCCGCAGATGATGTATTCGCGGCCGTCATTACGCAGCGCTTTCAGGTAGTCGAGAAGCGGGTCCATGAAGGCGTACTTGAAACTCTGGCGCTCCTCGCCGGAGGTGCCGGATGGCATGTAAAAGGAGACCACCGAGAGCTTGCCAAAGCGCGCCTCGAGCCAGCGTCCCTCGCAGTCGATCTTCGGCCAGCCAAGCCCCTTTCGTACCGAATCGGGCTGTCGCCGGGCGTATAACGCCACCCCGCTGTAGCCCTTCTTCTCGGCATCGTGAAAATAAGCATGGTAGCCCTCTGGGAAGTAGACGGCATTGCCATCGAGCTGCGTCCGCTGGGCCTTGGTCTCTTGCGCACAGAGCACGTCCGGGCGCTCGCGCGCGAGCCAGTCGAAAAAGCCCTTGCGAGCAGCGGCGCGAATACCGTTGAGATTGGCGGTGGTGATGCGAAGCGGCATCCGGGAATCCAATAGCGAACCCAAATAGACGTAACGGCCTGGAGCGAGGGCGAGCCCGCGGAACAGCCGCATCTTGGCGGCTCGGCCGGTTGCTGGCAAGCGAGGCGAATCTGGTCCGCGGCTGGGGAAGCTGCACAGCTCGCCGGGGTACCGGCCCACTGCCTCTTCGGGTCGATGCGCCGCCGCGTGCGTGCCGGTGATGGCGGACCGCAATCGTGTGGGTGCCCCACGTTTCCTAAATTCTGTTGTCCAAGGTAAGGCAGGGGTCGACGGCATTAAACTCTACGAAAGTAAGGAGGCTGTAATGAGCTGGGAAGATGTGAGCAGGCCATCGGAAGGTGGCCGCAGGCGGACTCCGTATCTGACCTGGAATGACATTCAAGGCGACTGGCATATCTTTAAGGGCAGAGTTCGTGAAAGGTGGGGAGTGCTCACCAACGATGACGTAGAGCAGATTGCAGGCTACTACGAAGAGCTCGCTGGAAAGATCCAGACCGCCTATGACGTCAGCAGGGAGGAAGCCGAGAAGCAGATCAGGGAATGGATGATGGGGCGCTCTGATACACATGAAATAGGTGATAACGACGGAAATCCTATTTCTCCCGTATGATGTTTTAAGTCTGTTGCGTTGTGCAACGACTGATACGTATTGACCTGTCAACGGTCTGCACGATAGTGCGTGTAGGTTGGGGTGAGCGTGCGAACCCCAATCTACCGGGCTGTGTAAACAGTACGTTATTGTCGGGAATAACTCTGTGACTTACGAGCCAACCGACTGCCATGAAGCCGTCATCGAACGCCAAACCGCTGACGATGGCGCCTATGGCCAGCGCAATTTTAGGGAAACCCGGAACACCATTGCGGCCCTGACCCGCCTGACACGCGGGCTCGCGCGCGAGCTCGACGCGCTGCAATGGCGTAGCCCAAGCCACGTCTACAACCCGCTGCGCTACGCGTGGAGCGGTTACCAGCAGTATCTGCAACGCTTTGGCGCCAAGCGCGGCCGCGTGCTACTGCTGGGCATGAATCCCGGCCCGTGGGGCATGGCGCAGACCGGCGTGCCGTTCGGCAACATCAGCGCCGTACGCGGCTGGTTCCACATCGAAACCCGGCTGGCGCGCAAGCTGCCCACGCAGCATCCGCGCTACCCCATCCTCGGCATGGCCTGTGGCCGCGAGGAAGGCAGTGGCCAGCGGCTGTGGAAGTGGGCCCACGAACGCGTGGGCACGCCGGAGCAGTTCTTCGACCGCTTTTTTGTATGGAACTATTGCCCACTGCTGTTCCTGGCGAAGGACCGCAACTTGATACCGTCCGCTCTCAAGGTCGACGAACGAGAATCGATGGAGGCGTTGTGCGGCAACGCGCTGGTGCGCGCGGTGAAGCTGCTGGATCCGGTGGCGATCATGGCCATCGGGCGCTACGCTGAACATCGCGCGCAGGCAGTGGTGGGCGATGCGCGGCCGGTGGGCTATCTGCTGCACCCGAGCCCAGCCAGCCCTACAGCCAACCAACATTGGCCCGAGTTTGCCGAGCGGGCGCTCGGGCCGTGGCTGCCGTCTCGATCCGCGCAAGCTTGAGGGAGCACCGCAACCGCGCATACGCGCCGTCCTAACCGCTGGGCAAGGAGTCTTGCAAAGATGAGTCCGGAACCCAATTGGACAAGTAGATGGGAAACCACACCTCCGCGCAAGCCACACCCGTCGATACGCGGCTCGCACGCGCGGCAAGCACAAAATGATGCGCCCCAGAGCCCGCGGATTTTAGAAAGGGGATAAACCATGCCTACCGGTTACGACGTCAAACTGCTTCAAAAACGGGATGTGGCCGAGGGCACCATGGAATTCACCCTGGAAAAGCCCGAGGGCTTCGAGTACCGCGCCGGCCAATACGGCGACTTGGTGCTGCCGGCTTCCACCGGCCTCGACGATAGCAGCAACAAGCACGGCTTCTCCTTTGTGAGCGCGCCATACGAAGACACCCTGCGCATGGCCACGCGCATGCGCGGCAGTACGTTCAAAAACGCGGCGGCCAAGGTACCCGAAGGCACCATGGTCAAGCTGCTGGCGCTGTGGGGTGATTTCACGCTGCAGAAAAACGAATCCATACCGGCCGTTTTCATCACCGGCGGGATCGGCATCACGCCGGTGCGCAGCATTATCGCGCAGGCCACCCACGACCGGAGCGCGCACGAAATCACGCTGATCTACGCCAACCGCACCCCGGCGCTGGCGGCATACACCGGCGACCTGAAGCAGTTCGCGGCCGAAAATGGCAACTTCACGTTCGTGCCGATCTACACATCGACCCAGGGCCACGTCAGCGCCGAGACGATCCGCGAGCACGTCCCCGACATCGGCGCGGCGCGCTATTACCTGTGCGGTCCGGAGGGCATGGTCAAGGCCATGCGCAAGCTGTTGATCGAAGTGGGCGCCGATGAAGACAACATCCGCACGGAGGAATTCGAAGGATATTGACGGGCCGGTAGATGGGCCGGGTGGATAAGCGAAGCACATCCACCGCGAAGGTTGGTTATGCGACGGAAAAACAACATACCGGAAAACGACATACGATGAGTGGCACGACAGTATTCCGGCCTGTCTGACCGGTTGCGCGGATCTGCGAGCTCTCTCGTGTTCTACGCCCTTGAAACCGTGGAAATATCCCCCACTTATTTAAGTAGAAACGGTGAGTGGTTCACCGCAAGATCGGATGCGTTCGGAGGTAAAAGTCATGGATCTGGTGCGTTATCGTCCGGGTAGATTTCACATGCGTGATCTGAGCGATGAAATCAATCAGATGTTCAGTAGCCCATTGTTCGATTTTGTTCGTGACGTTTCTACGGTGGAGACAAGTCAGTGGGTGCCGGCGGTTGACATTCGTGAGGAAGCAAACCGCTTTTTGGTAGAGGCTGACATACCTGGGGTCAATCCAGAGGATATCGAGGTAACCATGGAGAATGGCGTCCTTAGCATCCGCGGCGAGCGTAAACAGGAATCTGTGTCTGAAGACGGCGGGGTGCGTCGAGTTGAGCGTTCGCAAGGCGTGTTCTACCGGCGATTTTCACTGCCTGACAGCGCTGACCCGGATGCGATTAAGGCGCGGGGGTCGAATGGCGTGCTGATCCTCGAAATCGGCAAGCGTGAGAAAGCGTTGTCGCGCCGCATCCCTGTGGAGCACTGACCGCGTGCTTAACTTTGGCAGGTAGTCGGTAAGTAAAAACGGCGGAGCAGGGCTCCGCCGTTCTTTGCGCCGTGCACTCTTATCCGCGCGCGGTTATCAGACCGTGGCCGAAACCGCTACATCCGACTCCGCACGCGGAGCATTCACCTCCGCTCAGTCTATGTCGAGCCTAAGCGTAAAGTCGATCAAAGCACTACGAAAGCGCAACCTGGTGGCATCAAAACGCTGCGCAGTTATTCATCAAACCGGTCGATTGGGATCTGTAACGCGTGGGCTTTGAATCCATAGCGGGCCGAGTCTATCGCGATGGTCGCGTTATTCATTAACAACACATGGTCGGGCGGGGGAAAACAGCCAGCGTCTACGAAACTGCCGTTACTCCCCCGCCTGCGATGCCTCAATTGACTTTCCCCAATTCCACATGGGTTAGATGGCTATGACTTCAAGTTAGTGTACCCAGTTGTTGATCCTCCTATCGGCCTCGGCCTTGCTGATACCGTAGAACCTTTGGAGCCTCCCGGCCAACTCCTCTTCATACCCGTCCATGAGGTCTGCATTGTCACTCCTGAGCACGCCCCAGTCCTGCTGCAGCTTGCCCAGCAAGATATGCCAGAGACCAGTGGTAACGGTCTTGAACGGCTTTGTCTCATCTACATTCGTATTCAGGTACATGGCGACCTCCTTTTTGCTCACGCGATGTGAGCATTCAACGAAACTGTCTATAATATAGCCCATAACATGTATTTTGTCTACATGTTTTTGCTGTCCGATTCGCTGCCCGATGAAACATTGCACTCGAGTGAGGTAAGGCGGTGAACGGTTGGCTTTCGCAAGACGGGTCGCATCACATCCACCGGGGGTGCGCTCGCATGGCGCCATGCGCGCAAGGCCGGCACCTATCTTCATGCCTTCCCGGGCATCTAGCACCTGGTGCGCCGCTGTCGGCTTGACCCGGATCAAGCCAGTTCGCAGGGGCTTGGGTTATAGGTAGAGAAGGCACATATCTATTCTTAGTTTCGACGCCCAGAGTCTCACTCGCAGACGCAAACGGGCGCTCGGCCGGAGGTGTAGGCGCGAGCATGCCGCTACACGATAGCAGTGGTTTTGACCGTGCGGTCCACCTTAACCACATGACCTGATAGGGTCAGGGAGGCTTTCCTATGACAGTTCGGATAAAGCGCGCCTATATTAGCCCGGCCCGGGAAGACGGCCACCGTATCCTCGTGGACCGCCTCTGGCCAAGGGGCGTGCGCAAGGCGGACGCAAAGATTGAACGCTGGATCAAAGACGTGGGGCCGTCCACGGAACTGAGGCAGTGGTTCGGGCACGACCCGCGGCGTTGGGAGGAGTTTCAGCGCCGCTATTGTGATGAGCTGCGCCACCAGCAGGAGGCGCTCGCGGAGCTGGAGCATTTCGCCCGCGACGGTGTCACCACCTTGGTCTTCGCGGCCCGAGACGAGGAACACAATAACGCGGTCGTGTTACGCGATCTGATTGAGGATCGGCTCGGCTGAGAATTTCACACGGATCCCTGAACTGAGCGGACGCCGTCGACAGGCTCCACCGCCGTGCCGCCCCATCCGCTGGATCGGCATCAGGTGGCCGAGCCGACGCGCATCCACTCTGAGCCACGAAACGGAGATAAGTCATGACAGATGCAATGTATCCCACCACCACAGCAGAGCTCGCCAAGCGGCGCAAGGAGCTGGCGCCCAATGTGCACGAGGCTTTTCAGGAGTTCAGCCGCGCGGTATTCGCCGACGGCGCGCTGCCGGAGCTAACCAAACAGCTCATCGCCGTTGCCGTGGCGCATACCACGCAATGCCCCTACTGCATCAAAGGACACACGCGCGCTGCCAAGCGCAAGGGAGCGACACCCGAGCAGATCATGGAAGCCGTCTGGGTAGCCGCGGAGATGCGTGCCGGTGGAGCCTACGCGCACTCCGCGATTGCCCTCCATGAGCTCGAGAAATAACGCTCGACGCTAGCTTGTGTGGAGACGGCGCGCGGTGTCTGTTCACAGCGCGTCGATCGCCCTGCACCGGTGGTCAGCCGCCTTGCGCAGGCATCACGCCGACGTCATCTGTGAGCGTTGTTCGGCGATAGGCAAGCGCATGTCACCGCACACCACGCCCTATCCAGTGTCTAACCCGCTACGAAGCCGTGTAGCGCTCAGGGCGGGTGCAGGTCATGTCCGCCCTGCATGCGACTAAGCGTAACGCTTCTAATCGTGTAATCAAGTACAGGCATGCCTTGCATTTGTTAAAGCATGATACAATATACTTCATTAGCAAGTTACAGGGTGCAAGAGGTGTGAAGTGAACCGCTCGACCAGCGCGGAGATATTCGCGGAGAGCCTGCACCACGAAGCCGCACGCATACGTTTTCTAGAGCGCAGCCGGGGGCGGGAGTCGGCAGTCGCTTTTGCCGGACAAACGCGCGCGATTTATCGCCGCGCTGTGGTAGGGCGGTTCGCGCCCGCGGCCGATGCGGTCTTTCGACTTCGTCTAATGGCTTCGTATTGCTATCTGAAGCGCTACTTGCAGCTTTTGGGTCCCGTTAGTGAGGTGAATACCATGGAACAGAACGTTGCTGTCGACTACACGCGCGCCGAGGCTAATCACGTGGCGAAACGCGCTGCTGCATTTTATGTGTGCACCGCGTGCGGGTGGATCTACGACGAGAGCAAGGGCGTCCCGGCAGTGGGCATTGCGCCTGGAACGCGCTGGGAAGACGTGCCGGATGCCTTCCTCTGCCAGGAGTTTGGAGAGGGCAAGGACGTATTCGAGAGAATCGAGGCGTAAATAGGGCGTGTTGACATCCACCCACGACGCCGCGCCGTGGGCGAGTATCAACAGACCTCGATATGACCGATTACAGGAGGAATCATGAAACGCAAAGGTTCGGCCGTCTGGCAGGGCAGTCTCAAGGACGGTCATGGCACAGTTTCCACTGACAGCGGCGCGCTGTCGAACAACCCCTACTCTTTCGCTACCCGCTTCGAGCAGGGCGCCGGTACCAATCCCGAGGAGCTGATCGCCGCCGCGCATGCGGGCTGCTTTTCAATGGCGCTCTCGCTTGCGCTGGGCGAAGCCGGCATCACCCCGGAGCGCATCGCCACCGAAGCCACGGTGACGATAGAGCCAAGCGACGGCGGTTTCGCGATCCCGGCGGTGCACTTGGATGTCAGCGCGAAGATTCCAGGTATTGACCGCGAGGTGTTCGAAGAGGTCGCAAACGCCGCGGCGACGGGCTGCCCGGTTTCGAAGCTGCTCGACGCCGAGATAACGATGGATGCGCAGCTCGAAGCGTAATCGCGGTGCCCCGGGCTGTGCAGCGGAGCCGCTCGCTGGTAGCGAGTCGGCTCCGCCAATCGTCCCTGACGAGCCGCTATTGATACTTATAAACTTAACAGCAGAATAAATTAGCCGTGGGCCTTGGAGCAACCGCTCGTGTTCCGTTTTCGAAGCCATGTTAACTTAATGCC
>JAKDMQ010000093.1 GCA_030452265.1 Nitrococcus sp.
GACGAGGTGCATTATCACCCGGCTTATCATGAGCTGATGCGTCTGGCGGTTCGCCACGGCGTTCATAACATCGCCTGGACTCGCCAGGGCGAGGGGGGGCATGTCGCCCATGTGGCGGCGCTCTATCTGCTGACGCAGCCGGAGCAGGGCGTGTGCTGCCCCATCACCATGACCCATGCGGTAGTGCCCGCGCTGCGCCTGGAGCCCGCGTTGGCGGACTTTTGGGAGCCGAAAATTCGCGCACGGGAATATGATCCGCGCTGTCTTCCGGCCTCCGAGAAGGCGGGCGTCACCTTCGGCATGGCCATGACGGAAAAGCAGGGCGGCTCCGATGTCCGGGCCAATACCACCCGAGCCCAAGCACTGGGCGGCGATGAGTACGAGCTCACCGGGCACAAGTGGTTTTGCTCCGCGCCGATGTCGGATGCCTTTCTCACCCTGGCGCAAACCCCGGCGGGGCTGACTTGCTTCCTGGTGCCGAGATGGCGCCCGGATGGCACGCGCAACCCGTTTTTCATCCAACGGCTGAAGGACAAGCTTGGCAACCGCGCCAATGCCTCGGCCGAGATCGAGTATTGCAACACCTGGGCACGGCGCCTAGGCGAGGAGGGGCGCGGCGTGCGCGCCATCATCGAAATGGTGCACCAGACCCGCTTGGATGCCGCAACGGCTCCCGTGGGCATGATGCGCCAGGCCTGGGTGCAGGCACTGCACCACGCTCGCCATCGCAGCGCCTTCGGCAAGCCGCTGAGCGAGCAGCCGCTGATGCGCTACCTGCTTGCCGATCTGGCGCTCGAGCTCGAGGCCGAAGTTGCCCTGGTGCTGCGCATCGCCCGCAGCTTCGATCACGCTGAGAAGGATCCCGAGGAGCGCTTGCTCGGGCGCGTCGGCACGGCGGTGGCCAAGTACTGGACCAACAAGCGCGCTCCGCAGTTTATTTACGAGGCAATGGAATGCCTGGGTGGCAACGGTTACGTGGAGGAATCCATTCTGCCCCGGCTCTATCGAGAGGCGCCTGTGAACAGCATTTGGGAAGGCTCGGGTAACGTCATTTGCCTCGATGTGCTGCGCGCAATGGAGCGCGAGCCACAGACGATTCCCGCCTTTCTGTGGGAAGTGGAATCGGCGCGTGGCGGACACCGCCGGCTCGATGCCGCGATCGTACGGCTCAAGCAGGAATTTGCCAAGCGCGAGCAGGCCGAGGCGCGTGCGCGACGAATAACGGAGCTCATGGCGCTTACTTTACAGGCGAGTCTGCTGGTGCGTCATGCACCGGCGGTGGTGGCCCATGCCTTTTGCGAAAGTCGGCTGGGCGAGTCCGCGGGGTTGCTCTATGGCACCCTGGCGCCGGAGGTCGGAGTTGATGCCATCCTTGAGCGTGCTTGGGGCGCGGACTGATCGGCGATCGCCGTGGGCTCGCGCGGGTTACGGCTGGAATCCCACCCGGCAAGGCCGCACGTGTAGCGGATCGCTCACCAGGTGCCGGTATTCTCCATGGAGGCCCAAGGCTCTTGTGGTGCCAAGGGCGCATTTTTCTGCAGCAGCTCGATGGAAATGCCATCCGGTGAGCGGACAAACGCCATACGGCCGTCACGCGGTGGCCGATTAATTGTGACGCCGCTATCCATGAGGCGCTGGCAGGTGGCGTAGATATCATTCACTTGATACGCCAGGTGCCCGAAGTTGCGCCCGCCTTGGTAGCTCTCAGGATCCCAATTGTAAGTCAGCTCGAGCATTGGGGCGCCATCGGCCAAAGCCCGCCCCTCGTCCTCGGCTGCCGCGAGGAAGATCAATGTGAATCGACCATTTTCGCTCTCGCGCCGGCGTATTTCCTTCAGCCCGAGCTTATTGCAGAAGAAGTCCAGCGACTCGTCGAGGTTGCTGATGCGGACCATGGTGTGCAGGTATTGCATGGCGGTCTCCCTTGCTGATCGTTGAATTTGTCACCA
Organism: Nitrococcus sp.; assembly: GCA_030452265.1. Lineage (GTDB taxonomy): Bacteria > Pseudomonadota > Gammaproteobacteria > Nitrococcales > Nitrococcaceae > Nitrococcus. The sequence continues at coordinate 1,950 of JAKDMQ010000093.1, forward strand.
CGGTTAGCAATGCGCAAGTGGGGGCAGAATGAGCGCATGCCTCAGAGCGCGCATAGCCGCTCTCCAGCCTGCTCCAGGGTGAGGTCTGCCTTGGCGAAGCAGAACCGCAGCAGCCGCTGGCGTGGCGGCGGGCGCCGATAAAAGACCGAGATCGGGATCGATGCTACGCCGGCCTTCGCCGTCAACTGATCGGCGTAGTCCGCATCGTCGCAATCCGCGAGCTCGCTGTAGTCGAGGAGCTGGAAATAGGTCCCCCGAGCAGGGCGCAAGCAAAAGCGAGCGTGCCGCAGAACCTCGCAAAAGCGATCCCGTTTGGCCTGATAGAAGGCGGGGAGATCTCGATAATGCTCCGGCGCCGCGGTGATGAAGCGCGCGAAGTCGAATTGAGCCGGGGTCATGGTGCTGAAGGTCAAGTACTGGTGGACTTTGCGCAGCTCCGCCGCCAATGCCCGCGGGGCGATGCAATAGCCCACCTTCCAGCCGGTGCAATGATAGGTCTGCCATCGCCGCATCGTCCTCGCCGCAGAGCTACGCCGCTGAGATTGGCAGAGGAGGGCAGGCGATTCAATGTGCTCAGTAGCGGCCCTTCTTGGCGAGCTCGGCGGGGAGAAGCCACCGCGGCGGATGTGCGGCTTTGGTGCATACCGAACAAGACAGGATAAGCGTAGACACAAGAATCCTGTAGGCCGTAGGGGTGATCGCGCACCCTGAGCCGCTGGTACAGCTCCGACAACGCGAGCTCCGAACGCCGAGGGTTTTAACGTGCACTGAAGCCAACGCAGGAGCATCCGAGTTGGTGTGTGATGGAGCACGTAGGCGGCGACCGAGAAGAACAGCCCCAGATGATTGGCAGGGAAGCGAAGTATGGCGCGCGGCTGTGCGCGTGGGCACTGGCGTGTAAGGCTGAGTTGACGATACGATCGGATAGGGCCAGTACAAGGGTGCGCCATGACTAAGTTGGACGGTTGCCTTCCTCAGACAACGCGGTCAGCTGGCAACCTTTGTTGAAAGGGTGACTGGCCTCGATGCGCGCGAGCGGGTGGAGTGCTTGTTCAGGGGGCGTGTCACAAGTCGAACATCTGCGCACGCAGGAGGAAATGGCCCTGTATCTGGATGCCTACATTGCGGAAAGCGACATTCGGTAACTGCTCACCCATCTCTTTGCGGAGCTTCGCAGCAGGGCGGTCCTGGCAACCGCGCTTCGTTTACTGGGACCGCGGGCATCCTGCCCGCTGCGCGTGGCAAAACGGCCCTGCCCGGCTGTATGCGGGCAAGATGCCCGCGGTCCCAAGGGGCCCCAGCGGGTTTTATCGATCCCTGTTCAGCGTTTTGTGCGTGCTACGGGGCGAGTACTTACCTTATTCGTTATGTAACTGGAGGTCTAAGCGTGGGCAAAGCAAGTCGGCGAAAGCGCGAGGCTCGGGAAGTAAGACAGGGGGTTCTCGCGCAACTGCGATCCGAGGGTAACGCGCAAGGCCTGCGGGTTGTTGACAATAGAGGACCAAAGGTGTCGGTCGCGGTCGGTGAATTGATTGAACCGTACCTATACGGAAACATCCAAATTGAGGAGTATCGGAAACTGGCGACCATGGGCGCGCTGGCGTGGAACATCGCGATTGTGCCAAATTTCATGTCGGAGGACCGCTTTCAGGACCTCTTGGTGGACGCTGGGGCATCGGAGGCGGTGGCTTTGTGGGGGCTCATCGAGGAGATGAAGGAGCGCAAGCAACAGTTGTTCCCTAACGATCAACGAATCATCGTAGACACTGAAGTGCGCGAGCAGCCCAACGGAACCTTTTACCTCGCGGTAGCGGCTGACGCGCCCGACGAGGCGGCCGCCGAACTACGACGTTAGATTTTCTATAGAACTGAACCATGACTTGCTCTAACCATCGCGTATGATGGTAAAGTAAGCGACGACTCTGAACGGCTTGTCCGCATGCGCACCGAGTACTCGCCAGCCGAAGCCAGCTCGTTACCGCTGCTCGTCCGATATGTTCTTATCGGGATTGGAGTGACGGCGGTCGGCTTGGGCATGCTCGGTGTCGTGTTGCCGGTGCTTCCCACAACTCCCTTCCTATTGCTTGCCGCGGCCTGTTTTGCCCGCAGCTCCGAGCGGTTTTATGACTGGCTGATGAATATGCCGGTCTTCGGCCAAATGATTCGGGACTACAGGGCCGGCAAGGGTATCCCCGTGCGCGTAAAGATTACCGCGCTCAGCGTGCTTTGGTTAACGATACTGGCGAGCGTGATCTGGATAATTCCGCTGTTCTTCATCAAAGCATTATTGCTCGTTATCGCCAGCGTGGTTACCGCGTATATCCTGCACCTGCCGAATTGTCGTAGGGAGGCGGTCTAGCCGTCGCGGAGTGCATGAGGCCGACGGCCGTAACGCGCCTGCAGGGAGCGTATGACGTTTGGCAGGCCCGCCAGCATGCCGACCACATCGACGTAAAGCCGATCCACGCCGCCTAGCGATCCCTATCCAGGGGCGAGATTGATGGCCAGCCTCCGCGGCTGGGGCCGAAAATCCCGCAAACCAACCCGTTCTCGCCAATGCGCAGGTTGGATTACGCTGCGCTAATCCGACCTACGGCTGGTCCATCGGCCATGGCGATGGCTTCTTCCGCCATTGCCTCGGGCACGTCGGTCTCGAAGTAGTCGGCAAAGCAGCGCAGCCGCTCCACGTGGCTGAGCTGGGTGCTCAGCGCGGGCGGGAGGACGCCGGGCTTTACGAAGGTTAGCGCAAACTGGGTATGGAGCCCGGCATGGGTCTTTGCCTCAATGTCCTGGGATAGCAGAGCCGCGGTCACAGCATAAAACGCTGCGTAGTAGCTACGATTGGCCGAGGCATTTGAGTCGCCCGCATCGAGATCAATGCGCGCGGTCGCCAGGGCGCGATGGGCCCGGCGCAGGTAGCCTTCGAGTCGCTGGCTCACAGGCGCACGCCTTCGCGGAGGATTGTCCCTAGCAGCGCAGGCGCTCGGGCGTGCTCAGGATCCGCAAGCTCCCGCTCCTCAAACGGCCAAGCCTGTACGCGGACGCTGTGCTCCAGCAGGACCGGCGTGCCTTCCTCGTCCAGGGCAAAACCTTCCGCGATCGGATCCGCAAAGGCATCAAGTACAACGGCCACATCCAGATCGCTATCGGGGCGGTGGTCACCCCGCGCCCGCGAGCCGAAGAGATACAGTGCCCTCAAACGTGGGCCGTAGCGGCGATTGAGGCGCTTTCGAAAGGTGCTCAGCGCCGCCATCGTGGCTTGTTCAGCCGTCATGGGGATTCTCCCGCTATCGGCTGCTCAAAGAATATACAAAACATTATCTCACATTGAGGCACTATGGGTCCTCGAGCCTTTGCGCCCGTCCACCGATAGCCCACTAGCCCAGTGGAAGGCGGGTCGCTTAGGATCGCCGAGCAAGTCGGCGGCCGACATTTTTGTCGGATTACGCTCCGCTAATCTTGCCTACGGCTAATCCACGTCTTGTCTTCGATTCCTCCCGCGCCAGAAATCGGTACCCCGTCACATCCGACTAAAGCTCTCTCCCATCATGCCGTTACCGAATCCAAGGGCAACAACGCCCAAGTCCCGACAGGGAAACAATGGTCCACCCGACCATTCAGCTTTAGGAGACGCAACCATGCCTTTGGTCATTAACACAAACATTCAGTCGCTCACCGCGCAGCGCAATCTCAACGAGTCGCAGGACATGCTCAGCACCGCGCTCGAGCGCCTCTCGTCGGGCCTGCGCATCAACAGCGCCAAGGATGACGCGGCGGGGCTTGCCATCGCCACGCGCTTCACCGCGCAGATTCGCGGCTTGGACCAGGCGGTGCGCAACGCCAACGACGGTATCTCGCTCTCGCAGACGGCCGAGGGGGCGCTGGCGGAGAGCACCAACATCCTGCAGCGCATTCGCGAGCTCTCCATTCAGTCCGCCAACTCGACCAACTCCGCGGGTGACCGGCAGAGCCTGCAGTCCGAGGTCAATCAGCTCATCTCCGAGCTGGACCGCATCGCCAACACCACCAACTTCAATGGTTTGAAGCTGCTGGACGGCTCCTTCATCGCCCAGAGCTTCCAGGTTGGCGCCGATGCCAACCAGACCATCAACGTGTCCGTCAACGGCGCCACTACCGCTGACCTGGGCATCAATAAGCTGTCCAGCAACAACGAGATCAATGGCATCAGCGCCGCCACTGCGCTTGGGAACGCCAGCGCCGTGACTCAGGCCGGCACCAGCGTGTCCGATACCGCGGCCAATGCCGCCAGCGCCCAGGTTGCCGCGCAGACCCTGACCGTGACCGACGTCAACGGTACCACCACGGACGTCACTCTTGCCGGCGGCGAGTCGGCCGCCGAGATCGCCGCAAACGCGACCTTGACCGGCGCCAGCGGCGTCGCCGTCGTCACGGCCAGCGACAACAGCGTGACCATCGACACGGCCGGCGCCACCGGCGTCGAAGTGGGCGATACTGTGTCTTTCACTCTAACCGGGGACGGGACAAACGGCGGCAGTCAGAACATTTCGTTCGCGTACGCGGGCGGCGATCTGGCCACGGAGATTAAGGCGCAGATCACGGACGGCGATGGTGCCGGCGCCGGTACCGACGACATCGTGGTGACCGACAACGGCGACGGCACTCTGAAGCTCACGAGCGCCAGCGGCGTCAACATCGGGGTCGAGAACTTCGCGGTGCAGGACAATGGTGGTGCTAGGGTTTCCGGACTGACCGATGCAATGCTTACGAACACCGAGACCCTTTCGGTTACGGTGGATGGCAACACCTACACGTCCGCCGCACATAACGGCACCGCGGCCGATGCGCTAAGCAAGCTGGCCACCGCCATTGACGGCAACAACGGTCTCAGCGCCTCGATCGACAGCGCCACCGGTGAGTTGGTAATCCATAACTCCGACGGTAGTCCTCTGGATATAACCAATGTCGCTGAGTCCGCTGATGCTGATACTAACGAAGCGATATTTACCGTAGCGGCCGCAGCCGGTTCTACGGTTGGCGCAACGACTACGGTCGGTGTCACGGGTGGCGCGGGCGGGACCGCCACGCTGACCCCGACGGCCGCAACCTCCACCCTCAGCTTCGGCGGCGAAACCCTCACCGAGGGCGGCGCCAGCGACTCGGCCGTGGCCACCAGCAGCGTCGACATCGACCTCGAAACCGGTGCCACCATCGCCTCCAGCGTTGACGGCTCGGCTGGTTCCGGTGGCGTGTTCAACACGACCGCCGATACGGCCGCTAGCACCGTGCTTGAAGGCACGAGCGACGCCAGCGGCGGCAATCGCGTGGCGGCGCAGACCTTGACCGTCACCGGCCCCTCCGCCGAAAAGACGGTGGATATCGCGGCCGATGCCACCGCCGAAGAGATCGCGACCGCGGTGAACAAGGTGGCCGGCGAGACCGGGGTGCAAGCCACGGCCACCACCGAGGCCGTGCTCTCCAATCTCAGCGCCGACGGCGTGGTGTCGTTCACACTCAATGGCGAGGACATATCCGCCAACGTCACCACCGGCGATCTTGGCACCCTAGTCGATGCCATCAACGACCAGTCCGGGGCCACCGGCATCACCGCCACCCTGAGCAATGACGGCGATTCCGTCACGCTCAGCAACCAGACCGGCGCCGACATCGACATCGCCGACTTCAACAGCTCGGCCGCGACCACCGACACCGACGTGGCGCTGAGCGTTACCGGCGGCAGCGGCGGCGCGGTCAGGCTGATCGACGATGCCAGCGCGGCGCCCGCCAACGACTCGACGGTGGTGGGCGGCACGGTGGAGTTTAAGTCCACCGGCGGCTACTTCAGCGTCAGCTCCAGTATCGCGGCCGAGGCCGGCGGTTTGTTCGCGGGCGATGCGAGCGAACTGCAGGCATCCAGCGAGCAGACGGTGGATAGCATCAATGTCTCTTCCGTCGAGGGGGCCAATCGGGCCATCGACATCGTCGATGGCGCCTTGGCGAACGTGAACAGCATCCGTGCCGACCTCGGTGCCATCCAGAACCGCTTCGAGTCCACCATCTCGAATTTGCAGGTGACCTCGGAGAACCTGAGTGCCGCGCGCAGCCGGATCATGGATGCGGACTTCGCGGCGGAGACGGCCCGGCTGACCAAGGCACAGATCCTGCAGCAGGCTGGCGTGTCCATCCTGGCGCAGGCGAACCAGGTGCCGCAGTTGGCCTTGAGTCTGCTGCAGTAAGGGGAGATTCGTGACGGGTGACGGGTGACGGGTGAGGAGTTAGGAGTTAGGAGTTAGGAGTTAGGAGTGCCAGCAAGAGACGAAACACGTCACTTGTCACTTGTCACTTGTCACTTGTCACTTGTCGCCTGTCACCTGTCACCAACCGTTTCCCGAGGCCACAGGAGGACAGCTCATGACCTCCGGCGTTTCGATACAGATGCCGTTGCCCGCGAGGGCAGTAAAGCCGGGCGAGGCGGTGCCGCAGCCACGAGCCGGCAAAGACTCCGGCGGGCGCGAGGCGCAGACCACCGCGGCCGATTCCAAGGCGACTTCCGCGGCGGTGCGCCGCGAGGTCTCGCGCCTCAACGAATACCTGCGCGAGATGCGCCGAGATCTCGCATTTCGCGTCGACGAAGGCTCCGGCCGCGTCGTGATTACCGTCACCAACCCGGTGACGCAGGAAGTCATCCGACAGATTCCGCCGGAGCGTCTGCTTGAGCTGGCGGAGAACTTCGAGCTGGGCGGCCTTTTTCTAAAGGATCGCGCCTGACGCTCGTCACCGAGCCGTGCGGCGGGGGAGTGTGCGGTTATGCCGACGATAAGCAGCAGCGGATTGGCCTCGGGCCTGGATGTCAATAGCATCATCGAGAAACTGATCAACGCCGAGCGGGCGCCGCGCGAGTCGCGCCTGAACCTGCACGAAGCCCGCGCCCAGGCTAAGATCTCCGCCATCGGCACGCTAAAGAGCGGGCTTAACGACTTTCGCTCGGCGATCGCCGACCTCCAGCAGGCTTCGACCTTCTCCCAGCGCATGGTTACCAGCTCCAACGAGGATCTGATCGCAGTCAGCCCCGCGCAGGGCGGGATTGCGGGCCGCTACAGCGTTACGGTCGAGCAGTTGGCTGCCGCCCAGAGCCTGGCGAGCGCCGGCTACGAGTCGGTGGATTCCGCGGTGGGTACCGGCACGCTCACCATCCGGTTCGGAACGACAACCTATGACCCCGGCGCCGGAACCTATGCATTCGAGGAGAATGCCGATCGATCCGCCGTAACCCTCGAAATCGATGCCAGCAACAACACGCTCTCCGGCATCCGGGACGCCATCAATGAGGCGGATGCCGGCGTGCGCGCGAGCGTGGTCAACGACGGCAGCGGCTTTCGCCTAGTGCTGACCAGTGAGGAGACGGGGGCCGAGAACAGCCTGCAGATCGAGGTGGCGGACGCTGACTTCGACGCGGCTACCAACAGCGACGGCCACACCGACGCGGCCGGGCTCTCGGCGCTGGCGTTCAACGCCCAGGCGCAGCAGCTCGAGCAAACGGTGGCGGCGCAGGATGCGCGGGTGAGCGTGGATGGGCTTGCCATCACCCGCCCCAGTAACACCATCAGCGGGGTGATCGATGGCGCAAGCCTGGATCTGGAAAAGGCGGAGTCCGGAACCCCGGTGACGGTGAGCGTGAGCCAGGACGAGGCCGCCGTAAAAGATGCCATCAGCCAGTTCGTCGAGGCCTACAATACCGTGGTTACCGAGCTCGATACCCTCACCGCCTACGACCCCGAGCAGGACCAGGCGGGGGTGTTGCAGGGCAGCGCGCTCGCGCGCACGGTGGAGAGGTCGCTGCGCGATGCGCTGCACACGATTCAGGCCAACGCGGGCGGCGCGCTCGGCAGCCTGGCCGAGCTCGGCATAACCACCCGCACATCGTTCGACGGCGAGGGCGTGGTCTCGGGCAGCCTGGCGCTCGACGAGGACAAGCTCGATGCCGCCCTGAGCGCGCATTTCGATGAGGTGGCCCAACTGTTCGCGGCCACCGGCGACGTCTCCAGCGACAATCTGCGCTTCGTCGCCGGCACGGATGAGACCGCCGCCGGAACCTACCCAGTCAATGTGACTCAGGCGGCGACCCAGGGGCGCATCACCGGCACGGCACTGGCGGACCCGCTGAATATCACGATCGATGCTGCTAACGACGAGATCGCCTTGAGCGTCGATGGCGAGGCCACCGGCATCCTGACCCTGACTCAGGGCAGCTATACCGCCGAGACGTTGGCCGCGGAGCTCGAGAGCCAGATCAACGCGGTCGATGATCTGCACGCAGCGGGTATCACGGCGAGCGTGTCCGTCGCCGACGGGCAATTAACCATCGCCTCTAATCGCTACGGTTCCGCCTCCTCGGTGGAGATCGTGAGCGTCGATTCAACAACGGCCGCTACTCTGGGGCTGAGCGTCGGACCAGGGTCCGCGGGCAGCGATGTCGCCGGTAGCATCGGCGGTATCATAGCCGCGGGTGACGGGCGCCTATTGCGCGGTAGCGGAGCGGCCGAGGGGCTATCCATCGAGGTGACCGGCGCCGATACCGGCATCATCGGCAGCGTTACTTTCTATCGCGGTGTCGCGGACCGGATGACACGGGCCGTCGATCGGTTGCTCGCCGACGGCGGCATTCTCGACACCCGCGATAGCCGACTACAGGATCAGATGGATGATATCGGCGAGCAGCGCGTCGACCTCGCGAGCGATCTCGAAGATCTGGAGGAACGTTACCGGGCTCAATTCACTCGGCTGGATTTGGTCATCAGCGAGCTGAACAAGACCAGCGCCTTTCTCAGCCAACAACTGGATGCGCTGCCGGGCTTCGGTGGCCAAGACAACGAGGACTAAAGGGGAGCAAGGGAGATTCGCGATGACGTATGGAGCCATGAACCGCGGTGTGGCGCAGTATCGGCAGGTCGGCGCCAGCAGCGCGGCCTATGCCGATCCCTATGAGTTGACGAAGATGCTGCTGGAAGGCGCGATCGAGCGCGTCTCCCAGGCGCGCCACGCGCTGGCGCAGGGTGACATACCCAGCAAGGCACAGCGGATCAGCAAGGCGGCGGCCATTGTCGCCGCTCTTCGCGACACGCTGGACATGAAGCGTGGCGGGGAACTGGCAGAGCGTCTGGATGCGCTTTACGAATACATGGATCGGCGGCTGTTGGAGGGGAACTTGAAGAACGAAGCCGGCGCACTTGAAGAGGTTGCCTCGTTGCTGCGCGAAATCAAGGACGGATGGGACGCCATCCCGCCGGAGGCGCGTCATGTCCAGCATAAGAACGCCATCGGTACCACCCCGGCACCCGCTTGAGGCGCCCGCGGCCATGACCCCGGCCGAGCGCGTGCAGACAGCGCGGCGCCTGCTCGATCTCACGCGCGAGATGCTCGCGCTCGGCCGGGCGGGCGACTGGGCGCGGTTTGCCGATCGCGAGGAGGAGCGCCGGCGGCTCTCCCGCGACCTGTTCGCGACTCCCGTGCCGCGCGAAGCCGCGCCTCCAGTCGGCGATTGCATCCGCCGCGTGCTGGATCTGGATCGAGAGCTGACGGCTTTGGCGGAGGCGCACCGCGATAATGCGGCCCGCGCCATGCGCGAAGCCCAACGCGGGCGCCAGGCCGCCGACATCTATCGGCGCTTCTCGCGCTGACCTGGGCCTGTTGACGTCCGCTCGCGACGCCGTGGGTGGAGGTCAACAGGCCCTAATCCTCCCCCGTGCGCGACCGCCGCTTGGTCGCCGCACCCTGCCCAGCGTCCTACCTTTGAAAAGAGTCACATTTGTTTTCCGTCGTCGTCGATATATTGACACTCGACTGGGGGTAAGGATTGTTCAAGAAAAATGACTAAAGTGCTGGTGGCCGACAATGACACCGAACGCGCTCGGGGCATAGCGGCCGTAATCCGCTTTCTGGAGCACGACCCGGTGATCGTTCCCCACGGTCGGGTGATGGCACCCGCCGTGCAACAGGGGGACTACGCACTGGGCCTGATCGTGGATGATCCGGATCCGGCGCACACCAACGGCTGGCTTGAAATGCTGGCGGAGGCGCTGCCAACGTTGCCCGTCTTCCTGTTACGCCCGGATGGTGCGCGCGCGTCCCGCGGCGAGGCGCTGGGCGGCAATGTCCTTGGCGCCCTCGCGCACCCGCTCCGCCAGCAGGAGCTCGCGGCGGCATTGCGCCAAGCCTTGAGCTACAACGCCCAATGGATCAACGCTCAGGCGGTCGCGGCTGTCCCGCGCTTGGTGGGGGGTAGCGATGCCATGCAGCGGGTGCGCCGGCTGATCGAGCAGGTTGCCGGCTCGGATGCCACGGTTTTGATTCTTGGCGAGTCCGGCACGGGCAAGGAGATCGTAGCGCGACAGATCCATGTCCAATCCAAGCGCCGGCAGCAAGGGTTCGTCCCGATCAACTGCGGCGCCATACCCACCGAGCTGTTGGAGAGCGAGCTTTTCGGTCATGAGAAGGGGGCCTTCACCGGCGCCGTTTCGAGCCGCCGGGGGCGTTTCGAGCTTGCCCAGGGGGGCTCGCTGTTCTTGGATGAAATCGGCGATATGAGCCTACACATGCAGGTCAAGCTATTGCGCGTCCTGCAGGAGCGTACCTACGAGCGAGTCGGCGGCAACAAAACCCTGTCTGCCGACGTTCGGGTCATCGCCGCAACCCACCGCGATCTCGAGCGGCAGATTACGCGGGATGCCTTTCGTGAGGATCTTTTCTATCGTCTCAATGTCTTTCCCATCGAGGTGCCGGCGCTGCGCCATCGAATCTCGGACCTGCCGGCG
>JAKDMQ010000315.1 GCA_030452265.1 Nitrococcus sp.
AATCACTCAATAGCCCGCATAGTATTTTTGCAGTAATTTGTGATCAAGAGACAGGAATGCGCTCGGGGCACGCTACGGGTTTCCGGTGGGCGCACTCGAGCGCCACGCAGACGCATTGCTCAGGGCCGGGCGCTCGATGGTCGTGATCGTAGATACCAATACCTACTACACTCGCATCAAGCACCGCGTGCCGGCCTATCGCATGAAGCCCCTGTAATGAGTAACACGGGCGCTGCCATTTCAGGCAGTCTTCGAAGCCGCGTGCTAGCTGGCGATTAGCGCCCATCAAGCCACCCGAATCTCCACCCGTTTTCCAGCCCGGTGCAACAGGCGGACCAGCTTGTCGGCACTGAACCGGTCCGTCTTGTGGTTGAACACCTCAGAGATGCGCGTACGCGGGATGCCCAGCTCATCGGCCAGCTCCTGTTGTTTCTTGCCGCGCTTGCGAAGCTCCTTCTCCAGGGCAATCAACAGTGTTTCACGCGCTTGCATGGCCGCCGCCTCATCCGGTGCAAAGCCCAGGTCTTCAAACACGTTGCCGCAACTCACCGTCATCTTTTCAGCCATGTCACTCTCCAAGCTGCTGGAACCGCTGCCGCCCGAGGGCAACGTCCTTCGGGCTGGTTTTCTGCCCCTTTTTGCGGAAGCATGCAAGACGTACACAGCGTTGCCGATGTGCGTGACGTAAAAGGCCCGGAACTGACCCTCGACGCCGATTCGCAACTCACGCACACCCTTGCCAACCGTCTTCATGGGCTTCCAGTTATCCGGCTGCCTGCCGTGCTGCAAGCGCAGGAGCTGTTTACCCACCTCGCGTCGAGCCGCCTCGGGAAAGCCGCAAATATCATCGCGACTGCTGCCCACGAAGATCAGCGTTTGCATGGGCACAAATGTACGAAAGTCACGACACTATGTCAAGAATTTGGTACATCAGTTTGTGCATCATCATGAGAAGCTTATGGGAGATCTGCAAGCGCAAGCCAGGTTGAAGTAGAACTTCTGCGGGTCGCCGGCCACACTTGGCACAAACCTCACCGGCGAGCAGGGGGTGTTCGCCTGCTCGCGCCTTCTCATAGCGATAACAACTTGGCAAGTGCCGCAGGTGCGTACACGGTAACGCCCTTGATGCGCGTGTTGTACAGATGTCCACATGCCTCCGGTCGCCCGTAACCAACGCCTCGCAATGCAGGCGAATCGCCGCGCTCAATACCGGGTGGTCTTTCTTAGGCAGGTGCTGCGCGATTACCGAGTCCAGGGAATCCCGCAGACAGGGGCTGACCTCAATGTTGCGCAACAGGGTTTGCAGCGTTTCCTCGTGCCCCGATGACTTGGCTTCAAGATTTCGGCGAGCCTCCTCCACGACATACTCGTCCATGCAAAGCGGATGTTTGGCTTGTTGCAGACGATATAGCAACTCGCGGACAGGCCCGTCTGTCCTGGCAGCCGAAAACAATACGTTTGCATCCAGGAATATCCGCATGCCGATGCCTGGCATGCGCGTTCAGCGCTGTCGCAAGACTTCGCCGAGCTCAACTTCCGCTTGTTCAAACTCCGCAATGCGCTCGGCCGTGTAAAACTCAATCGGCAGGGTAGCCGCGGGGCGCAGGAGCAGACCGTCCGGGGTGGTTTCAGCGATGAGCTTATCCTGCGGGCGCAGGTGCAGCGCCTTGCGCAACTTGGCCGGCAAGGTGATAACTCCGCGGCTGGAAAGCGTAACAACGGTCTTCATACGTCGGCAGTATAACAGAAATGCCGCGTTGCAGCGGCAGGGTTTTGGTTGGCCGGACAGCCAGCGCCAAGGCAGCCATGGTCTTGCGATAACGCATTGCGGGTCTTGCGATAACGCATTGCTTCCACGTTGCGAAGCCCGTTCGCTGTGAACCTCCGAACGGCAGCTTGTGGCCGATTCCGGGCGGTCCGGAGTGGCTTGCCCGTTTCGAGATTCAACCGGTTCCGCGGCCCAGGAGGCTTGGGCTATCAGCGCCGCGAGCTACAGGGCGAGTTGAGGAGCATCTAGTAGCAGATGCAGGTGCTCGGCACCACCGACGCCCGGTAGCTTGAGCGCTGGCGGCAGGTCTGGAAGCGCGCGCTCAATCTTGCTTGCACCCGTATTTTCCGTGCGGCAATACACTGCCCATCGGTGGTGGTAGGGCGCGTGTGAAGTCATAGGTAAACACCGGTCAGCCCGGCTGGCCATCTGAATACCCGGCCTCCCTCTGGGGGCGAACGGCCAGGATGAGCAGCGCCCCGCCGTCTAAGCGGTACAGGACGAGATAGCCAGCGCCTCCAAAGTCGATCAGCCACTCCCGGAATTCTGGCTCCATGCCTTCAAGTGGCCGGCCGAGCTGGGGTTGATGCGCGAGGATTTTCACGCCCGAGCGAATCGTCTTGACCGCTCGGGGTGCGGCGTCGGGATTCTCGGGCGCGAGAAAGCGGTAGAGCCGCTGCACGTCTGCCAAGGCGGACGGGGTCCATCTCAGCTGTGGCAATCGGGGAACTCCGCATTCTCGCCGGCTTCAAGCTTCGCAAGCCATGCGTCAGCTTCTTCCATCGTCAGATGCTGCCCCGACCGCTGATATTCCTCCCATGCGTGTAGAGCGTCGCGCTTGAAAGCTTCCCGCTTTTCCTCGCGCTCGACGTATTGTGTGATGGCCTCTCGCATGATCCAGTGCGCAGTGCGCCGGCGGGCATCAGCGAGTTGCTGCACTCGCCCTTTCAGCTCATCATCGAGCTTGATAGAGGTTGCCGTTGCCATATGTCGCCTTGTAGTAAAAGGTAGTACAATAGCGCTACTATACTTCTCCGCCACTCTGCCGTCGATAGCCCTTCGATGCGTTTTCAGTTTGCGGAATTGGAGCCGCGCCAGCCGGCAGATTGACGTTGAATAGAGCGGTCAGACGCGATATGGAGATTACTTAGACTGCGACGGATACTAAGGAATACGCTGAAAAGGTCTCATTGGATTTTCAACGAACACTCGCCATGGCAACCCGCACGACGATTGCACGTGCACAATCGCAGGCAGACTGTCGTCAGCTCCAGTGAAAACCACCCTAGGACCGAGGGCATCTTGCCCGCATTCCCCTGCGTGGCACGGCCTTGCGGGCGTGTGCGGGCG
>JAKDMQ010000316.1 GCA_030452265.1 Nitrococcus sp.
GGGCGGGCCCCGCGCGGATAGGGGCGCCGGGGGACTGGGGGGGGGGGCCGCCACTCCCACAGGCTCTATGTGCCCCAGCGTTGCCGGGGACGCTTTCCGGCCTCCGCGGGAACCACGGTACAGGTGAACGAAAGACGGTTGTTGAGGGGAGGCAGCAAATATGCCTGAGATGACCTTGGTTGGGGGCGTTAATGCGGCGCTCGCCTACGAGATGGCCGCCGATGATCGCGTGCTGCTCCTGGGCGAGGACATCGGCGTCAATGGCGGGGTGTTTCGCGCCACCGACGGTCTGCAGAAGCGATTCGGGCCCGAGCGGGTGATCGATACGCCGCTGGCGGAGGGGCTGATTGCCGGCATGGCCGTGGGGCTTGCCGCCCAGGGGTTGCGCCCGGTGGCAGAGATCCAGTTCATGGGTTTCAGCTACCCGACGCTCGATCAGATGATCAGCCACGCCAGCCGGCTGCGCAACCGCACTCGCGGCCGCTTGTCTTGCCCGATGGTGCTGCGCGCCCCTTACGGTGGCGGCATCCGTGCGCCGGAGCACCACTCCGAGAGCACGGAGGCGCTGTATGCGCATATTCCCGGCCTGCGGGTGGTGATCCCGTCCTCTCCCGGCCGCGCCTATGGGCTGTTGCTCGCCGCCATACGCGATCCTGATCCAGTCGTCTTCCTGGAGCCGGCGCGGATCTACCGGTTGAGCAAGCAGGAGGTGGCGGATGACGGCGAAGCCATGCCGCTCGATGTGTGCTTTGTCGTTCGAGACGGCACCGATATTACACTGGTTACGTGGGGCGCGATGATACACGAAACCCTGCAGGCCGCCGATCGGCTCGCAGAGGAGGGAATCAGCGCCGAGGTGATCGATGCGGCCACCTTGCGGCCCTTCGATGCCGAGACGCTGCTGGAATCAGTAGCCAAGACCGGGCGCTGCGTCATCATCCACGAAGCGCCTCGCAGCGGTGGCTTCGGCGCTGAGATCGCGGCCATCGTCGCCGAGCATGGCCTGCTCAATCTACTGGCGCCGGTCGCGCGGGTGACCGGCTATGATGCCATCATGCCATTGCTCACACTGGAGCAGGAATATCTGCCATCGGTCGAGCGCATCATGGCGACGGTACACAAGACCATGGAGTTCGCATGAGCACATTCAAGCTGCCTGATCTGGGGGAAGGTCTTGCGGAGGCCGAGATCGTGGAGTGGTTCGTCCGCGTGGGGGAGACGATCAAGCGCGATCAGCCGCTGGTCTCCGTGGAGACGGACAAGGCGATCGTGGAGATTCCAAGTCCACAGAGCGGGCGCATCGATGAGCTTTTGGGCGATACCGGCGATGTGATTCAGGTCGGCGACCCATTGGTGGTTTTCGAGGACACGCAAGCGAAGGATCAGCCGAAAGCTGAGCCCAGGGTGGCGCAACCCGCCACCCCGAGCCAGCGCGGCGAGCGTGCGCGCGACAGCACCACGGTCGTTGGCGAGGTGCGCGCCGGCGAGGAGATCGTCGCGGAGGAGCCGGCAGAAGTCGGCCGGGGTATTCGGGCGACGCCGGCGGTGCGGGCACTGGCGCGGCGGCTGGACGTCGAACTGGCTGTCGTTACCCCCACCGGCCCGGGCGAGACCATTACCCGCGACGACGTGCAGCGCGCGGCGCAGAAATTGGCCGAGGCCGGGCCGCTCGCGCCGCTGCGCGGCGTCAGGCGGGCTATGGCGCGCACTATGACACGGGCGCACGCGGAGGTCGTGCCGGTCACTGTCTCCGACGATGTGGACGTGGAGTGCTGGGCGCCGGGCACCGACATCACCTTGCGCCTTATCCGCGCTATCGTGGTCGGTTGCCGCGCGGAGCGAAGCCTAAACGCTTGGTACGATGGTCACGCCATGGGCCGGCGATTGCTTGAGAAGATCGATTTGGGAATCGCCGTCGACACCGAAGACGGGCTCTTCGTCCCGGTTTTGCGCGATGTCGGCAATCGCGATGATCAGGATCTACGCCGCGGTTTGGACGCCCTGGTTGCCGACGTCAAGGCACGCAGCATCCCGCCCGAGGAGATGCGAAGCTACACTATTACCCTATCCAACTTCGGCACCATCGCGGGGCGCTATTCGGACCCCGTGGTCGTTCCGCCGACCGTGGCGATCATCGGCGCCGGCAAGATTCGTCCGCTGGTGGTGGCGGTGGACGGCAAGCCCGCGGTCCATAGGGTTCTGCCGCTGTCGCTGTCGTTCGATCACCGCGCCGTCACGGGCGGGGAAGCCGCGCGTTTTCTAAAGGAGATGATGGACGATCTGGCGTGCGCGGGGTGATCCAGGGTGCGCTAACGCTCACTCTGCCCACAGGGCAGCGCGAGGAAAGGTCGTGACCGCCCTCTCGCAGCCGCCGTAGCGTTCCGCCCCACATGCAGCTATCCAACAGCAGCCTCATCTCAGTGGTTACGCCACCCTTGGCTCCACCCGCTCGTGGCCCACCAGTCGGTGTGCATAGGCCAGGGAGGCCAGTACGTCCTCACGCTCAAGCCACGGATAGCCTTCCAGCATGGTGTTGACGTCATCCCCGGCCGCAAGCATCCCCAGCACATGCTCCACCGCAAGGCGCCGCCCGCGGATGATGGGCTTGCCGCCGAAGATGTCCGGGTTCGTCGTAATGCGCTTGAGAAGCTCGTCTTCGGCCATCTCATCTTTCCTCTGGTGCAGATCGCAATATTCGGTGTCATGGCCAGCTACGAAGCGGACCGCAAGATCCTATCGCCATCCTACCACCAGCGAAGGCCGCGGCGGCCTGTTCAGCTTTACTGAACCGACAAAGCCGCCACATCCCCTGACTAACCGCAAAGATCCCGTCGATATACAGCCCCTGATCGCATCGAAGCTGAGTAGGGTGATCCACACCGTCCACTTGCGCTCTCGCGGCAAAAGCTGCCGGGGCGGCAATTGAATGCCCCACACGGGGCTACCGCCCGCCATGCGCGCCACCGCCCGATCCAAATGCTCCTGATCCCCCATCCGCGCAACTTGACCGGTATACTGCCGCCATGCAGCACGACAGCGGCTATCACCTGCTCTTCGCTCACCCGGAGCTGTTCGAGGAACTCATCAGGGGTTTCGTCGATGCGCCCTGGGTGG
>JAKDMQ010000094.1 GCA_030452265.1 Nitrococcus sp.
CAGGTCTTTTGCGAGCAGTTTTTGGCGGATATCGCCGAGCTCATCGAGCACTACCGCGGCGAGCGGCCGCTGTTCGACCTCTATGGGGTGGAGGACGAGATTCAACGGGCTTTGCAACGCCAGGCCCCGCTGAAATCGGGCGGCTACCTGATCATCGATCAGACCGAGGCGATGACGACGATCGATGTGAACACCGGGGGTTACGTCGGCCATCGCACCTTGGAGGAGACGATATTCAAGACCAATCTCGAGGCAGCCCAGGCCATTGCCCGGCAGCTCCGGCTGCGTAACCTTGGCGGGATCATCATTATCGACTTCATCGATATGGAGGAAGAAGAGCACCGGCGCCAGGTGCTGCGTGCCCTCGAAAAGGCACTCGAGCGGGATCATGTGAAGACTCAGATCAGCAGCGTCTCGGCGCTGGGCCTCGTGGAAATGACTCGTAAGCGCACACGCGAGTCACTGGAGCGAATCCTGTGCGAAACCTGCCGGACCTGCGCCGGGCGCGGTAGCCTCAAGAGCGCCGAGACCGTCTGTTACGAGATCGCTCGCGAAATCCTAAGGGAGGCGCGGCAGTTCGAAGTCAAGAAGCTGCTGGTGCTCGCCTCTCAGGAAGTCGTCGATCTGATCCTCGATCAGGAAAGCGATACGCTCGCTGAGCTCGAGGGCTTCATCGGCAAGCCGATCGATTTCCAAGCCGAGCCGCTCTATACCCAGGAACAGTTCGACGTGGTCTTGATGTGATGGTCTGGCGGCCGAACCTCGGGATGATGCAGCAATACCAGCCGTTCTCCCGCAAACGCAGGCGCGTGCGCCGGAGCTGCTGCCTTGTCGCTGCGCAGCTCTGAGCAGGCCCGCGCGCGGCTGACCTACGCGCTTGCCGTGGTCCTGGTCGCGGCGGCGTTTGCGCTGACCGCGCTGCGCGTGGCTGTTGCCTATACGCCGGCTTTTCGAGGTGAGCTCGAGGAGTTGCTAACGCGGCGGCTGGAACGTCCGGTGGCGATCTCGGCGCTTAATGCGCGCCTGGTCGGGATCAGGCCGGTGCTGATTCTACACGACGTGCGCATTGGCGCTGCGCCAGGCCGTCAAGCTGACCTTGCCGCGGATCGGCTGGAGCTCTCGATTGATCTCTGGCATACGCTGCGCGATCTGCGGCTTCGCTTTGCGGGCCTTTACGCCGATCGGCTCGTGCTCACCTTGACGCGCCTCGTCGATGGGCAGATCGTCCTTGGCAGGCAAGCTACCCGCCCCGGGGGCGGGCTCTATGTATCGATTTCGCGCCTGCGCCTGCGCGATGCCTCGGTTACCCTGATCGATCAAGGAAGGGGCAAGATCTGGTGTTTGCACGATCTCGATGCCGCCTTCTGGCGGGATGGCGGAGTCCGCCATCTCTCCGCCCGCTTCATGCCGGCGCGGCCGCGCTTGGCAAGCGAGGTAGAGCTGGCCGTTCGCTGGCAAGGTTGGCCGGCCTCCTTGGCCGAGGTCAATGGCGCGGGTTATCTGCGCTTGGGCGCCGCCAGGCTCCGCCAAATCCGCGCTGTCTTGCCAAGCGATTGGGGTGTTCCAGCGGTTACCGGACGCGGCGATGGCCGGTTCTGGATCAGTTTGCGCCGGGGTCGGTCGGCGCGGGTTGCAGTCGATGTTAGCGCTCGCGGCCTCGAGCTCGGCGCGGCCGGCGCGGTGCGATTTGAGCGCCTATCCGGACGGGCACGCTGGCAGCGCACTGACAATGGCTGGAAGCTCGATATCAACGCGCTAAGGCTGCAGCGCCCGGGCCGGGCGCCAGCGCCGCCCGCTGCTGTATCGGTTCGCTATGCGACTGCCGCCGAGGGTGGCGCGTTGTGGCGCGCGCGCGGGTCATCCCTAGGGCTCGGTGATTTTGCCGCACTCATGCGGAGCAACGACCGGTTGCCACGGAAGTGGCGCGAACTCCTCGTGCGGCTCGCTCCTCGGGGTGAGATCAGCGAGGTCGCCTGGATAATGCGCGTCACAAACCAGAAGCGTCGCTGGCGAGCAAGTGGGCGCTTCCAAGATCTCGCCGTGCAGCCGATCGGGCAGCTTCCGGGGTTGACCGCCGGGGACGGTCGGTTTGTGGTCACGAAGCGCGGTGGTCGCCTGCGCCTAGATGCGCGCGATACGGAGCTTACCTTACCCGCGCTCTTTGCCCAGCCGCTAGCGCTGCAGCGATTGCGGCTACGAAGCGAATGGCGGGTCGCGGATGGACGTGTGCGGCTCGCGATTCCCCGGCTTCAGGCGAGGAGTTTGGCCGGAGAACTGAACGCTCGGCTTGCCCTATGGCTTGGCGCAGCGGAAGGGCCTTTCATCGATGCGCGCGCTCACCTGCAACACGGCAAGGCCGGTGAGATCAGCCGCTACCTGCCGCGGCGGATATTGCCCGAGGAGCTGAGCCAGTGGCTGCATGGCGCCATCCGTGGCGGTAAGGTCCGTGCCGAGCTGGTTCTGCGCGGGCGCACCCGCGATTTTCCCTACCGCAACGATGAGGGTGTATTCAAGGTTCAGGCCCAGGTGGACGAGGTGAGTCTTGCGTACGACCCGGATTGGCCAATGCTGCGTGGACTGGGCGGCCAACTGCTATTTCACCAAGGTGCGTTCCGCGCCGAGCTCGATCGCGGTCGCATTTACGCCAGCAAACTGCTCGCGGCCACGGCCGAGATAGCGGAATTGGCTCAGCCGCGGCTCGAGATCCACTGCCGTATCACCGGCCCAGGAGACGACTTAGTGCGCTATCTGCGCGAATCGCCCCTTGCCGATGAGTATGCGGGCACGTTGCGGCGGGTATCGCTTTCGGGGCAGCAGCAGCTCGATCTCGAGCTCGACTTTTCATTTGCCGGCCGCCCGATCGCGGCCAATGGCCGGATCGATCTCGACGGTGCCCGGCTCGCGGTTGAGAACCTCGGCTTGGCCATCGAGGAACTGACGGGGCGCATCCATTTCGACGAGCATGGTGTGAGCTGGGATCAGTTGCACGGTCGTTTCAGCGGTCATCGGTTGGTGAGTCGGGCGGTGACGAGCGGTGCGCCGGGAGAGAAGCGGATACGCATCGAGGCGCGCTTGCGCGCGTCGGTGGCCGAGCTTCTGGGCGCTGAAAATTCTTTGACGGCGCGGCTTGCTGGTACCACTGACTGGTTTTTGGCATTCGATGGCAACGGCTTTCGCGCCGCCGAGCGGCGCTTGGAGCTCACGCTAGAGAGCAAGCTGCGCGGTGTGCGGGTGAGTTTGCCCAAGCCGCTCGCCAAGCCGCGCGCGAGCGCACGGTTACTGAGAATCCGAACACGGTTTAACGCCGGCGGCGCGCAACCGATTCGCGTGCACTATGCGCAAGCGGGCTCGGCTGTTTTCACGTTGCGCCCGGAGCAGCGCGCGGTGGATCGCCTCGGTATACACCTCGGCAACGGCGAGGCCCGGTTGCCGCGGGGCATGGGAACTCGGCTGACCGGGACACTGGAGCGCGTCGACTTAGCTGCGCTGATCGGCTCGGGATCGGGGGAAGAGCCTATAGGGCTGCCGCGGCCATTACACGTCGACAATCTGCGTGTCGGCACGCTCTCCTGGGCTAATACTCGGCTCGTGCCGGGGCTCAAAATTGATGCAAAGCGCCTTGCGGGCGACTGGCGCCTCCATCTATCAGGCCCCGACGTGGCCGGCTGGATACACTGGCCGCAACAGGGCGAAGGCCGAGCTCAGGTGAGTCTCGCGCGGCTGCATCTGGCCCGATTGCCAGAGCTTGGCACGGCCAATGAGTGGCCGCGGCTAAGCACCCTGGATGTACCAGGTATTAATATTGATATAGTGGATTTGCGGGTCGGCGCGGCCGACTTTGGGCATCTTAGCATGCGCCTCAAACGGGTGGGCGATGGTCTAGTGCTGGAGGCTATGAACTTGAACGGGCCGGTGCTCGAGGCCGGCGCGGTCGGCCGCTTCAGTGCGAGCGGCCAACACGGGCGTTCGTCGATGGATCTCGAGGTGAGCAGTAACGACACCGGTAAGGCGCTGGCGCTGTTCGGTTTCGCAGAGGCCATCCGCAACGGAACGGCGAGCGCGCGCGCGCAGCTACAGTGGCCTGGGACGTTGCTGAACTTTGGCCTGGCGAGCGTCACCGGAGACGTGCGATTCACTATCCGCGACGGCTCGCTGCTGCAGGTGCAGCCCGGGGCCGGACGCATTCTTGGTTTGCTCAGCGTGGCGAGTTTGCCGCGACGGCTGGTGTTGGATTTCTCCGATCTGTTCGGCAAAGGTCTGGCTTTTGACAGGATCAAGGCCCATTTCCGCCTTGAAAATGGCACTGCGCATCCAAAGGTGTTTTACATTGACAGCCCCGCAGCCCGGATCGAGGTTTCTGGGCCGGTCGATTTGGTAACGCGCAGCTACAATCAGACAGTCACCGTGATGCCGCATATCTCCCTGGC
Organism: Nitrococcus sp.; assembly: GCA_030452265.1. Lineage (GTDB taxonomy): Bacteria > Pseudomonadota > Gammaproteobacteria > Nitrococcales > Nitrococcaceae > Nitrococcus. The sequence goes on from JAKDMQ010000094.1 coordinate 4,428, forward strand.
GGTATCGCTGCTCGGGGGCTTGGCGGGTGGCCCTTTGGCCGGGGTGGTTTTATTCGTGACCCAGACGCTGTTGCAATCGAGCATAGAGCAGTTGGTTCAGGCCCGATACCGGATAACGGGTTCGTGGCAGCAGCCGCGGGTCAAGGGTACGGGGCAGACGGGGAGCAAAGTGCCGGGGGTGGCGAATGACGCAATATGAAGCACGACTGGTGGCTATTCAGATGGTTTCTGGGGATGACTTGGCAGCGAACCTCGATGCGGCCGATCGCCTCATCGCCGAGGCGATGGACAGTGGTGCCGATCTGGTGGCTTTGCCGGAGAACTTTGCCTATGTCGGCCGCGATGATGCGGCCAAGCTGGCGCTCGCGGAGCCGGATGGAAGCGGTCCGATTCAGTCTTTCTTGGCGGAACAGGCCCAGCGCCACGGCATTTTTCTAATCGGTGGCACCATTGCCTTGCGCGGCGCCGATCCCCAGCGCGCTCGGGCGGCCTGTCTGGTTTACAGCCCCACGGGGGAGCGTTGCGCGCGCTATGACAAGATTCATCTGTTCGACGTGGCCGTGGGTGTTAATGAGCGCTATTGTGAGTCGGCAACGCTCGAGGGTGGAGACAGTGTGGTGATCTTCGACACCCCGTTCGCCCGAGTGGGCTTGGCAGTCTGCTATGATTTGCGTTTTCCAGAGCTCTTCCGCGAGCTCGTGGCAGGGGGAGCGGAGCTGCTCGTGGTGCCCTCGGCCTTTACCGCACTCACTGGAGCCGCGCATTGGGAGTTGCTGGTTCGTGCGCGGGCGGTGGAGAATCTGTGCTATGTGATTGCCCCGGACCAGGGTGGGGAGCACCCGAATGGGCGCGCAACTTATGGCGAGACGCTGATTGTCGATCCATGGGGGCGGATTCTGAGCCGCTGTAGCCGCGGGCCGGGCATGGTCCATGCTCGAATGGCTCGCTCCAAGCTCGAGGAGACGCGCCGCCGCTTTCCGGCACTCGACCATCGTCGCCTGGCGGCTGTGCGGCCGCCGGTGAAGTCGACGGAGGAACGCAATGTCTGATGATACGATGCAGCACAACCTGGATCTGGCACGTGAGAGCATTCTGGCCCCGGCCGATCTCACCGAAGCCGATCTCGAGCGGGTCTTTGGGCGCTTGATGGGGCCCAAAGTCGACGCCGCCGATCTCTATTTCCAGACCCAGCGACACGAATCGTGGGTTCTGGAGGACGGAATCATCAAGGAGGGGAGCCGCAGCCTCGACCAGGGGGTCGGCGTGCGGGCCATGAGCGGCGAGCAGACCGGGTTTGCCTACTCAGACGAAATCGTGCTTCCGGCCCTTCTGGAGGCATCCGGCGCCGCGCGCGCCATCGCCCGCGGCGGTGGCGCTGAGCGTTTGCAGGCCTGGAAGGCCGGCGAGGGGCTGGCGCTGTATCAGCCACTCAACCCGTTGGACAGCTTGAGCGCCGATGAGAAGGTGGCGTTGCTGCGCGAGCTCGATGCCGAGGCGCGGCGCCAGGATCCGCGGGTAGAGCAGGTGGTCGTGGGTCTGGCCGGCGTCCATGACGTGGTTCTGGTCGCATCCGGCGATGGTCGGCTGAGTGCCGATGTCCGCCCTCTCGTGCGCCTTAATGTCACCGTACTGGTCGAGCACAACGGGCGTCGCGAGAGCGGCAGTGCGGGCGGTGGCGCTCGGATGGGCTACGAAATTTTCACCGCCGGTGGCTGCATCCAGGGCTACGCCCAAGAGGCGGTGCGCCAAGCGCTGCTCAACCTCGAGGCGGTCGAGGCGCCGGCCGGGACTATGCCGGTTGTCCTAGGGCCGGGCTGGCCGGGGGTGCTGCTGCACGAGGCCATCGGGCATGGCCTCGAGGGCGATTTCAACCGCAAGGCCACCTCTGCGTTCTCGGGTCGTCTCGGTGAGCGAGTCGCCTCACCGCTTTGCACCGTGGTCGATAATGGAACCCTGCCCAACCGGCGCGGTTCGCTCAACATCGATGACGAGGGTACCCCGACCCAATGCACCACCCTGATCGAGCGCGGGGTGCTTGCCGCCTACATGCAGGACAGCCTCAACGCCCGCTTGATGGGCATGCCGGCGACGGGTAACGGCCGGCGGGAGTCCTACGCTCATCTGCCGATGCCGCGCATGACGAACACCTATATGCTGGCCGGGCCGCATTCGCCGGAGGAGATCATCGCCTCGGTCGATCATGGCCTCTATGCCGTTAATTTCGGTGGCGGGCAGGTGGATATCACCTCGGGCAAGTTCGTGTTCTCCGCGAGCGAGGCCTATTTGATCGAGAACGGCAGGGTTACCCGCCCAGTCAAGGGTGCGACATTGATCGGTAACGGGCCGGATGTGCTGACCCGGGTCAGCATGGTAGGCAATGACCTGCAGCTCGACAGCGGCATCGGTACCTGTGGCAAGGAGGGCCAAAGCGTGCCCGTCGGCGTCGGCCAGCCCACTCTCAAAGTGGATGCTCTCACGGTCGGGGGAACACAGGTTGATTAGGGTCAACTTGGCGACGCGAGATTGCTGATGTTTGCAGATGCATTGTCAGCTCGGGGCGATACGCTGCCGCACAGGAAACAACCCAGTCTAGGTAGGATTGGGTGGGAGCGGCGCCCTCGCCGCGAATCTCCCAGAGCAATCGCATGAGGGCATCGCGGCGAGGGCGCCGCTCCCAGGCACTATGTCCAGCCGGTAGCATCGGCCTGACAATCGCTGATCATAATCCCTGAAAAACAGTGAGTTAGTAATTGTTTCACAGGAGGGTAGGATGACGGACTCCACATTGAGCCCGGTTGCGCGGCGGCGGCTGCCGGACAAGGCCGAGCTTGCCGAGCTGGTGGCTGAGATGATCGAGGAGGCCGATCGGCAGGGCGCTGTCGCCGCCGAGGCTTCCGCCAGCACGAGCTTCGGTTTGTCGGTCAAGGTTCGCCATGCCGAGGTGGATACGCTAGAGCATATGCGTGATCGCGGTTTGGCGGTTACCGTCTACTTCGACCAGCGCAAGGGAACCGCAAGCTCGGCCGATTTTAGTCGAGCCTCCCTAGCGGAGACGGTGCGCGCCGCATGCGATATCGCACGTTATACTTCCGAGGATCCGTGCGCCGGCTTGGCGGACGCGGAGCGGATGGCCGCGGGTGTGCCGGACCTGAAGCTCTACTACCCCTGGGATGTCGCGCCGGAAGAGGCGATCGATTTGGCACGCCAATGTGAGTCCGCCGCGCTGGGGGTGGATCCGCGCCTGACTAATTCCGAGGGGGCTGAGATCACCGCGCACCAGGGGGTTCACGTATACGGCAACAGCCACGGTTTTCTGGAGGGTTATCCCTCGTCTCAACATAGTATCAGTTGCGCGGTGGTCGGGCGCGTCGGCGAGGCCATGCAGCGTGATTATTGGTACACGACCGCGCGCGATCCGAGCGCTCTGCAAGCGGCCGAAGCCGTGGGCCAGGAAGCCGGGCGGCGCACGGTTCAGCGCTTGGGGGCACGCCGGCTCTCGACGCGCAGCGTGCCGGTGCTATTTACCCCCATGGTCGCGCGCAGCCTGTTCGGGCATTTCCTCGGGGCGATTCAGGGCAGCAGCTTGTATCGCCGCGCCTCGTTCCTGCTCGACTCGCTCGATACGCGGGTGTTTCCGGACTGGCTCACAATCAAGGAGCAACCCCATTTGCAAGGCGCGCTCGGCAGCGCGCCCTTCGACGGGGAAGGTGTCGCGACGCAATCCCGCACCCTGATCGAGGATGGGATACTGCGCGGCTATGTCCTGTCGAGCTATTCGGCTCGCAAGCTTGGAATGCAGACCACGGGTAACGCGGGAGGAATCCATAATCTTGAAGTTGAGCCCGGTGCCATGGATTACCCGCAACTGCTCCAGGACATGCACCAGGGTCTGGTAGTCAGCCACCTGATGGGGCAGGGGGTGAACCCGGTTACAGGGGATTACTCCAGGGGCGCGGCTGGTTTTTGGGTAGAAAACGGCGAGGTGGCCTTTCCGGTGGAGGAGATCACTATCGCAGGTCGTCTCAGAGAGATGTTCGAGCGCATCCGCGCGGTAGGCCGAGATGTGGATATCCGCGGCAACATACGCACCGGATCGGTGCTGGTCGACGGTATGACCATCGCCGGAGAGTAGCCGTCTCGGCTGCGATTGAGGTCTCGCAAGTGCTCATGGCTGGTGGTCTTTCGGTTGGGTCGAATCGAGCTCAGGTGCGTTGCTGACCGGCAAGGAACCTTGGGTTATCATCGGCCGCTTGGCCAATGACTCCTCGATTGATTGCTTCGCTGCGCATGAACCGACTCGTGCGTGGTTTGGTATGTGCCAAGATTCGGTAGCCGCTCGAGGCCCTACCATCCAAGCCGTGTGAAGGAGAGAAGGTATATGAAGTTTCGAGAGTTGCTCGAAACCTGGGAGAGATCGGCCGCGGAGCGGCGCACGCCGAAGGCCTACGCGGTGCGCCTGCCGATGCATGATGCCGCTAAGCTCGCCACGCTCGCCGAGCTGTTTCCAGGGCGATCGGAGCAGGACCTCATCACCGATCTGCTCTCCACCGCCCTCGACGAAATCGAGGCGGCCTTCCCGTACGTGCAGGGCAACCGCATCGTCTCGGAAGATGAGCAGGGTGATCCGATCTACGAGGATGTTGGGTTGACGCCCCGTTTTCAAGCGCTTACCCGCAAGTATCTGGAAACGCTCAGCGCCGAGCTTGATGAGGAGTAAGCCAAGCACGAGCTGGGGCATAACTAGAACAAAATTGCGCGCTTGCGGTGACGCCTCGCCATTTACACCAATTTCCGTTCTCCGGCGGCCTTTCTGTCACCGTAAGCTAATTTCGTAGTTTAACCGCACAGCCTTGCTCGTTGCGTTTCCGACCAAGTGATGCCATGATCGACCTCAAATGAGACTGGAGGCTTCCATGAGCACCAGCGCATGCGACATCGCCAGCGTGCTGGGCCTCTCTCGGCGAGGCATCGAGACAACCTTCGAGCTTGCGGAGGCCCTGGAAAAGGGCCTCCCGGTGAGCTCGCTGGAGCGCGTGTGCAAGCTCATTGCCCCGAACGACACGAAGTTTCGCGATGTGCTGGTGGCCCGCGCCACGTTTGCCCGGCGCAGGCAGCAGAAGCGCCTGTCGTTGGAGGAGGGTGAACGCGTGCAGCGGCTTGCCCGTATCTGGGCATTGGCGCTGGACGTCTGGGGCGATGCCGTGTCGACACGCCGTTTCCTCGCCGAGCCGCACCCTCTCCTGCATGGGCGGCAGCCGATCGATGTCGCGGCACGCACTAACGTGGGTGCCCGTATGGTGGAGGATATCCTTGGGCGGCTGAAGTACGGCTCGGCCGCGTGAGCTCCCAGCGTTTAGACCGCACGCTCTCATGTTTTTGTATTGGCGATCCGAATGGCGCGTACCCGATAGTGGACGCTACTGGGTCGCGGCTTTATCCAGGGCGTTGGAACAGCGCCGATACGCCGGTGATCTATGCCTTCGAGCACTATTCGACGGCGATGCTGGAGAAGCTGGTCCACGGCGCTGGACACCTTCTGCCGACCCAGCACTACGTGAAGATCACCATTCCCCGCGGTGTAAGCTATGAGGCCGTGACCAAGGACACCCTTCGCGGCTGGGATGCGCCGGAGCCTCGACTATCGCGTGCGTATGGCGCGCGCTGGATCCGAGAGCGGCGCTCATTGATCCTCGTGGTTCCCTCCTTCGTTGCCAGGATCGAGCGCAACGTGCTGATTAATCCCGCGCATGAGGCGTTCGGCCGGATCGAAACGGATCTGGCTGAGCCCGTGTGGTGGGATGCGCGCCTGTTCCAGCGGTGAGCGACGGAAATTGCGCGCTGGGCGGCCGCGGGTGAGCAATCGCCCGCGGCCACCCGGCCCGTAGTTGTAATGATGCGCTATCAATCCCCGCGTCGTGACAACTGCTCGGTGAGATCAGAGACCGTCTTCAACGGTGCCAGGCAGCGCGTTCCCCGGCAGATCCAGGCGCCCCGCCCTTCGAGGCGCACGGCGCCAAGCTCCGTGGGGCTTTCATCCCAAGGCAAAAAGAAGACCTGGCGCGCGGGCGCATAGTCGTGCTCGACGACGCCGCGCCAGTCGGTTTCCTCCCCCGGCGGGCAGCGGATGAGCACCGTTTCCACGGGGGTGAGCTGCTCCTCCAGCGCCGTGATCAGAGCGCAATGACCGTGCGGCATCGCCTTCATGGCGCCGGCGCCGGTCTGTACCGTGCGTTCGGCGGCATCGAGATAGCGTGGCTCGGCGAGTAGATGCCCGAGCCGCGCCAGGGCGAGGGCCGCGATGGCATTGCCCGAGGGGCAGGCGTCGTCGGCGAGCGGGCGTGGGCGTTGTACCAGGGGTTCGTGATCGTCGGCGGTGAAGTAGAGACCGCCATTCGCTTTGTCCTCAAAGCGCTCCACCAGCAGATCGGCAATGGCGCGAGCCCATTGCAGCCAGCGTGGGTTCCAGCGCGCTTGGAGTTGCTCCAGCAAAGCGGCAAGTAGGTAGGCGTGATCATCGAGATAGGCTTGCAAGTCCGCGCGCCCGTCTTTCCAAACCGCCAGCAGACGGCCGTCGCGCCAGAGGTTCGAGTGCAAGAACTGCAGCGTCTGCTCGCCCGCTGCCGTGAAGGCGGTGTTGCCAAAACGCCGTGCCGCCCTAGCGAGCCCGATGACCATCAATGCGTTCCAGCTCGTAAGGATCTTCTCATCGCGCGGCGGTGGTGATCGTTGCTCACGCGCCTCGCGCAGGCGCGTGCGTGCCGATTGCCACAGCGCCACTAGCTCCTCGCGCGGTCGGCGCAGATTCTTTACCAGGTCGGTAAAGCTCAACCGGACATAGAGATGCCACCGACCCTCGAAGTTGGGATGCTTGTCAATGCCGCAACGGGCGAGGACAAGCTCGGCCTCCTCCGCCGGCAGCACATTGCGAATCTCATCCGGTGTCCATAGGTAGAAGGCGCCCTCTCCACCTTCGCTGTCCGCGTCCAGGGAGGCATAGAAGGCGCCGTCGGGATGGCGCATCTCGCGCAGCGCCCATTCGGCGGTCTCATAGGCCACGCGCCGAAAGAGCTTCTCTCCCGTCGCTTGCCAAGCATCCGCGTAGAGTGCCAAGAGCTGGCCATTGTCATAGAGCATTTTCTCGAAATGCGGGATGATCCAGTAGTTGTCCACGGAATAGCGGGCAAATCCGCCGCCGATTTGATCGTAGATTCCGCCGAGCGCCATCTTGCGCAAAGTCAACCGCGCCATGCGCAAGGCGTCGTCGTCAGGGACAGCCGCACCGGCCGTGCGGGCATAATGGCGCAGCAAGCGCTCGATGCTGCTCGGCTGGGGGAACTTGGGAGAATGACCGAAGCCACCGAAGGTGGGATCAAACTCGCTCGCCAGGGCATTAAGGGCCTTGTCGAGGAGCGCGGGCGTTACCGCGCCGGCGCCGGGCGGCGGCTCGGAAATGCGCTTTAGCGCGTCCAGCACTCCCTTATTTTGTTTCGCAATGGCCTCGCGTTGCTCGCGATAGGCTTGGGCAAGCTGCCCTAGGATCTCGTGAAATCCGGGTAGGCCATATTGCGATGCGCGCGGGAAATAGGTTCCACAAAAGTAGGGCACCTGCTCGGGCGTGAGGAAGACGGTCAGTGGCCATCCGCCCGGCCGATCGGTGAGCAGTTGGTGGGCCGTCTGGTAGATCCGGTCCAGATCGGGCCGCTCCTCCCGGTCGACTTTGATGTTGACGAAGTGCTCGTTCATCGTGCGCGCGACTGCTTCGTCCTCGAAGGACTCATGGGCCATGACGTGACACCAGTGGCAAGCCGAATAGCCGATGGAGAGCAGGATGGGACGATCCTCAGTGCGCGCGCGCTCCAGCGCCTCCGGACCCCACGGGTACCAGTCAACCGGATTGTTGGCGTGCTGGAGCAGATACGGGCTGGTAGTGGCGGCAAGCCGGTTGCGAGCGGGGCGGGTGTTGCTCATGGAGGCAACCTCACTGGTGGCGCGGGACGGGACGGGCCGGGCCGTAGGAGGCCGACGGCGCCAGACGGAATGCCCCATGCTAACATCTTGGCGGGGCTTTCCCCGCTGAGCTTGCGGAGGCGTGTTTGCGGATCGATCTAGGAAGCGGACTAGTAAGCCGCGCGCGTTACGCGGCCTCGCCCAACTGCGATGAACGCCCATCCGATACCGTGGT
>JAKDMQ010000317.1 GCA_030452265.1 Nitrococcus sp.
CTTGCAGCTCCATGTCGCTGAAGGGGCCGACGTTTTGGATGGTCTCGACCCGGTAGCCGTCCGCAACGCTTGCCCGGTAGCCGTCCACAACGCTTCCGTCTGCCCCGGCGTTTGCCGGCGCGGAGACCGTGACGTCCGGAATCGGAGTTGCCTCTTGTGCCCTGCTGGGCCCAGGTGTTGCGATCATAGCTATCGCCGATGCGGCGGCATACACTTGCCGCCGGTGTGTGCTCGTGCTAAAAACCCAGTTCATTGCTACTGTGTCCGATTGTGCCCATTACGTGCGTTATGTTAGATGCTCTATAACGCAGTTTACGGCCCCCAAACACAAAGTCAAGCGTGTCTACAGCTCCGATATCGCCGGACGCGAATGTAAGTGGTCACTTGTTCGTGTTGAGTTGATAAGGGGGCTTGGGAGATGGGCAAGAAGGCGACGTGGAGCGCCGAGCAGCGAGTCCAGGTCGCACCGCGATTGTTGAGCAAGGAAGGGCCGGGCCGAGGAAGTGTACTGGAAGCTCTACGCAACGCCGGATGAGGCCACAAGGAGTCGTTGCAGGTGTTTCGTCGACGTTACGACGAGCTTCGCCCGCACTGGGCGTTGGTGCCTCCCGAGGGCGGGGCGACCCGGTCACGCCGCTCGACGCCTATGTCCATGGCCAAGCGGTGCAGTTGGTGAAGGGGCCGCGCCCTGGATGAACGCGGCGCGGACGAAGCTCGCGCAGATGAAGGAGAACCTGCATTTCCCAATGCCGAACGAGCCTGCCGAGCCGGCGCCGTCATGTTGGGGAGCAGTCACACACAGCGATGTTGGACGTGTCCTGGTAATTTCAGAGCCAAGTCAGCGTCACCGGTGGCGCAATCGGCGCGCATTTTCAATAGGTACGGCGCGATCATGCCTTCCGCCACGATAACGCGCTACAAGGGCCGCTGGCAGATCCTTAAAACCCTGAATCATGCCTCGGCAGGCGGCTGTCCCGCACTGGCATTTCATTTCAGAAACCGTGCCCTCGTACTCCAGTGATGCATAGTCGAATGTGACTTCGGCACCTGCTTGCAGGTCCATTCGCGCCACAACCTCGACACAAGGCGCGCCATGCGCGTCTTGTGCAATGCGAACGAATGCCGTCGGATCACAGAAATGATTTATGTAGCGGCCGAAGTCGGGTTGAGACGGAGAGGATGTCGGTTCAATGTGGCGCCGGCGTCCAATAGAAAAGGAGTAGCGAGTCGCCTCTGATTGTACCGGCCCGCGAACGACACAGAGAATATCGCCAGGACGACGTTGATGCTTGATGAGCACGCCGAGCTCGCCGGCGATTCGTACGCTTTCGGTCACGACCAGCAGTTCGTTTTCTCTCACAATGGCTTCTCCGTGCACCGATGGCCGTTATAGCAAGATGGCAACGTCGCGCGCGAGGTCGCGAAGCAAGACATTCTGGATGCTGAAGAGCACGGTGTCCAAAGCGACCATGCAGACGTTGCCTCCTCCGCTGCATTCAAGGGACAGTTGCGCGAGGGTCGCGCCATCTCAGCCGCGCACTCTGGGATCGCTCAGGAGGCCACCGCCACGCGTGAGCGCGCCCGCCACGCGGTTATTTCTGGGGAGGACAATCGATAGGGAGTATCTTTCGATACGATTGGGAGCGGTTGTTTGCGTCGAACTGGAAGAGCCGGCAAAGCTGGCTATCGCTCAAGCGGCGATCAAAGACCTGCGTAAAAATATTCTGCGTTGCGCTTACAAGGTCGGGTCCGGGCGCCTCGGGCCGCAAGACGTGAGCCAGCCACGTCGCGGTGAGGATCAAATCGACGGCTTCATTGAATTGATTGTGCGGCGGCATCTTGTAGACCCGGCGCATTTTCACGGCGGTAACGGCCTGCCACGACGGGTCATCGAATAATGCCTCGGGACCTGAAGTCGAGTAGCCTTGCAATAGAATCACGTCGGGATCGAGCACAAACAGATCCTCTTGGCTCACACCACTCGCGTGCCGGACGCCGTCGGCGGCATAGACCGCTCCCAGCGCTGACAACACATCGGAGAGGTAGTATCCACCTCCGGATACGCGCCAACCGGTGGCTGAGCCGAACATCTCAATCACCCGGGGCTGACGTTCGCCGGTGGGGTGAGCCTGCAGCCTCAGATCCTCCATCTCAGCGCGATAGAGGCTCTGCAATCGGGCCGCGCGCTCCTCATGGTTCAGAACGCGACCCGCCAACCGCCAAACTCGGTCTCGCCTCTTAACGGACTCGGGCCCATAATCAATACGGACAAGGCTCGGGTACCCGATCGCCTCCAAATTGGAGGCAAGATCGCGTATTGCGATGACAACATCCGGCTCACTCTTCAGGATCTTTTCAGGATCGGGAGTCCAACGTGTGCTTACGACCGGAATTCGGGCCAAACCAGGGCATACGAGCCCTGTCGGCGTATTGGCGGCATGTGCGATCTCATATTCGATCCCCCCACTGATCCGGTTCGTACAAGGCTCGATCGTAGCGAGCACGTCCAATACCGGCGCCAGCACGGCGATCCGCTGTGGATCCCGCGGCACTGGCACTGAACGGCCGGTAAAGTTTACGATCGTCCGCGCCTCCGCTGGGGGCTTGGTCCGAACGGTCGGTGGGTTCATCGCGATGGCCGCAATTAGGGCTACACCGATTCCGAACGTGGCGACAGGGCCGGACAGTCTCGATACCATTGGTAGATGATTGCGTACTGGGTGCGTGGCAGGCAAGTCCCATGTGTTGGACGAAGCCGCTACGCGGAGGAAAGCAGCGGCGTCGCATGAATTCTAAAATGTAGCCTCACCCCCTCAGACTTGAGGGACCATTCCGGAAAGAATCGTGAGGCTACATGACCATGGAAGCAGTACCGAACCAAGAGTTCAAGCGCAACTACGCATCCCACATCAAACACATCAGGCTCAAGGGCTTGCAGCCCAAGACCATCGAGGCATACGCCCGAGCCATCCGCCGCATTGGCAAGTATTTCGACCATCGCATCGACGATCTCACCGAGGCGCAGTTGACCGATTACTTCACCGATCTACTCGAGACGCACTCCTGGA